>JBBRUT010000004.1:0-64554 GCA_038247555.1 Phycisphaerales bacterium | reverse complement strand
GATGCCGCCGATGCCCGCGAACAGATCAATGGTGCGGAATGAACGCCAGTTGAGACGCTGAATCGCGGCGAGGCCGCGCGGGTCGGGGTTCGATGCGGCGTTGTACTCGGCACGCGGCGCGCGGGTCGGCCAGCGGTATGTCTTGTGTCCGTTGTGGCCGGTCTCGGTCGGCTTGACCTTGGATTCGATGATCTCGCGGCGGCGGGTCTTGCGGCTCTCCAACTCCAAGTGAGTCTGTATGTCCTGGGCGACGGCCGGTGCGATGCGGATGTTGAAGCGGTCGAGCTTTTCCAGCATCACGAAGTCGCCCCCCTTGATCTTGTTGGCCTTGAGGAACTCAGGCACCCACGCGCGGTTGCGGAAAAACTTGCGAGGCTCGGTGCCGTCGGCCTCGGTCGGAATGTCTGTGAGGACCGGTGCTTTGAGTCCCGCAACTTCGAGCGTCAGTGGTTGTCCCTGTGTTCCCTTCTTGCTGGACGACCCAAAACAGGCCGCCGGGAAGAACCCGAGGTGACCGGTCAAATACAGGTGCCCGTTGCGCAGGTTCGCCTCGGTCACCTGAATCAGTCTGCGTTTCTGGCCTACTTGTCCGCGCATCGTGTAGTCTCGTTTTCGGTGAAGGATAGGGTACCATCGCCCCGCCTACCTCGCCATCGCCGCCGCGGCCAAGGACCTCGACACCCAGCGCGAGCGCTGGCTCAACCCGCCCGAGTGGCTCGACCCCATCGCCAGGCGCATCGATGCCGCCGATGACTTCGCCGATGTGCCGGAGGCCGCACGCCCGTTGATCCGCCACTCCGCCATCATGGCCGCGGCCGCGCAAGACCCCAAACTCAAGAAGCGCACGCTCACCAACCTCTACAACGAGCGCCCCACCTGGCTCCGCCTCGCCCACGAAAAGCTCGACCGCGCAGTCCTCAGCGCATACCGCGCCACCGACCCCGATGGCGAATGGCCCGACGACTGGGCCGAGGTCTGGATCGATACCGGCGCAGGCCAGCCCCTCCCCGCCGATCACCCTCTCACCGCCCAGCGCGCCGAGATCGAAGAGCGAGTCCTCGCCAACCTCCTCCGCCTGAACCTCGCGCGATCTGCGTCTTGATGCGATCCCGACGCCGGGGCTGAGGTCGGCTCCGCGACCGAAGCCCCGGGTTAGCCGATCGCATCAGGTTCTCGCAATGACTTCCTTCGCCCCATCCGGGCGAACACGGCCACAAAACGTTCCCCATGCTCGGCCGATCTCGCGCTGCTCGCCTTTGGCCCCGAACGGGGCCGCGGGATGTAGCTACGGGTGAAGCGAAACCCGCCGAATGGCGGGCGAGCGCAACCCGTAGAAGGGATCGCAGATCCTGTCTCGCCCCGGATGGGGCGAAGGAAGCCACACTTGGCAACACGTTCAGTGTGTTCCGAGCGGGGGGTGCCGGGAGGCGGCAGCCCCTGGCATCCGCGTCTCTCAGCTATCCGACCGATCGGTCCTCTCGGCCCCCTGGGCCCTATCCCCCTCCCCACCAACCACTTGCAGCATCCTTCCACATCCCAAACAAATCCCTTGACAATCACCCGTCCATAAGCCATACTGTCCCCATGTTCTTCGAGGGGACCAACTCCGCGTCACCCGGCAAGTGCCACCGAGGTCGCCAGCTTTGGGGCGACCTCGGTGCTGCTCTTTCTCGAACAAAATACCACCCAACAACAGGTGGTCTTGCGCGCAGCTTTTTGATTCCGACTCGACCTCCCACACCTCCCTCTTTCCACCTCCAACTCTCCCACTTCCCACTCTCCCCCGCCTCTATTCGCGGCCGTCCTCCCTCTGCGTCTTCGCACCTCGGCGCGAGGCCTTCCTCGCCTTCTCCACAATCTATCAAAATCCAAATACAACCCTTGACAGCTTGGTGTCCGTACGCCATACTAAAACCAATCATGCCCGCCGCCGCGGCCATCCCCTTCGAGCCCCAGGCCCTCCCGTCGGCCCCATCGCCCCGTGCCCCCCACGGTCCGGGGGTCGCCCCCACACGCCAGGGCTGGCCAAGGCCCCCGCACGCCGCCCCCTCTCCTGCCCAGCCCGCGCCGCATCGGCCCCCACAACCCCTCGCGCATCCCGCCGCGGCCACACAGTTTGCCTCCACCCCCGCTCCCTCCCCGGCAGCACCCCGCGCCGCGCCCGATGCCGCCTCCCTCCTCTCCGAAATCGCCGCCGCCACCCGCTCCCTCACCCAGATCGCCGCGGCCCACAACATCCCCTTCCCCCAGTTCACCCTCTGGCTCCTCCAGCCGGGCACCCAGCAGCAGCTCACCGAGCTCTCTCGCGCCGTCGCCTCCGCCGCGCGCCTCGGCGCAACCACCGCGCTCCCCGAAGTCGTGCACTCCCTCAAGCGAACCCTCGCCGAGACCTCAACCCCCGAAGCCCCGCACCGCCAGACGCTCTTCCCCATCGAGCGCAATGACCACGACGGCCCGAACCGCGGCCAAGTTTTCCGCCTCCGCCGCCAGCGCATCGCGCTCTCCGCCTCCTACCTCCTCCTCCGAATCGCCCGCCTCCCGGACCCCGCCACCGCCGGCGCGCCCGCACGCGAACGCGCTGCACAGCCCGCCGCATCCGCTTCGCTCTCTTCAACCCGTCCGATGAGCGATATCTCGCCGCAGGCACAACCGCAGGCACCTGGCCCGCTCCGGCCCCAGTCTCTCCCCGCCGCGGCCACACGCATTCCCTCCCCGCTCGACTTCTTCAAACCCTTCTCCGGCTCGATTCATCGCGATCCATCTCCGCGCCCAGCCCCCACCAGTTTCCACGCTCCCTCTGCACCAGTTCCCCCCGGCCCCTCGCCCCTCCCACAAACCCCCAAGCTCGAGCCTCGCGATCTCGCGCCCCGCCAGCCTGAGGCGAATGTGGTTGAAGCCGGCGCGGCCGCGCCCAGCACTTCCCGCCTGCCCTCCGTTATCCCGTCAATGACGGCGTTGCCACCTTCAAGGCGACCCAACCGCGCCCAGCGCCGCGCAATCGAGTTCGGCCACGACTTTGCGGTCGCAGCCGCTTCAGGCCCCGGCCCCTGACATTCGACAGGCGTTCTGCTCCGCGAACAAATCCTCACGGATGTCTCGCCGCGCCCAGGCGGTCGCCGCCGCATGCCCCGCGTAAACTCGCGGCATGCGCACCCGCCTCTTTGTCGCCATCGCCTTCGTGCTCGTCCTCGCGCTCCCCCTGCTCGTCCGTTCCCTCGCGCGCTCCGATGGCAGCGCTGAGGCCGCGTTCCGCACCCCCGGCGCCGATGGCGAAGCAGTCGCCTCCCTCGTCATCGTCACCCCGCACGTCGAGCAGATCCGGCTCGAGTTCGCCGCCGCCTTCGACACCTGGCACCGCGCCCACCATGGAAAGGGCGCGCGCATCGACTGGCGCGTCCCCGGCGGCACCAGCGAGATCGTCAAGCAGATCGAAGCCCAGGCCGAGGCCGCCATCCGCCAGGGGGGGGGGCAGCTTGCTGCCGATGGCCGCTTCGCTCCCGGCAGCGCAGGTGCCGATATTTTCTTCGGCGGCGGTTCATTTGAGCACGGCAAGATGGCCCAGGCCAAGCCCGCCAAAGTCGCCGGTGCCGATGTCAGCTACAAGCTCGGCCGCGCAGCCGGCTTCACCCAGCAGCAGCTCGATGACTGGTACGGCGAGAACAAAATCGGTGTGCAGCAGCTCTACGACCCCGGCCAGGTCTGGCTCGGCACCGCGCTCTCCGGTTTCGGCATCGTCTACAACCGCGACACCTGCCGCAAGCTCGGCGTCCCCGAACCCCGCAGCTTCAAGGATCTCTGCGACCCCGCATACTTCAACATGCTCGCCCTCGCCGATGGCCGTCTCTCCGGCTCCATCACCACCACCTACGAGTCCATCCTCAACAAGGAAGGCTGGTCCGGCTGGCGCACCCTCCGCGAGCTCTGCGGCAACGCCCGCTACTTCGCCTCCGCCAGCACCCGCCCACCCGTTGATGTCAGCCAGGGCGAAGCCGCCGCCGGCCTCGCGATCGATTTCTACGGCCGCGGCCAGTCCCAGTTTGTCCTCCGCCCCGGCGAAGACCCCGACTCAGCCCGCGTCGGCTACGTCGACCCCGAAGGCGCAGTCTACATCGATGCCGACCCTGTCACCATCCTCAACGGCTGCACCGATTACGAAACCTCGCGCCGCTTCGTCGAGTTCTGCATGAGCATCGAAGCACAGGCGCTCTGGCAGTTCCGTTCCCACGCCGCGCTCGGCGGCGAACCCGCCGACGGCCTCGGCCCAAAGGTCTACGAACTCCGCCGCATGCCCGTCCGCCGCATCATGTACCAGCAGTACCTCGACCGCATGGTCGACAAGTCCAACCCATTTGAAGCCGCAAGCGATGTCCCCGGCCGCGGCTGGCGCGATGCGATCGCCCCCATGATGGCCGCCTTCGGAATCGATACCGCCGATGAGTGCCGCCACGCCTGGCGCGTGCTCAACGATGCCCGCGCCGCCGAGAAAGCCGGCGCGTTCTCCCCCGGCGTCCTCGCGGAACTGGAATCAACGTTCTACGCCATGCCCAGACACGCAATGGCCGACGGCAGTGAACTGGAGTTCACCCAAGCGAACTACAAGGCCATCAGCGCCGACGTCAAACGCTGGCGCGACCCCGAACGCGGCCGCCGCGCACAGATCCAGTACACCAAGTTTTTCGCGAGTCAGTACGCCGCGGTGGTCCGCATGGCACGCCATCAGTCTGGCTCGCCTCCCGCAGAATGATCGAACGCCTTGCCGGAGTATCCCCGCCGCAACGACCCCGGACTCTTCCGCACATTGAGTGTTCTCTGATTCAGAGGACCCTCGAAATCCTGGTAGAGATCTGGCACCCCCGTTGCACAAGAACCGTCGCTGGTGCGTAGATCCTCCAAATGACTGCCGAGGTGGCAGTCGAGCATCGGGCGGGGCAGTGAAGGGGTGCGGTATGAGCAATGAGAATAAACTCACGCGGCACTGGCTTGTGGCCGGTTGGCCCGGGATGAGCAACGTCGCGGTGATCGCGTGCGGATACCTCGTCAAGAAGCTCCGCCTTGAGCCTGTCGCCGTAATTGACGGCGCAGGCAGAGTCGAGATCGGCGCGGTGATGGTTCGCGGCGGTCACATCCAGGTGCCCACGCCGCCTTCAACCATGCTGTACTCCGGCAAAGTTGGCGATGATGGCCCCACGGTCACGGTGCTGATCGGCGAGGCGCAGCCCGACAGTCGTGGGATGTCCCACGCGCGGGACCTGCTCGACCGTGCGCGTGCTGACGGAGCGGATCACGTTCTGACCTTCGCCTCCGTTGCGACGCAGCTCGAGCCCACACAGGAGCCGCGGGTGTTTGGCGCGGCGACCACCACCGAGATGATCGATGAGCTTACCGCGGCGGGCATCGACCCGCTGAGCGAAGGCGAGATCGGTGGCATGAACGGCCTGATGGTGGGCGCGGCATCGGTAGGGGGACTGCCCGGGGCCTGCCTGCTTGGCGAGATCCCGTACTACGCCGCGCAGATCGCCAACCCGAGCGCGGCCAGCGCGGTCATCGCCGCATTCACCAAGCTCACCGGAATCGAGATCGACCTCACCGAGTTGAATGGGCACGCCGAGCGCGTGAACCGTCTGCTCATCCAGCTTCGCGAGCGCATGCAATCGGGGTCGACCGAGCCGCTCAAGCTCGATGATCTGGCAGGCGACGAGGACGATGAAGCAGAGGACGGTGCACCCGGCGAGGAGACTCCGGCCCGGGCAAAGCACCCGGGCCTCGACTTGCCTGCCAGGCGAAAGCTCGAAGAGTTGTTCGATTCCACCAAGAAGGACCCGGGAAAGGCGATGGACCTCAAGCATGAACTCGACCGCCTGGGCGTGTTCAAGCAATATGAGGACAGGTTCCTCGATCTGTTCCGACGCGCCGGCTGAGCAGCCTTCCGCGGCGTGCGCCGGCTGCCGCGTGCGGATAGACGTCGACGCGCCTGCCGATCAGGCAGAAGCGGCGGCGCTCTCCGTGATCGGAAGGTGATACTCTGAGCGGATGCACAAGAGGCCTTCACCCACGCTGTCGAAGATCGTCGCCACCATCGGCCCGGCTTCGGATTCGCCGGAGATGGTCGAGAAGTTGATCAATGCGGGCGTGGCAATCTTCCGCGTGAACTTCTCGCACGGGTCGTTTGAGGATCACGCCAAACGCGTGGCGACGGTGCGGGAGGTGGCGCATCGGCTGGAGCAGCCGGTGGCGATTCTCGGCGACTTGCAGGGCCCGAAGATCCGCGTGGGGAAGCTCGACCCGCCCGGCATCGAGCTTCTGGTTGGACGCGATGTGCTGCTGGCGCTCGCGGGCGCGGCATACGAGACAGCGAAGAAGTGTGCATCGGCGAGCGTGGATGTCCTGCCCTCGGACTTCCCGCTGGCGCGAGATGTCGAGCCGGGTCATCGTGTGCTGATCAACGACGGGCTGCTGCGGCTGCTTGCGGTCGAGAGGGAAACCGGGGATCCCGAAGATGTGCTTCGTTGCCGCGTGCTCGTTGGGGGGCTGGTCACGAGCCGCAAGGGGATCAACCTGCCCGACAGCGATGTGCGCGATGAAGCGATCACCGCGCAGGACTGGGAGTGCGTCGAGTGGGCGGTGTCGCAGGGGCTCGATTTCCTCGCGCTTTCGTTCGTGCGCCGCGCGGATGAAGTCAAGAAGCTCAAGGCCGCTCTGGCGAACATGTGCCCGATCGACAAGTCGATGGATCGCTTTGGCGATGGTTCGATGATCCCGGTCGTCTCAAAGATCGAGCAGCCCCAGGCGCTCAAGGACATCGACGCGATCATGGAGGCGTCGGATGCGATCATGGTCGCCCGCGGCGATCTGGGCGTAGAGATGGACATCGCCGAGGTGCCCGTGGTGCAGAAGATGCTGCTGGAGAAGTGCGATGAATGGGGCAAGCCGTGCATCGTGGCCACGCAGATGCTCGAATCGATGATCACCGCGTCGACGCCAACGCGTGCCGAGGCCACGGACGTCGCGAATGCGATCTTCGATGGGGCGGATGCGGTGATGCTCTCGGCCGAGACCGCGACCGGGAAGCATCCGACGCTGGTTGTGGAGACCATGCGGCGAATCGTGGGCGTCGCGGAGACCCGTATCGCCGAGCGGTGTACAGCGCCGAGTCCGAGCCGGCGCCTGCGGGAATCCAGATACCGCACGGCCGCGCTCGCGCACGGCGCGTGGCACGTGTCGATGGATGTCGGCGCGCGTCTGGTCGTGTGCTGGTCGCAGCATGGCGGCACGGCGCGGTACCTGTCGCAGACCGGGCTACCGATCCCGGTGGTGGCGTACTCGTCTGATGAACGCGAGGTGCGGCGGATGGCGCTTCTGCGGGGTGTGACGCCGCGGCTGATGGAACTGCCCGCCAAACGCGAAGCAACGTTGGCATGGTTCAACCTCGAGGTGGACATGGATCTGCTAGAACTCGGATGGGTGGAGAAGGGGGACCCGATTGTGCTGGTGGCCGGCGCGCCGCTGGGGAAGCAGGGAACGACGAACACGCTGGCGGTGCACGCGGTTGGCAATCCGGGAACCGGCTTCATGGCGCAGGCGAGCGAGTCAGAGCGAGCCTGACCTGCGGTGGTGGGGGGCGTTACCGGACGCGAGGTGAAGGAATGCGCCTCGGGTTGGTCTGGGGATGCGGCCCTGAGGCGTGTTGCGGGGTAGATTGGGGTATGGCACAGTTCGAGATTCGTGCGTTCGCCGCGGCGATGATCGCCACGGTGTTGGTGCTGCCCACGTTTGGTCAGGCAAGCGGCGGTGCGCCCGCGCCCGCAGCGACAGCGAAAGTTCTGGCGGAAGGGGATGCCGCTCCGTCGCTGGATGGGCTGACGTGGCTCAAGCGCGATGAAGTCCAGAAGTTCGAGAGCGGGCGCATCTACATCGTGGAGATGTGGGCGACATGGTGCGGGCCGTGCAAGCGCGGGATCCCGCACCTGACGGAGCTGCAGGCAAAGCACAAGGAGAAACTGACCGTCATCGGCATCAGCTGCTGGGAGCGTGCTGATACGGCTGAAGCTCGCGTGGCTCATGCGCGATCGTTCGTCGACTCACAGGGCGCGGAGATGGAGTACACCGTTGCGGCGGATGGCGATGGCGCGATCGTGCGCAACTGGATGGTGCCCGCGGGGCGACGGTCGATCCCCACCGCGTTCATCGTTGATGGACAGGGACGCATCGCGTGGATCGGCAACCCGCTCTCGGGAATGGATGGGGTGCTCGAGAAAGTGCTCGCGGGCGGGTTTGATGCCAAGGCCGAGGCGGCGAGAGCGAGAGTCGCCGCGGCGGAGAAGCAGGCCAAGGACGAGCTGTTTGCGAGGGCCAACCTGCTTGCGCAGCAGGGCAAGCACCAGGAAGGTTTGGTGCTGATGGATCAGGTGCTTGCGCTCGAGACAGATTCGGCGACGCGGGTGGCCATGATTCGGCAGAAGCTGCGGATGCTCCTGAACGTGGATGAGGCGAAGGGGTACGCATTTACGCGGGCGACGATGGACGGCGAGTTCAAGGAAAGCGACCTGGGTCTGCATTCTCTGGCGTCGGCCATTTTGATGATGCCGGGATTGTCAGCGCCCGATCACGCGCTGGTCGTCACGCTTTCAGAGAAGGCTGTGCAACTCGCCAGCCCCACCAACGCCGCGGTGCACGAGACCCTCGGGCAGGCGAAGTTCCGGGCTGGGGATGTGCCCGGAGCGATCGCCGCGGCGGAGAGGTCGCTGGAAGTGATGCGAGGTCCGGAATCGAGGGGAAGTGCGGCGGCGGTGTCGCGCGTGCAAAGGCAGCTCGAGGAGTATCGGGCGGCAGCGACGGGGCCGCAGCCCGACACAAAGTGAGCTTGGATCACGCGGCGACGAATCCATTTGAAGCGATGTACCTAACGTCTGGGCATGGCCCAAGTGATTCACACGCATGCAGCGATTCTCGGAATCGGGGATGAGCTGGTTCGCGGGCAGACGCTCGATACCAACTCCAAGCTCTTGTCGGAGCGGTTGATGCTCGCGGGTATCGAGCCCGTTGAGCACGGCACGGTTGGGGATGATCTGGCTGCATTGACCGATGCGCTGCGGCGGCTGTGCGCTTGCGCGCCGCTGGTGGTATGTACGGGCGGGCTGGGGCCGACAGACGATGACCTGACACGCGATGCACTGGCGGCGGTGCTGGGGGATGAACTGGTGGAGGATGAGGTTGCGCTGGGATGGCTGATAGAGCGACTGCGCTCGCGAGGGCGGGAAGTTTCGGCTGCGCAGCGGTTGCAGGCTTTGCGGCCGCGAACAGCGGAGTGTGTACGGAACGACTTCGGTACTGCGCCGGGGTTGTTTGCGACGGTGACGAACGCTGTCGGTTTGGCGCATGCTCGGTCGGACGTTTTCTGCCTGCCCGGACCGCCGGGAGAACTGAAGCCGATGTGGGATGCACTGGTCGTGCCGCGGCTGCAAGCAGAGCCTGGGGTGACGATCCGTACGCGGTTCCTGAAGTTGATCGGCTTACCGGAAGCGGAGGCGGCTTCGCGTGTGCCGGGGATCATGGCGAGAGAGGCGAGCCCGCAGGTGGGGATCACTGCGAGCGGGGGTGTGCTGACTTGGCGGATTCGATATCGTGGGCCGCTTGGCTCGGCGCCCGCGGATGCGGCGGTTGATGCGGTAGCGAAGCGCATCCATGACGCCATGGGGGAACATGTGTTTGCGGATGTGGCGGGCGGGGAACCGACACTCGCGGCGAGCGTTGTCGGGTTGCTCAGGCAGCGTGGAGAGACGCTTGCGGCGGTGGAGTCGTGCACGGGGGGGATGCTGGGCGGAGCAGTGACCGCGATCGCAGGCTCATCCGCGGCGTTCACTGGCGGGCTACTGACGTACTCCAACGACTTGAAGCAAAGCCTGGCGGGTGTGCGGGCCGAGACCTTGGCAGCGCACGGGGCGGTGAGCGCGGAGTGTGCGGCGGAAATGGCCGCGGGGGGAAGGGATCGACTCGTGGCGAGCTGGTGTGTTTCCATTACCGGAATCGCCGGCCCAGACGGCGGGAGCCCAGCGAAGCCCGTTGGAACTGTGTTCATCGGACTTGCGGGAGCTGGAGGTGTGGCAACGAGGAGGTTCCAGTTCCCGGGGTCGAGAGACGATGTGCGGCAGCGGAGTGTGATGAGCGCACTGGCGATGGTGTACTTTGCAGCTGTGCGTCAGGAAAGGGGAGGCACGCCACCGGCCAAACTTTTGTGGGAGGTCGGTTGAGGCGTACCTGGAGTTGGCATTGAAAAAGCCCCGGTAAAAACCGGGCTTGAACGTGAACTCTGAAAGTCTAAATGCTCAGCGGACGGCCGCGGCGGTGGGGCCCGCATGGGCGGGGATCCCGTCGCCCGGGAACTGTTTGATGCCGTCCTGCTTGGGAATATGTCCTGAGCCCTTGGCGGTGGGGGACTTTTCGGGAATGATGAACTGATCGTTGGGAAGGGACTTGGAGTGGGCCATGGCTGCGTCCGCCGCGGCGAGCATGGAGTCGTCCGCGTTTTCGTAGAGATTGCGGAGGTTGTCGTGGATCTCGACCTCGGCGAGGTCGAGGAAGTGGATTGCTGCGGTGCGGTCTCGCTCGAACTCGGATCCTGTGCCTGAGACTCCGGCTTTGCCCTGGTGGGCACGCATATCGGCGTCGAGGCGTGAGAGCGTGCAGAGCATGGCGTGGATCATGATGGCGACATTGGCCAGGCGTGCCTGCACGGCCTGACGGTCGAGCATCTTGACGTCGTACCGCTTGCTCATGATCTTGAACTGGTACGAGAGCTCGCGTACGAGGCGCGAAGTACGATCTGCATAGGGGCGAAGATCGCCGCTGGCACGATCAAGCGAGGGAAGTGCACGGCGGATGCCGAAGTAGACCTCAAGCCCGAGGGGGATCGCGATCCTCATGATGCGTGGGTTGAGCGTGGACTTGATGGCCTTGGAGATGAATGCGCCGACGGATTCGTCGGGTTCCTTCAGCAGGGACTGCCTGATGCCGAGCATCTGCTCGGCGAGCTGCTTGCCGCCGTAGCCGAAGATGTACGACTGCATGACCTCGTTGGCACCCTCGACGATGAGGTTGATCCGGGAGTCGCGGAAGATGCGCTCGATCTCGTTCTCGGTCATGTAGGACTCGCCGCCCATGATCTGCAGGGCATCGTTGACGACGCGCCAGCCGAACTCGGAGCAAAAGACCTTGCACATGGCGGTTTCGACCTGGATGTCCTCATCCTTGCGGTCGAGCATGCCGGTGGTCATGTAGAGCACGGCATCCATCGCGTAGTCGTAGGCGGCCATGCGGGCGATACGTTGACGGACGAGCTCTTTGTCGGCCAGCGGCGCGCCGAACTGGTGGCGGGTCATGCCCCACTTGGTGGCCTGATCGCGGGATTTGCGAGCGCCGCCGAGCATGCCGGCGGAGAGGGTGCAGCGGCCGAAGTTGAGGCAGGAAAGAGCGATCTGCAGGCCGCGGCCCTCGGTGCCGAGGAGATGGTCCTTGGCGACGCGGACGCCATTGAAACGGATGCGGGCCTGCCATGTGCCGCGAATGCCGCACTTGGAGCGGTTCTTCTGATAGATGTCAACACCTTCCATCCACGGGTGCATGACGAGCGCGGAGATCTTGCCCTTGCCGTCGTCACGCTTCTCGCGGGCCATGACGGTGAAGAGGCCGGAGAGCGCGCCGGAGGTGGCCCACTTCTTCTCTCCGTATACGAGGTAGTCGTCGCCATCCTTTACGAAGTAGGTTTCGCAGCCGCCTGCATCGCAGCCGACGTTGGGCTCGGAGAGACAGAACGCGCTAAGCCAGTCTTTGGCAAGGTGGGGAAGCCACTCGCGCTTCTGCTCGGTGCTGCCGAAGAGCATGACGGCCTTGCAGCCGATCGACTGGTGGGCGGAAACCATGACGGCGGTGGAGCCGCAGGAAGCGCCGATGCGCTCGAGCACCCGGTTGTAGCTGGTGATGCCCATTCCAAGGCCGCCGTGGTCCTTGGGGATGGTCATGCCGAGCACGCCGAGATCGAAGAGGCGATCGATCACCCAGCGGGGGATCTCCTGATCCTGGTCGATCGCGACGGAGGGGTGCTCGTTGCGCAGGTAGTCATCAAGGCGTGCGAGGAGCTGATCGCACTCGGCGGCTTCGCGCGCATCGGTCTGGGGATAGGGGAAGTAGAAGTCCTGCTTGATGTTGCCCCAGAAGAGGTTCTTCACCGGGCCCATCTTCGTTGGTTCTGCGCCAAGCCACTCCTCCGCCTGCTCGAGGAGCTTGCGGTCGGCGGCGGAGATGCCCTTGAGATTCTTGAGATCGGCCATGGGAGGGGTTTCCAAAGGGCCACTTGGCAAACTGCCAGCGGGCCAGATCAGGAGGCTATTTCTGGGTCTTGGCGAAGAAGGCTTCGATGGCCGCTTTGCCTGTGGGTGTGGATCGGAGACGTACGAGTTCTTTGCGTTCGACATCGAGCGCCGCTTGCCAACCACTTTCGAGGCCTGCGGCGACAGCAGCCAGTACTGCGCGGGCGGAATCGGTGGCGGGAAGGGTTTCGCGCAGCGCGGGGATCGCGGCGGTGACACGCGCCTTGCGGTCGTGATGCCCGATCCAGCGCGAGGGTGCACCGCTGCGATCGGGCAAGCCCTTGGCACGCTGCGCGACGATCCACTGTTTGCACGTCGGAATGAGTGATTCGGGCGTCTGCGCGACGGCATCAAAGAGCTGCGCGGCGATGGCCTCATCGTACGTGAGGGGCTTGCCCACGGCGGTGCGGTTGATCGCGTCGGCAGGATCCATGCGCGCGGGGAGGAGGTTTGTGCCTCCCCAGCCCGGGCAGATCGAGAGTCCGGCTTCGGGCAGGCCAACGGGGTAGGGCTTGCCGGAAGCGGAGGGCGCGGCGACGAGGGCATCGCAGTGCATGGCGATCTCGAGGCCGCCGCCGAGCGCTGCGCCATTGATCGCGGCGACCGTCGGGAAGGGAAGATCAGAAATTAGTCCGAAGACTCGCTGGCCGTATGCGAGATAGGCGTCGAGTTCGGGGTCCGTCATGGCCTGAATGGACTTGAGATCCGCCCCGGCGATGAAGACGCGAGGGCTGGCGGAAGCGAGGATAAACCCTGTTGCGGAGCCGCGAATGGTCCGAAGGGTGGCCTCGATTCGCTGGATCAGTGCAAAATCCAGCACCACCACGGGCGAGCCGGGCTGCTCCAGCCGGACGACGACGATGCCGGCGAAGGGGCCATCAGAGTCCATCTCGATCGGGAATGGTTGGATGGGGTTCATAGGGGTGGGCCAAAGGGCTGCCCATCCTATCAACAGGAAGGGGCTTCGCAAAGCGCCGGCAGGCATTGGTTTGTGCGTCGTGGGGGCTCACGGGCACAGTCCACATCAACCCGCCGATTCGATGGATGGCGTTGGCGACTTCATTGGGGAGGCAAGTGGGTGCTCGCCGCGGGCATCTGCGCAATGGCAGTCAACATCTTCCAATCTTCGTCGCTTTCGCAGGGGTACAGAGCAGTGATTCAGAGGCAGCGAAGTTTCCGGGCAGTGGGCGAAGGGCGGCCTCCTCGCGAATCCGGCAGTGCGACTGTGCGAATCCATTGGTGCGCATCAGGACTGCTTGGGGGCTAGGGTCGCATACAGTCGCTTAAGTTGAGGGGGATCGGGGTCTTTGGCAGGGTTTGTGCATATGTCTCACCAGGCAAACGGTCAGCATCGGGGTGCACGGGCTTCGGAAGTTGTGCAAGGGCGGAAGATTCGCGTGCGCATTCGACGATGCGACGGCCCTGGCAAGCCTTCGCGGTGGGAGGAGTTCGAAGCCCCAACCGAACCGGGGTCGAATGTGATTTCGGTGCTCAAGTGGATCGCCGCGAATCCGGTCACAGTGGATGGGACTGTGACCACGCCGGTGGTGTGGGACTCTGGGTGCCTGGAGGAAGTGTGCGGTTCGTGCACGATGGTGATCAACGGCAAGGCGCGGCAGTCGTGCTCGTGCCTGATGGATGAGTATGCCCCGAACTCCGGCGACATGATCACCCTTGAGCCGATGAGCAAGTTCCCGGTGATTCGCGACCTGTGGGTGGACCGCTCGAGGATGTTCAGTGCGCTCAAGCGCGTGAAGGCATGGGTTCCGATTGATGGAACGTATCACCTGGGAGCCGGGCCCAAAGAGTCCGCCGAATCCCAGGAAAAGCGGTATGTCGCCTCAACGTGCATGAGCTGCGGCTGCTGTCTGGAGGCGTGCCCGCAATACAACCTCGAACCCGATGAATCGAAGTGGGATACCGCATTCGTGGGCGCCTCGGCGATGGGGCAGGCCAACCTGTTCAACGCTCACCCGACGGGCGCATCGCTCAAGGGTGCGCGGCTCGATGCGTTGCTGGGGCCGGGCGGGGTCTCGGATTGCGGCAACGCGCAGAACTGCGTCGAGGTGTGTCCGAAGAACATCCCGCTGACCGAGGCCATCGGTGCGCTCGGCCGCGCGGCCACGGTGCACGCGGTGGCGAAGTGGTTCAAGGGCTAACGACGCCGCGACCGCTTGGGGTCGAGTGCTTCGCGGAGCGCCTCGCCGACGAAGTTGAGTGCGAGCAGCGTTGAACCCAGCAGCAGGCAGGGAAACAGCAGCAGCCACCAATGCGAGCGGTAGGGGTTGAGTTCTGAGAGTCCATCGGCGGCGAGGTTGCCCCATGACGGAAGTGGCGGCCGCACGCCGATGCCCAGGAAGCTGAGGAAGGACTCCTGCAGGATCGCCTGAGGGACGGTGAGGGTGGCATAGACAACAATCGGCCCGATGAGATTCGGCAGCAGATGCCGAACGAAGATGCCCCGCGTCGAGACACCGGCGGCTCGGGCCGCCTCGATGAATGGCTGGACTTTGAGCGAGAGCACCTGGCCGCGGATGACGCGGGCCATGGTGAGCCACGAGACGCCTCCGATTGCGACCACGAGGGTGATCACGGCGATTGATTGTCGCGAGGCCGGAGAGAGTTCGCGCGACGGGATGGAGGCGAGGGCCTGACGGTTGAGGTCCTGCTGGATTGCCGCGTCCGCGGCGGCACCGGGCGGCAGTTTTGCCATGGCCTGCTGGACGAACGCTTCGCGCAGCACGCGAGTTTCGACCTCGGCGTTGCTCTGCCAGCGGCCGACCGAAGCATCAATGGCGACGGCGAGCAGCACGACTAGCAGGATGTACGGGAGACCGAAGAGGACATCGACGATGCGCATCATGATCGCATCGGTTCGGCCCCCGGCATATCCCGAAATGGCTCCGTAAAGCGTGCCGAGCAGCACGGACAGAAATGCGGCCGAGAGGCCGATGGTGAGCGAGATCCCGCCGCCGGTGAGGGCGCGGACAGTCAGGCTCCGGCCCAGGATATCGGTGCCCAGCAGGTAAAAGGGGCGGGCGGCGTTGAGCGAATCGTCCGTGGGCGAGTCGCCCGCCGCGGCAAGGTTTCGCGCGGCGATCTCATGAGTTCGTCGGAGCGGGCCATCGGGGAGCAGTTCCGGGTCGGTCGACTGCGAGAGCTCGGGGCGGAAGATCCACGAGGGGGGCATGAGCTGCGCAAGACGGTCCTGGGCGTCGTATCGCGGCGAGCCATCGACTGGGGCGAGCGTCCAAGGGAGCGAGCCGAGACATGCGATGAGCATGAACGCAAGGAACAACATCCCGGCGATCCCAAGGGGGGAGCGCAACAAGGGGTTTGACCGTTGAGCCGGTGGGGCAAGGAGGGCAGGAATGGATGAACGTTGCTGGACCACGTTGCCGAGCATAGGGCCGCGGAAGGCGGTGCGCGATTATGCGCAGGACCCGAACCATCGTGCAAGGAATGCGAAGATGTCGGGCACGCCGACCCCCGGGGTGCCATCGATGTCCGCGCTGGGCAGGCCCGCGAACCATGCGCTGAGGTACGCGAAGATATCCGGCACCGCGACCGAGCCATTCTGATCGAAGTCGCCGGGGCAGAAGGGGATCTGCCCCGTTCCGACAAACGTGCCGGAGATGGCGAGTACTCCGAGGTCGGGGTTCTCGGGGTCGATGGGACCCGAGATGTTGATCGAGCCGGAAACGGTTGCCGTACGTCCGGAGATTGTGATGGTGCCGGGAAGGGAAGAAGCGTTCTGCGTGCCGGTCTCTGCGAGGTCGAGCGTGCCGGAGCAATCCGCAGGTGGAGTCTGAGCTTGCAGCAGGGTGCACACGGTGCCTGTTGCCGTGTAGCCCGCGCTGCCGTCAGAGTTTGCCGGAACATCGGAGAACTCGAAACCGTTGGCGACAATCGGGACGGGGCCCATGATGACGCCCGGAGTGGCATACTCAACGGAAACGTCGGTGGCGTTCACAAGAATGGAGCCGATGGGGATGGTGAAGATGCGGAAGATGATGCTGATGTTCAGTGGCTCAAGCGCCTGGAAAGCAAAGTCGTGCAGCTCGATGGAGGCTGGGGTTCCGGCGGAGTCAAGCCTGATGCGCATCGACCCTGCGATCGGCGAGGTATCTGTCCCGGATTGCCCCTGAACCGTCAGCGTGGCGGTCACGCTCGACAGTGTGGGGTTGAGGGTCACATCGAAGGCCGGTTCAGCGAGCGTTGAAGTGGCGATCAGAAAGATGGGCCAGGTGACGAACGTTCGGCGGCATGACATGGACCCGTCTCCTTGGGAAGGCTGCGAAAGCGTTGTGATCGCGGAGAATTCAATATACCACACCGCCCCGAGCGGGCTCGCGGGATTCCGTCAGGGTGCGGAAGTCGCTCTCGGCGTGGAAATAGAATCGGGGCGGGACCAGAATCGGAGGTTTTTTCGGACTTTGGCGGGCAGCGGGGGGGTGTCGGCGTTTGGCTGCACGTAGAGGGCGGTTTCCGCGGCTGAGTGCGCGTACTTGACCATGGCAAAGCACACTGTTCGGCCTCCCAGCATCGGACTGATCGCCGAAGAGGTGACGGCTCCGACCGGGGGCTGCGAATCATCGGCGGCACTGAAGACGAGCGAACCGGTGACCGGCTGGCTTGCCGCGGCCGTGGCGGTTTCGAGGTCGAGCGCGATGAGCCGCTGCTTTGCGTGGCCCAGGGCATGCATGCGGGCGACGACTTCCTGCCCGAGATAGCACCCCTTGGTGAAACTCACTCGACTCTTGACCACTTCATCCCCGGTTTCGTGCGGAAGGTTAGTCGGGCCGTAGTCCAGATTGAAGAGTGGAGTGCCCGCTTCGATCCGCGCGACATTGAAAGCGTGCCACCCGATCCGGCGTGCGGGGCGATCCGGGGTTGCGTGACGGGTCGCGAACGCGCCCCCTTCCTGCGTGGGAGACTGGGGAAGGTCGGAAAGCGATTCATATACCGCCGGTGCGGCGGCCGCGGCGCAGATCATCGACAGGCCGGGGTCGCCCGTGAGGTCCTGCCGGAACACCAGCGCGGGGATCAGGCCGATGCCAGTCGTGATGGCGACGATGGTTGCCCCACCGTCGGGAAGCTCAGCGACTGGCGGGCCGTCGAGCGGATGGCTGTGCGCAGCGAGCAGGGCAACCGCGGCGGGACCGTGGAGTTGAAGCTGGTGCGTGGCGTCGGTGAGGTCTTCGAGGGCGACATCGTCGGCGATGATGAAGGCGTTGAGCGTGTCAACCGTGTGCTGTGCCGAGTGTGCGTCAAGCTCCAGCAGGATGCCAGGGCCAGGCCCGAACGGAGCCGCCGCGGCTGGCGGCAACTGGGCGATGAGAAGATCGGCGTCGATGCGGCCCTTGCGGTTCAGCCAGAATGCGCGGCGAGTCGCTCGCGCGTCGAGGCCCCGGAGATCGCCGGTGACCATTCGCTGAAGGAACGCATGAGCATCGGTGCCGGTGACGCGGATGAGGCCGCGGGAAGGGGCATCGAACATCGCGGCGGCGGTGCGGAGAGAGGCGTACTCGAGCCCGAAGGGCGCGAAGCTCTCAACAAGGTGCACCTGGGATACAGTAGGCCCGTAAGGAAGAAGCACAGCGCCGGCGGCGGTATGGAGAGGGAGGAGAGGGGTGATCCGCGCCATGGTGCTGTGCTGTGTGAGGGTGGTGAAATGAGAAGGTTGGCTGGGGCGATTGAAGAGTAGGGTCGCGTTTGCAGGCGCAGCGTGATAGCCTTGCATCCTCTGCCTGAACGGAGAGGTTATCGCGTCTGGATGGAGGGGTGGCCCAGGAGTGTCACGTGTCCAAGCTGAATATCGAGCTTCTCAAGCGTCTGTGCGAGACCCCCGGCGTCCCCGGTCGGGAAGAGCGTGTGCGGGCGCTGATTGAGAAAGAGATCAAGGGTTTGTTTGACGAGGTTCGTACGGACCCGATGGGGAACCTGATCTGCCGGCGCGCGGCGCGAGGCAAGAAGGGGAGCAAGGGCGGAAAGAACGGCCGCGCGACACGCGCGATGATGCTGTGCCACATGGATGAGATCGGGTTCTACGTCAAGGGCGTAGACGACAAGGGCTTTGTGCGTCTGCAGAACGCGGGCGGATTTGACACGCGGAACCTCTTCAGCCGGCGGGTGCTGGTGGTGACTGAGGACGGGGACTATCGCGGCGTGATGAACCCGGGCGGACGGCCGGTGCATATCGCCAGCGAAGAGGACAAGAAAAAGATCCCGGAGGTCAAGGAGTTCTTCGTTGATCTGGGCATGAAGCCCGACAAGGTGAAGAAGCTCGTGAAGATCGGGGACTATGTGGTCATGGACGAGCCGGCGATCGAGGTCGGAGAGAAGTTCGTCTCCAAGGCACTCGACAACCGGGTGGCGTGCTGGCTTGGCATCGAGGCGGTGCGGGCGATTCACGAGTCGAAGGACGCTCACGATTGCGATATTTACGTGGCGTTCACGGTGCAGGAAGAGGTCGGGCTGCGAGGGGCGCACACGTCGAGCTTCGGCGTCGAACCGGATATAGGCATCGGCATTGACACAACGCTCGCGTGCGACACGCCGGGCGTGCCGGATGACGAATCGGTCAGCAAGCACGGCAATGGCGTGGTGCTGCACGTGATGGATTCCTCGTTCATCTCGGATTACCGACTGATCCGCGAGCTCGATGAGCTGGCAAAGAAGAAGAAAATTCCTGCGCAGCGGTCGATCCTGGCCCGCGGCGGGCAGGACGGCGCGGCGGCGCAGCAGGCAAGGGCCGGCGCGCGAGCGGTGGGCATCACCGTCGGCACGCGGTACATCCACACGGTGACCGAGATGATCGACACCGGCGATCTCGCCGCGGCGCGGGACCTGCTGGCTGCCTGGATTCCCACGATCGAGTGAGTGGACTGGGCCGACGTGGCCGCGGGTTGAAGGTGGTATGGCGTGGAGTGAGCTCATGAAGTTGCTTGAAGGTAGAGTCGGGATGATCGTCGGAATCGCGAATGATCGGTCGTATGCGTGGCACATCGCCAAGGCGATCATCGAGGCGGGCGGACGCTGCGCCTTTACGCACCTGCCGGGCGAGAAGAACGAGCGGCGGACGCGGCGCGCGGTCGAAGAGCTGGGCGTATCGGATCCGTGGCTTTGCCCGATGGATGCGGGTAACGACGCGGATATGGATGCCGCGTTTGCGAAGTATGCCGAGTCGTTCAGCACGATGAACTTCCTGGTGCACTCGATCGCGTTTGCGGATCGGGACTGGCTGTCGGTCGGGAAGTTCGTGGAGACGCCGCGCGCGGCGTATCTGTCGGCGATTGATGTATCGGCGTACACGCTGGTGGGCATGGCCAGGCGTGCGCGGCCGCTGCTGGCGAAGGGCGCGGCAGACGGTGGAGCGAACGGGGGGGCGAGCGGTGGAGCAAGCATCATGGCGATGTCGTACTACGGCGCGGAGAAGGTGGTGCCGGGGTACAACGTGATGGGCGTGGCCAAGGCCGCGCTGGAGTGTTCTGCGCGGTATCTGGCGTGGGAGCTTGGCGCGGAGAACATCCGGGTGAACATCATCTCCGGCGGGTACTTGCGGACGCTGGCGTCATCGGCGGTGGGTGGAACCGGCGAGATGGAGGCGGCGGTGGCCAAGCGGTCGCCGCTGAGGCGGAATGTGGAGGGCGAGGATGTCGGCCGCACCGCGGTATACCTCGCAAGCCCGTTGTCGTCGGGCGTCACCGGCGAGACGATCTACGTCGATTGCGGCGTCAACACCGTTGGTCTGTAACTGGCAGATGGGGGGCGGGTCCGACGGTGGGGTCCGACGGTGGGGTCCGAGGAGTTATTCCTGAGGAACTACGCCCAATAACGAGCGATGCGCCGGATCGTTTGATCTTCGGACCGCGGTTCGGTCGATCGGACCTTTATGAGCACGCTGGGGACTTCCGTTGCCCAATCCGTCGCGGGCATTTCGCAGGCCGAGCACAAGGCGGCGCGGGACATTGAGCGCGCCAAGCCCCCGGTACGTAAGTCGCGAACCGAGCGTCTGCAACGCGGCGAGGATGAGGTCGAGCTCAACCAGACGCAGTCGGTCGATGCCATCCGCAACCTGAAGGACAACACCGATCAGGAGACGGCGGATGACCGCGAGCGGCAGGACCACT
This sequence comes from Phycisphaerales bacterium, assembly GCA_038247555.1. Taxonomy (GTDB): domain Bacteria; phylum Planctomycetota; class Phycisphaerae; order Phycisphaerales; family UBA1924; genus JAHBXL01. The sequence continues at coordinate 44,060 of JBBRUT010000004.1, read as the reverse complement.
ATCGCCCGGAACAGACCAAGCCCGATGTCGCCAGGCCCCGGCTGGATGTCGAGGGCTAACCCGGCGAGCGTCGATCCCGGTGACGAGCAGGGTTCGCGGCGTCAAGCCGCTTCGGCCCGGCGGGGCAACTCATCGGCATCGATCCGCGCAAGTTCATCGAGAACATCGGCGAGCAGTTTGCGATCCTGATCGCGACCTTCGAGCCAGCCCGAGTGCTGAAGATCGTCGAGCACATCATCGCGGAGATAGTCGAGGCTGGATTGCGGCGTCGTGGCCCACAGCAGGCAGAGTCCGGCCGCGACTCGACCAAGCGTCAGGCCACTCGGTTCTCCGAGGGTGATCTCGGCCTGAATGAACGCGAGGGGGTCGGTTCCGCACACGGTGCCCCGGCTCCGAAGCAGCCGTCCCGCAGTCGCGAACGACGTGATCGCTGCGGCATCCTCAAAGGCGGCGATCTGGGCGGCACCCAGCCGCAGATGCGGCTCCGCTTCTCCGGGAATCAGATCCGCCGCGAGCTTGGCCAGACGGTGGCGCTCGTGGTGAATAGGCGGCGCACCGGGCTGGGTCTGCCAAGTCGTGATCCAGGCCGACAGCGCGCGTGCCGCGGCGAAAGCCGTCGCGGGCACCCGGGTCTCGCGGCGTTTGGCGGCGGCGACCAGATCTTCGAGCGTGCCGCCAAGTCTGAGCATTGCAACCTCGACGGCGGATCTGGCGAGCGATTCGTCGAGCGTGCCGCCTCGGAGCACCGAGCGAAAGCCCGTTGGCCGACGCGTCGGTCCGGCCGCGAGGGTCGCGGCGACAATAATGACATCCGCGGCAAGACGGCAGTGAATCGGATCGGCGAAATCAAGTCCATCGAGCCGCAGAGCGGCGGGGTCGACCCTGGCGGGGAATGTTGTTCCGAAGCCGGGAGCGGGGGGGGTGGACCAATCGTGCCACGCGGCGGGCTGGCCCGGGTGCTGCGGCAGAAAAAGGTGTGCATCGCCGGCGTTGGGATGGCCGCGGCCTTCGGGCTCTCGGCGGAGGAGCGCGTCAAACTCCAGAGCCTGGCGCGGTGCATCGGTCAACAGTCCGGCCTCCGCACGAACCCACTCGATCGAAAGGCTTGGAACCAGTCTCAAAGCGCCGGCGGAGCGGAGACGCTCAAAGTCTCGCTGGCAGAGGTCCAGGCCGATTCGTATCGCGCGGGGCGTGAGCGTCAACCCCGCCTGCTCGGAGAACCGCTTGACCTTGCGGCGGGCGAATTCGACGGACCGCGCGGGGACGCCCGAAAGCTCCATGGCGGTGGCGACAAGGTTCTCGCCCGACAACGAATCGCGGAACGGGAAGTGGAAGGACCTGGTCGCGGCCATTCGCCTGTGACCAGTCGCAGGGAGCGTGGCCATGCGGGATGCCCACAGATGGGTCACGCCGATGCCGGCGCCGATCAACCACAGGCCGAGGGGAAGTCCGAGCCATGGCGACTCGAGCCAGGTGGCCCCAAGGACGTAGGTTGTGCTGGCAAGGGCACAGCCGCAGAGGGTCGAGATGGTTCTGGGACCGAGACCGGAAGATGCGATGACAACGGTATCGCAACCGCCCATCTCGCTGTGCACGGAGTGGCTCATGGGAGACCGAATCGGTGATCGCGCGGGGTGAGGTGAGGGTGGTGCAAGGACGCCGCGACCCAGCGCGGCATGCTGGTCCGGCCTTGAGGATGAGGCAGATTCGGGCGGCGAGGGCGGCGCAGGCTCTGCGCGTGGGCGGCAATGAGGGGGAAGGCAGCAACTTTCCGGTCCGGGCAGACGCGGGAACGGCTCTGCCGTACACTGGGGTCGGAACTCGCAGACCGATCCATCCCTTGGCGAACCGGGACGAACGATGCAGAACAAGTTTGGACTCAAAGACTTCGTGCTGCTGGCGGTGATGGTGATTGTCGGACTTTCCGTCTGGCTGGGGATGTACCAGCGCGATGGGCAGAAGAACGACATGCAGACCGCCCTGAGCAAGCTGACCAAGCTCGAGGGGCAACTGGCGCGCCTGGAGGCGACAATCGAAGCTGGGGGTGGGGTCGCCGCGGCACCGGTCGGAGGCCCACGGGCAGAGCCCGGTGTTCGAGATCAGAACTGGGCTCGGCCCGATGTGGCGGTCCAGTGGCAGCCGGCGATGGCGTTTGCCCATGATCCTCGAGCGGATGCCAAGTTTCTGCCGGGAGGGGAGTTCACGGAGATCTATGAGGCACAGTTGGCGCGGCTGACGCCGTACATCTCCGCGGATGTGTATGGAAGACGAATTCAAGAGTTGACGATGGGCTCGTTGGCGATCTACGACCCCGAGACTCTGGAGATGCGAGGTCAGGTCGCCGAGGCCTGGCAGGTGGATCCTGGGGGCCTCTGGTTGCGTGCGCGGATTCGTGCCAATGCGAAGTTCAGCGACGGTCAGCCCATCACCGCCGAGGATCTCCGCTGGACGTTTCACGACTTTGTGATGAACGAGCAGATCGAGGCGGAACGAACACGATCGATCCTTCGCGATTCGATCAAATCGGTGACGGTGATCGATGACCGAACGGTTGAGTTCGCGTTTCAGCAGCGATTGTTCACGAACGTCGACAATGCATTGTCGCTGTTCATCCTTCCCAAGCATGTCTATGGCGCGCTCAACCCGGCGCAGATCAACCGCGGTACCGGGCTGCTTGTCGGCGCCGGGCCGTACCGGCTGAAGGACTTTGATGTTAACCGGCAGTGGGCTCCGCCTGCGGATGTTGTGCTGGAGCGCAACGAGCAGTACTGGGGCCCCAAGCCCGCGATGGATGCGCTTCGGATTCGCGCTGTGAACGAGGAGATCGCCCGCCTGAATGCCTTCAAGAAGGGCGATGCCGATATGATCACTCCGGCAGCCCCGCAGTTTGTGGCGATGCGGCAAGACCCGAACTGGCAGAGCCGGGCGCACTACCTCAACTGGGTGAACATGCGGTCGGGGTATTCCTTCATCGCTTGGAACTGCGGCATGCGCAACGGCAAGCCCACCCCCTTTACGGACAAGCGGGTTCGCCTCGCGATGACCCAACTGCTGGATCGCGAGAAGATGATCCGCGATATCTGGAGAGGGATCGGGGAGGTGGCCAAGGGCAACATGCCGCTCATCAGCGCGGGTTCCAACAAGGACATCAAGCCCTGGCCGTATGAGCCGCAGCGGGCGCTGGCTCTGCTGAAGGAAGCCGGTTGGGAAGACCGCAATGGCGACGGTGTGCTGGAGAGCCGCGAAGGCGTGCCATTCCAGTTTGAATATTCCTACGCGAGCGGCAGTGAGATCTCCGAGAAGATCGCGAGATTTGTGGTCGATGCGTGCTCTGCGCAGGGCATCCGCGTCACGCTGCGTCCGGCGGACTGGTCGGTCTACCAGGAGTTCATGAAGACGCGTGACTTTGACGCGATCACGCTGGGCTGGGGCGCGAGTGCTCCGGAGAGCGATCCGCGGCAGATCTTTCACTCCGACTCGATCAAGAACCAGGGCGACAACTTTGCCCAGTGGGCCAACGAAGATGCCGACCGCCTGATCGATGAGGGACGGAGGGAGATGGATGCGGCCAAGCGTGCAAAGATCTGGCAGCAGCTTGAGGCTGTGCTGCACGAAGATCAGCCATACACCTTCATTCGTGTGCCACCCTGGCTCCGCATTGTGAACATCGAGATCGGGAACGTTCACACGTACCCGAAATGGTTCGAGCACCCCGAGTTCTTCCGGGGCTCGTGGGTCTCGCCCACGCCCGCGAACTGAGCTTGTCCAGTTGCAGGATCGGGACGGAGCGTGCCGGCATCGGCATGTGGTTGAAGCCTTTGTAACCAGAGCCGCGAGCATGGTCAGCTACATCACACGACGATTGCTCCTCATGATCCCCACGCTGCTGGGAATCACATTTGTCGTGTTCATGCTGCTGGCAGCCTCGCCGGGGGGCATCGGCGCGGGGCTGCTGCTGGCCGGCGGCGGGCAGATGCAGTCGCAGAGCTCGATCGCGATTCAGAAAGCGAAGCTCGAAGACCGCTACGGGCTGAACGAGCCCGCGGTCGTGCAGTATGTTCGATGGCTCGGCCGGATCAGCCCGGTCAAGTTCGGCCAGAGAGACATGATCAGCCCCACCGGGGAGACGATCACGCGTCCGCGATCGGTTCCTGAGCCGCCAGTCTGGAAGTGGTTTGCCGACACCCTTCCCACTGCGTCGGCGCCCTCGCCGGAGTGGCTTGGCGAGCGGTTTGGTGACCGGGATCCGCAGCAGAAAGCGAGTGCATTTCGCGCTATCGAGAATGAATACGTCTCATCGCGTGCGCAGTACATCGCGGCGGAAGCCACCCTCCGTGATTCGCTGGTGCGGTACGCCGAGGCGACCGGTGCCGAGGGATTGCTGACCCGGAAGCGTGAAGCCCGCGTGTCCAGGATTGCCGCGCTTACCCCACAGAAGGAACTGCCGGAGTTCGCGGAGGTTGAGGGATACGGCCGCGCGGCGATCGATGCGTTCGCGGCAGCGGCGCAGCGACGCGAGGAGTTCGTCGCGGCGATGGGCCAGCAGCCATACCCGGCGGCGGGGATCCCGCTTCTCCCGGGAATGCTGAGCATCGCCTGGCCGGACATGGGCGTGTCGTTCAGCCGCGGGCGCCCTGTCATCGAGCTGCTGTCTGAGGCGCTCCCCGTCACCATCATGCTGAATCTCATCGCGTTCCCGATCATCTACATGGTCGCGATTCCCAGCGGATTGCTCGCCGCGACGCGAAAGGGCTCGCTGGTGGATGTCGGGCTGGGTGGACTCTACCTTGCCTTGTTCTCCATCCCTACGGTGCTCGCGGGTGTGCTCCTGCAGGGGTTCATGGCCAATCCCGATTACACCAACGCGTTCCCCGCGGCGGGTCTTTCCAGCAAGGCCGCGGAGACCTTCCGCATGCTCCCCGGCACTGATTGGACGGGCGTGTGGCATCGTGGCTGGCTGATGGACCGCGTTTGGCACGTCATCCTTCCGGTTGCGTGCCTGGTGTACGGCGGGTTTGCGGTGCTCAGCAAGCAGACTCGCGCGGCGATGCTTGAGAACTTCAACGCGGACTACGTGCGAACGGCGAAGGCCAAGGGCGTTGCGCCCAAGGACGTGGTGCTGCGTCACGTTTTCCGGAACTCTCTGCTTCCGCTGATCACCATGTTTGTGACCGTGTTCCCGGCGATGCTGGCCGGGTCGGTGGTCATCGAACGGATCTTTACTGTGCCGGGGATGGGTTACCTGCTTATCGAGGCAATCAATCTTCGCGATCGGGAACTGATTCTTGCGAATACGACGATGGTGGCGGTCGTCAATCTGTGCGCGCTGCTTCTGGCAGACATCCTTTACGCCTTGGCCGATCCGCGGATTACGTACAAGTGAGTTGAGGAAGCCCACAGGACCATGGCCAACGCCCCCTCCAGATCGGATGTTCCCAAGACACCTGCCGCGGTGTCAGGGGTACAACTTGCGCGCGGGATCGGTGTGCAGATTTCCAAGGGGTTCTGGGCGGAGGCCTGGTCGCAGGTCATCAGGCGAAGGGCAGCGCTGATCGCGCTGACGTGGCTCAGCATCGTCGCGTTCTTTGCGGTGTTCGCACCATTTCTGGCGAGTGGGCATCCGCTTTGGATGTCGGCGGCCGATGGCAGTGGCGGCGGATCGCCCCTCTGGGAGCATCTCACCGCGCTGGATCTTGTGCTCTTCTGGTGCACGCTCATCGGTGTGCCGGTGATCGTGCTCGGCACAGGCAGGCACCGATCTTCGCGCCTCGGAGCGGTGCTGAGCGGAATCGTGCTCGCGATTCTGATCCTCGCCACCTCGCTGGTCATTGGCGGCAGTCTCGAATCGATGGCGATACAGGCGGGCCGCGAAGCGCTGCGCACGGGGACTGCTCCGACAGGAGTAGGAGTCATCGGGCGGCACGCGATGGCAGGGCTCATGGTCTCTGGCGCCGTGGCGGTGCTGCTGGGTGGAGTCATGCTTCTGCTGCCGATCGGCAAGCTTCCGATCCGCGCGGCGGTCGTGCTGGTGGCGTGCGGGATTGCGGTCTGGTCCGTGCAGGCCCGGTGGAGCCCCAAGCTCGAGCAGTTCAGCTATCCGCAGAAGGAAGTCGCCGGCGAGATTCAGGCAACGTACACACTCGTCCCGTGGTCACCGAACCAACGATTCAGCTCGCTTTCGCGAAAGCCGCCAGGAACGGAGTTCGCCGCGGCCCTGGATTATCCGCAGACTTCGCCGGTGGCCGGACGAACCTTCCGGATGGGGACCGATGCGTTCGGCGCGGATGTTTTCTCGCAGATCCTTCACGCGTGCCGCCTGTCGATCTCTATCGGTGTCGTCTCCACGGCGATCGCGCTGCTGATCGGCGTCACCATGGGTGCGCTGATGGGCTACTTTGGGGGCTGGGTCGATCTGCTCCTCTATCGAGTCGTCGAAATCTTCATGGCTGTGCCGGTGCTGTTCCTGCTCATCGTTTCGGTTGCCGTGCTTCCCAATGAGTTGAAGACGACTTACGTGATCATGGCGATCATCGGCTGCTTCACGTGGACGGGGATGGCGAGGTTCACTCGCGCGGAGTTCATGAAGCTGCGGAACCAGGACTTTGTGCAGTCGGCCCAGGCCAGCGGGTTGCCGCTCCGGTCGATCCTGTTCAAGCACATTCTGCCCAACGGGGTTGCCCCGGTACTGGTCGATACCTCGTTTGCGGTGGCCGCGGCGATCGGTATTGAGGCGACGCTGTCGTATCTGGGCCTTGGCCCGGTTGATAGCCCATCCTGGGGCCGGTTGCTCTCGTTTGCGATCAGTCAGGACGGTGAGTTCAAGTGGTGGCTGGCGGTGTTCCCCGGCATGGCGATCTTCCTCACGGTGCTCTCGTACAACTTCCTTGGCGAGGCCTTGCGCGACGCGATCGATCCGAAACTCAAGAAGGCCCGTGTGTAGTTTCTGTCTGTGGGCACCTGTATGGCAAAAGAGCATTCCCCTCACGTGACAAGCCGCAAACTGCACAAGGCTCTTGATGAGTCGCGGCCGCTGCTGCAAGTCGACAATCTTGCGGTGAGCTTTGACAACGGGAGCGGGCCTCGCATCCAAGCGGTCGACGGTGTGCGTATGACGCTGTATCCGCGGCAGACGCTCGCGGTGGTAGGGGAGTCGGGGTGCGGCAAGTCGGTGACGGCGATGAGCATGATGCACCTGGTGCCGCGGCCGCCGGGACGGTTTGATCGCGGCAAGGCGATGTTCCAGACCGATGCGGGTGTGCGGGACCTGCTCTCGCTTCAGGAGCACGAGATCCGGCGGATCCGCGGCAACGAGATCGCGATGATCTTCCAGGAGCCGATGACCTCGCTGAATCCGGTGTACACGATCGGCGATCAGATCATGGAGGCGGTGCTGCTGCATCAAGCGGTGACCCCGGCCGAGGCGCAGCAGATCGCGTCCGATGCGCTGACGCAAGTCGGGATCAGTGATCCGCAGAAGCGGATGAAGGCGTACCCGCACCAGTTCTCCGGTGGCATGCGGCAGCGTGTGATGATCGCGATGGCGCTGGCGTGCCAGCCGAAGCTGCTGCTGGCCGATGAGCCGACAACCGCGCTTGATGTGACGATTCAGGCGCAGATTCTTGAGCTTCTCAAGACGCTTCAGCGCACGCGGCAGATGGGGATCATGCTGATCACGCACGATCTTGGAGTCGTCGCGGAAAATGCAGATGTGGTGTGCGTGATGTACGCTGGCCGCGTGGTCGAGTACGCCAATGTGTTCGAGCTCTTCGCCAATCCCATGCACCCGTACACGCGAGGGCTGTTCGCGAGCATTCCGAAGGTCGGCGAGCTTCGCGACCGGCTGGTTACCATCGCGGATGTCATCGACAATCCGCTAGCCTTCAAGTCGCTTCCCGGATCCGACCAGGGGGTTACGCCCTGGTGGCCCTGGCACGAACCCCCGGCGGATCTGACACCTCGTGATGAACCTGCGGGCGATTACTACCTGCAGGAAGTGAAGCCGGAGCATTGGGTTGGTGTCTGGCGCACGGTTGCGGTGGAGCGACACGAGAGTCGTCCGCCGGACCTTCAGTATCGCATCGCCGACGATGCGACCCGGCCTGTGGCCGCGGCTTCCTGAGCGCGCGGGTTTGGGGCGAGTTTCCACACGCGGGAGCAGCAAGTCCAGAGTCAAGCGGGGAGCAATGCAGAGGAGGCGATGTTTGTCCTCAAGTGCTGCCATAAAATACTGATGGCACGATACTTACAATGATTGTCCAACGAACTCCGGTTGCTGTTTGACGCGTCCATCGGGTGACCGTATATCCCCGGTTCTCCACAGTTTGTCCCCCGAAGTTGGTGGGGTTGCAGGCGGCTTTCATCTGAGGGATGGGAAGGATCTGCAATGCGGGCCGTGATCGTCGTAGACCGGGCATTTGGCAGAGCGGAAGCGTCGCTGCTGAGTCGCCTGGAGATCGGCCTCGCCGATGAGGGATATCGCGTGGTGCACGCGGTACCTGTCGCGACCATGTCGACCGAGCCCAGCGGCATCTATTCGGTCACGGTGGGCTATGTCGACACCGGGCTGCCACTCACCCTTCGCTCCCGTGTCGCAGCGCTGGTCGAGACTCTCAAGGCTCTTGCCGAGAAGCAGGGGGATCGGGGTCCGGTGAATGTCGTCCACGCTTGCGGCAGAGGGGCGTGGCCCGTGGGCCAGGAACTTGCGCGACAGGTTGGCTCCGCGGTGGTGCTGGAAGTCGAGCGTGCCTCGCTGATCGGCACGGTTGCGGCTCTCTCGCCCTCGGCCGCGGCGACCAAGGAAGCGCCGTCCCCGCTATTTTGTGTGCCGGATGAATCACTTCGAGCGGAGGTGCTGCGGCGAGCTCCGCGTGCAAGGACGCACCTTGTCAGGTGGGGCGTGCATGTTCCGCCCGCGCGGCATCCTCAAACCGGCGCTCCGGCGATGGTCATGCTCGTTGAACGCGGCGACTCGCGCACAGCGATCGCGGCGCTGGAGGCGCTCGCGTCGGTCGCTCGTGATTCTCCCGACCTCATGCTCTTCCTCGATATTGCCGACGGCCGCACGGCGACGCTTTGGCGGGCGGCACGCCGGCTCGGGTTGCTCGAGCGGCTCTCGATGGTGCCGGAACTTGAAGGGCGGCGCGAGCCGGCGCTGCAGATGGACGCATTGCTCCTGCCCGACGCGGAGGGGGTGAGCCACTCGCTTGTTCTGGATGCGATGGCCTGCGGGCTCAGTGTTCTCGCCTCGCCTGATTCGCTCGTGGAAACCCTCATCGACGGAACGACCGCAAGGCTGGTTGTGGCGCCGACGAAGCTTGAGTGGGAGAGGGCGATCCGCGAGACGGTGCTCAACGCCGAGCGATGGAGCTTGCTTGGCGCTTCCTCCCGCGAGTATGTGCGGGCGAACCGGTCGGTGAGCCGGCACCTGAGCTCAGTGCTCGAGGCCTATGCACTTGCGCAGCGGCTGCACGAGAACGACCTCGCGACGCGCAAGGCGATCGCCTGATCCTGCTACGCTCACGCTATGGGCAGGTTGCCGTTTGATCCTGGGCGAGTAGCCGGTGCGGAGCAGCCACAGGCGGCCTCGCCGGACCGATTGACCGTGACACAGCTGGCAGCGCTGATCGACCGGGCGGTGCGCGACCGGGTCCCCACGGGCGTGCGCGTCGTCGGAGAGGTCGGCCAGTTCCGGGAACGGACGCACTGGTACTTTGACCTCAAAGATGCTGGCGCGGTCGTCTCGTGCGCGATGTGGGCGTCGAGCGCCCGGAAGGCAGGGTTTCTGCCGCGGACGGGGATGCAGGTCGTCGTGACCGGGCACGTGGAGTTCTATGCGCCGCAGGGGCGAACCACGTTCATGGTGGATCGGATCGAGCCGGTAGGCGCGGGGGCGATGGAACTCGAACTCCGGCGGATGGTCGAGGAGCTGCGAGGGCTGGGCTGGCTCGACGAGGAGCGGAAGCGGAGGCTCCCCGTGTTGCCGCGCCGCGTGGCGGTTGTCACCAGCCGGAGCGGCGCAGCCCTGCAGGACGTGCTGGACACCTTTCGGCGGCGGTGCCGCTCGCTGCCCATTGCGCTCGTGGATGTTCGTGTGCAGGGGCCGAGCGCGGCGGCGGAGATCGCCACAGCGGTGCGGGGGTTGTCGGCGCTGCATGTGCAGCTGGGCATCGATGTCGTGCTGATCACACGCGGGGGCGGATCGATGGAGGATCTGTGGCCCTTCAATGATCGCGAAGTCGCTCGCGCGATCGTGGAGTGCGCGGTTCCGGTGGTCGCCGCGATTGGGCATGAAACCGATGTGACACTGGCGGAACTGGTGGCCGATCTCCGCGCGGCGACACCGACGCAGGCGGCGATGCGTATTGCGCCCGACGCGGCGGCGATTGAGCAGCAACTGGTCTCCGTGGGAAGAACGCTCTCGCTTCGCTGCGCACGTGTTGTCCGCTCGCGGCTCGATGAGATGGATGCCCTTGTGCGGCATCTGCGTGCCGGAGAGCGCGTGCTGCTGCAGCGATCGGCTGGGAGGGTGGATCGGCTTTCAGCGAGGCTTGAGCAGCACCGTCCCGCCGCAGTGTTCGCGGAGCGGGCATCGCGACTCGCCGCGGCCACCAACGGTCTGCGAGCGGCGATGGCAAGGTTGCTAGCAGGGAGGAGTGTGGCAGCGCCGGCCGAACGGCTGGGGCGGGCGATACGAAGGGCCGTGCACGACCGCGAGCTGGCGTTGCTTTCCGCGGCCAGAAACCTCGACTTGGTCGGTCCGAGCAGCGTGCTGCAGCGGGGATACTCGATGACGCTGCGGGCCGACGGCCGGGTGGTGCGGTCGGTCGGAGATGTGGTCGCCGGCGAAGCAGTGCAGACGAGACTGGCAGACGGCTCTTTCGCTTCGATCGTGCAGGGAGGGCGGGGTGCCCATGGACCCGTGCCCATGACCTCGCGAGCCGTGGGCCGCCGCAAACGGTCGGGCCTGCCAGTAGATCAGCCGGGGCTGTTTGGAGGCGATCCGCCTTCCGCACCGCCCGAGCAAGAAAGTACGCCGCGAAGTCCGGGGTAGGAGCTTCCGCGGCGTGAATGGGCGTTACAGGGCTCGAACCTGTGACCTCAGCTATGTGACAGCTGCGCTCTAGCCAACTGAGCTAAACGCCCGAATGGGCAGAGCATAGGGGGGATTTGCCGCGCTGTCACGGGGCAAGCTTTGACCCAGAATGGAAAACGCCCGGACCAGGGCGGTCCGAGCGCTGTCCCGTCAAGTTCCCTCGCCGAAAGGGTTTGGGTGGCTTATGGGCAGCCTGCGAACCAGGCTGACAGGAAGGCGAAGATGTCGGCGACAGAGACATCGCCGGATTGGTCAGCATCCGCCGGGCAGCTATCCGGCGTCGAATGGTTGCCGCCGAGCCCGACTCCGTGAGGGATGTGGTGGCGAACGCCGACGCGGAAGGCGAAGTTCCGTCCCGGGTACGACCAGTCCAGATCGGGCAACGGCGCGGTGATGCGGGTGACTGCGTCATTGCCGTGCGGATTGGGGCACTTGTCGCAGCCATTGGAGAACGCGAAGAACGCTGACGTCGTGAAGCTGCCGCCCGCGCGCGCGCCAAACTGGATCCAGTAGTTCCTGCCGGGGTCCAGTTCCAGGCGAATCCCGCAGAGCTGAATGCGGTGGAGTCGGTATGTGTATTGGCCGACCGTCCACGTCTCATCCAGGCGTTCAACCTTGGTGGGCGTGGCGGTGAAGATCGGAGCGTTCGGCAAACGGCAGTCGTTGTCGTAGATATGAATGAAACCGAGCAGCGGGTCACAGTTGGACCAGACGTATCCCTCGAGGAAGCAGATCGGGTCATCAGTGCAAGGAGCAATGACGAAGTTGTCGAACGACTGCGCGGTTCGCTCTCGGTAAACACCGGAGGGGGACCCACCGCGGCCGTCAACCGTGAGATCCGGACCGTTGTTGTCCCAGATGATCTTGCAGGAATCGCCGACGAGCTTGAACGCAAAGCCGACGCAGCCAACGCAGCAGTCCGAGATCGTGTCCCATTCGCCAAACGTGAACTCGCCCCAGTTCCCGCCGGCGATGCCGCGAGCCTTGCAGGGGACGTTGCCGGCGATGGGGTGGTGCTGCTGCTGATCGCCCGAGACGGCCCAGTAGGACAGATCGTTGGTCACATTGTCGGTGATGCCGATCAGGGAGAGCCAGTAGGTACCCCCGTCGAGCCAGAGTTCTTCATCGCAGAGGTCAAAGCGGTAGGTGACAAGTGTGAAGCCGTTGGGCGCAGGAATCTCTTCGATGATCTCATAGTCAGTGAGGGTCTTGAACGGCTCAGCTTCCGGCTTGCCGTTGCAGTCGCGGTAGAGCTCCAGCCGGGCGCGGCGGAGGCCGGGCCAGGAGTTTGTGAGCATCTGGCCGGTGAAGGCTGTCAGGCGGTGGACCATCCCGTCCATCAGGTAGAAGTCGTCGGCGGACTTCCCGCCCTCGGGTGCGCCACCACCAAGGTGGGAGAGCTGACCGTCGGGATTGACGTTCGCGTAGATGGCTCCGCCGTTGTCCCAGATGCACTGGCACTCGTCGGGAACCCCGTCGTTGTTGCAATCCGCCGCGGAACCGTCGAGTATCTCACAAGAGTCCGGGATTCCGTTGCCGTTGCAGTCATTGGCGAGCACCGTGACGGTGGCCGTGCAGGTGTCAAACTCTCCGAACGAGTCCGTGACGGTCAGGGTGACAGGCGTGATGCCGATGGGGAATGGGCCAGTCGAGCTCAGGGAGAGCGTGATGAAGTCGCCATTGGCGATATCGGGATCAGTCGAACCGTCGTCAACATCGGCCGCGGTGATGGAGAAGGACGGGGGGCAGGTCATTCGTGCATCGATGACCACGTTGCGGCAACGGGCGATCGGCGGGCGATTGGTTGGTGTGACGTTGATGGTCACCATCGCGGTATTGGACTGTGCATTCTCGCCATCGCGAGCACGATACGTAAACGTGACCGGGCCGACGAAGGGAGGTGCAGGGGGCGTGTAGACGAACGAGCCGTCGGCGGCGAACACAAGCGTGCCGTTAGACACGGCCGATAGTTGCTCGGCGGTCAGTGGGAATGGCCCATCGACATCGGTGTCGTTTGCCAGGACGCCCGGCGCGGCCACCGTCAGCACATCCACGTTGCGGACCGTGAACGTATCGTTCACGGCGACGGGCGCATCGTTCACGGGTGTGACCGTGATGCTGACGGTCGCGACATTGGACTCCAGACCCGCTCCGTCACGGGCACGATAGCTGAAGCTGTCCGGACCGTTGAAGTTGGGATTGGGGGTGTAGGTGAAAGACCCGTTGGCATTCAAGGTCAGCGAGCCGTTGGTTGTCGTCGAGAACAGAATCGTCGTGAGGGGCAGGGGGCCGTCGATATCCGTGTCGTTGCCAAGGATTCCCGGCGCGGCGATGATCAGCTGGGTATCTTCCGGCATGGAGAAGGCGTCATTCACCGCGACCGGGGCGTCGTTGACGGGTGTCACGCCGATGCTCACTGTTGCGATGTTCGACTCGCCGCCCGCTGCATCGCGAGCACGATACGCGAAACTATCAGGGCCGTTGTAGTTGAGGTTCGGGATGTAGGTGAACGATCCGTTGGCATTGAGCGTCAGCGAGCCGTTGGTCGTCGTAGAGACGAGCACCGAGGTGAGGGGCAGGGGACCGTCGATGTCCGTGTCGTTGGCGAGTATTCCAGGTGCGGAGACGACCAGCTGGGTGTCCTCCGGCGTTGTGTAGGCATCGTTCGCCGCGACAGGCGGATCATTGATCTGCGTGACGGTAATGGTCACTAGCGCGGTGTTCGCGGACTGCAGGTTGGTCGCATCCCGAGCGCGATACCGGAACGTATCCACTCCGCTGAAGTTCAGGTTGGGGGTGTAGACAAACGAGCCATCAAGGTTCAGCGTCAGCGAGCCATTGGTAGGAAGCACCGTCAGCAGTGCGGCGACCGGAATCGGGCCATCGGGGTCGGTGTCGTTCGCAAGCACACCGGGCGCGGAGATCACGAGCTGGGTATCTTCGAGCGTTGAGTAGAAGTCATCAACGGCCACGGGCGGATCGTTCACGGGAAGAACGGTGATGGTCACCGTTGCGGGCTGCGATGCCAGCCCCTCGCCATCGCGGGCGCGATACGTGAAGGTATCCTGTCCGTTGAAGTTGCTGCTGGGCGTGTAGGTGAAAGAACCGTTGGTGTTGAAGACGACCAGTGTGCCGTTGGTCGGGCCGGTGATCAGTTCTGCCGTGAGCGGGAAGGGACCATCCGGATCGGTGTCGTTCGACAGAACTCCGTTGGCTGCGTTGACCGTCAGCGTGGTGTCTTCATTGACGTTGTAAGCATCGTTAACTGCCAGGGGCGGGTCATTCACTGGGCCGACGGAGATCGTGACAGTTGCGATGTTCGACTCGGCGCTGGCCCCATCGCGGGCTCGATACGTGAAGGTATCAATGCCGTTGAACCCGTTGACTGGGACGTACTGGAAGGAACCGTTTGCGTTCAGCGTCACGGTTCCGCTGGAAGTCTGGCTCACAATGACCGCCGTGAGCGGGAGCGGACCGTCGATGTCGGTGTCGTTGACAAGAACGCCCTGGCCAACCGCGACGGTGAGCGTGACGTTCTCCTCTGTAGCATAGGAATCGTTGGCTGCGACCGGCGGGTCATTCACCGGCGTGACATTGATGCTGACCGTGGCGACGTTGGATTCTGCGTTGGCTCCATCTCGCGCGCGGTACGTGAAGCTGTCCGGGCCGTTGTAGTTGGCCGCGGGGGTGTAGGTGAACGAACCATTGGCGTTGAGGGAGAGCGATCCATTCGACGGGCTGGAGACCAGGACCGCCACCAGGGGGAGCGGGCCGTCGACGTCCGTGTCGTTCAGCAGGACTCCCGGCACGGCGATGACGAGCTGTGTGTCTTCGGGATTGCTATAGGCATCGTTCACCGCGACGGGTGCATCATTCACGGGCGTGACGTTGATGGTCACCGTGGCGACGTTCGACACCAGGTTCGAGCCGTCACGGGCGCGATAGGTGAAGCTATCGGGGCCGTTGTAGTTGAGGTTGGGGGTATAGGTGAACGAGCCATTGGCGTTGAGCGTCAGCGACCCGCTGGACGCTCCGGCAACAAGCACCGCGGTCAAGGGGAACGGGCCGTCAATGTCCGTATCGTTCTCGAGAACCCCGGGCGCGTTGATGACGAGCTGGTTGTCCTCCGGAGTGGTATAGGCATCGTTCAGGGCGACCGGGCCATCGTTTGCCGGAGAGATGGCGATCGTCGCGGTCGCGATCTCGGAGGTGAGGCCGCCAGGATCCCTGGCGCGATAGGTGAACGAGTCGATCCCGAAGAAGTTCGGAATCGGGATGTAGGTGAACGACCCATCGGCGTTCAGACTCAGCGCTCCGTTGCTGGTGGTTGAGACGAGCAGCGCGGTGAGGGTGTCTCCCGGATTGGGATCGGTGTCGTTTGCGAGCACGCCGGCCGATGCGATGACCGTGAGCGTGACATCTTCCGGTGTCGTATAGAAATCGTTCGCGGCTACTGGTGGCATGGGCTCGCAAGCGTCGCCGATGCCGTTGGAGTTGATGTCCTCCTGACCGGGGTTTGCGATCTCGACGCAGTTGTCGCAGACATCGCCGACCCCGTCGTTGTCGACATCTTCCTGCCCGGGATTGAAGATGATGGGGCAGTTGTCGCACTCATCGCCGATGCCATCGTTATCGATGTCGGACTGGATGGGGTTGCCCAGGCCGCGGAACACGGGCGGATTGGAGATCGTCGGGCAGTTGTCGCATACATCGCCGACCCCGTCGCCGTCGACGTCGGACTGATCGGGATTGGCCGTACCGACGCAGTTGTCAATGAAGTCTTCGACCAGATCTCCGTCGATATCACCAGAGCGCTCAACCGAACCGATGTCGGAGTTGTTTCCGCCGGCGGCGGGCGGGATTGCGGGCTGGTTGAAGGGACGGACTGCTCCGCGCTGATCGGAAATGATTCCCGGTTCGGCCGCGCCCTTGTCGACCGCGGGGCTGCTCAGCGGAAGCGCGTGCGAACGACCAAAGCCCCGGTAGTTCCCCAAGGTCATCAACTGGGGATCGGTGTTGTACAGCTCGGTGGGCAGGGCGACGGGGAGATTTCCGCCGGTATTGGTGCCAAAGAGGTTGTAGCCGTCGCTGAGATACAGGCCCGGCGAGACGAGCCGGACGTTGAGCGCGTTCGCCGGCCCTGTGCCGCCGTTGTTGTTCGCAACGATGGTGTTCTTGATGCGCAGGCCGCGCTGGGCGAAGATGCCGCCGGCGTTGGCGACATTGTTGCTGGTCGCATTATTAAAGGCGATGGTGCAGTTGGTGATGACGACTTCAGGGCTCAACACACGCAGGCCGCCGCCCGACTCGCCGGTATTGCTGGAGATCGTGGAGTTGCGGATCGTGGTGGGGGCCGTGTCGAAGGCGTAGACGCCTCCGCCAAGGCCGCCCTGATTGTTCGCGACCGTGGAGTTGAACATGATCAGCTGCGCGCTGGGGCTGTTGCCCGAGGCGACTCCGCCGCCAAGCTGGCCGCTGTCGGTCCGGTTGTTTCGGATCTCACATGTATCGATCGTGAGCATGCCCTGATTCAGAACTCCACCGCCGTTGGTGAGCGCCGCGGCATGGCCACCGGAGATGGTCAAGCGACGCAGCACGCCCGCGCCACCGGGTGCAATCGTGATGACGCGGTAGTTCGGCGCGGAGCTGTCGCGGCGGATCTCGATGCGGGCCGGGAGTGCGGGCCCTTCGATCGTCACATCCGTCGTGATGGTGGGCAACGGGTTCGCGTCGACGAGCAGGATCTGTCCGGTGACTGCGAACTGAATCGTGTCAGCTTCCGGTGTGCTTTCCGCCAGCGCAATTGCCTCGCGCAGTGTCAGCACACCGTCTTCCGCGTCGACGACGTCGGAGAGACTTGTGACCGTGAAAACTTCTGCAGCGGCAGTGTGGCCAAAGACGAGAATCGTCATCGCCCAAAGCAGTCGCTTACCGGTGGCTGGGAACAATCGCCACATCATGTGACCGGCTCCTGAACAAATCGCCAGTTCCAAACACACACCTCTCGGCCGCGCGTTCCGTGCGCGGAGTCAGCAAGGTGGACAGGCCGGTTGCCCGGTTGCTGGGACCATTAGACTCGGGCCCGCGTCAAAACTCAAGTCCTATCTTCTGTGCACAACAGGTTTTATGGTATTTTCGGGCGTGGCCGATGCTTATTGGACCAGGCTTTGGCCGCACAGTCCGGAAACTCGGCACAGTCGCTACTTCTTCGCAGCCTGTTCCGGGTGGTCAGGCCAGAATCAGAAGGACCATGAACCCGATGGCCCCGAGTACCGCGAGCAGGAGCAGGATCGCGGCGAGCTTCATCATGAGTTGATTCTTCTGCTTCATCGGAGCCTCCGGCGGGTGATCCGTGCGATGGGTGAACTCGTCACTCTCCGGGAATATAGCTGATCACACCCTCCCATGGCGAGCTGGCGGATGCGTAGAGCTTCCGTGCGATCCGCCCTGCCAGGTACGACTGTCGCCCCGCGATGCACGCATGACGCATCGCGTGGGCCATGAGCGGGGCGTTTGTCGCGTGCGCAACGGCGGTGTTGAGCAGCACACCGTCGGCACCAAGCTCCATCGCGAGCGAGACATCGGATGCGCTGCCCACGCCAGCATCGACTATCACCGGGAAGGTGGGGTCTCCCTGCTTGAGGAGTTCAAGGCAGAGCAGGATGTTGTTGCGGTTGAGCACGCCCTGGCCCGAGCCGATGGGGGAACCCGCGGGCATGACGCTCGTCGCGCCGGCCTCTTTGATCCGCAGGGCAGCAATCGGGTCATCGCTGGTATACGCCAGCACGTTGAATCCGTCTTTCACAAGCTCACGGGTCGCTTCAACCGTGCCCATCGGATCCGGCAACAAAGTCTTCTTGTCGCCGAGTACTTCCAGCTTGACCCAGCTCGCGCCCGCATTGCCCAGCTGTTCGAGGAGTTCACGGCCAAGTCGAGCCACCCTCACCGCATCCTGTGCCGAAAAGCATCCGGCGGTGTTGGGCAGAATGGTGTAGCGGGACAGATCGATGAAAGACAGCAGAGACTCGTTGCGATCGTTGTACAGGCGCTCGCGCCGGACTGCGACGGTGATGACCTCCGCGCCGCTGGCGTCAAGCGATTCGCGCATCAGGTCGTAGGACTTGTACTTTCCGGTGCCCAGGATCAGACGGCTCGTGAATACCCGGCCCCCGATAACCAGGGGCGACTGCGCCGGATCGGCCGCGGCGGCTCGTGCGTCTGCGTTGCTCATGGCCAAGGGTACGGACTCATCCGCCCCCGACGAGCGACACAATCTCCAGCCGGTCGCCCTCGGCCAGCTGGTGGGTGCCGTGGCGGGCCTTGGGGATCAACTCCAGATTCACCTCGACCGCGCAGGCATGGCGGTCCAGACCGAGTTCGCGCAAAAGGTCCGCCACGCTCAGTAGGGCCTGAATCTTTCGTGGGTCGCTGTTGATGTGAATCTGGATGGTGCTCACCTGTCGGATTGTTGGCATGGAATCGAGTGGAGGTGGGGGAGGTGTAGGGGGGGCCGTCAGGGAGACCGGTCGTGTAACGTTCGGCAGGCTTGCGCGTATGAGCCGGGGAACGAATGCTCTGGTGCGGTCTGGGCCGACAAGACCTTCGTTGGTTCGAGACGGAAAGTGGTGGAGTGGGGGAACGGCACTGAAGCTGCGATGAGGTAGCCCATGAATCGATTGCAGGTGTGGTTACTCGCGGTGATGGGGAGCGTGGTTGTCGCATGCCTCCATGGCTGTGACCGGCCCAAGAGCTACAGCCAGGACACGCCCAACGAGGTCATCTCCTCGGCGGTTCAGATGATCCGCGAAGGGCAGACCCAGCGGCTACCGGATCTCATCGCCGCGGACAACGACGAGATGCGCCGAATGCTGGACCGGCTCGGGGTGCTCTTCGGAAACATGCAGAGGCTTGCGGCCGCGGCACAGGAGCGATTCCCCGAAGACATGGCCAAGATTAAAGCGCAGGCCGAGAAGGCCGCGGCATCCGGCGAGGGCAATCCCATTCTGGAAGCGCTGAGGTCTGGTCGTCAGCCCAGCGGTGGGCGGGCGGGAGCGGGGGGGCGCGGGGGGCCGCCCGATGAAAACATGGCGCGCGATCTGATCAACCGGCTCTTCGCCGATCCTTACGGTTGGCTCGATCGGAACGCACTTCGTTTAACCGCGGAAAAAGTGACCGACGATCAGGCGATGGTGTTGCTCGATGGCGAGCCGCTCATCCCGGTGGTGGGCTTGCCCATGATCGAGCGGGAGGGAAAGTGGTTCATCGCGTTGCCCACAAACGTGCCGCCACTGAGCATCGGCTGGCCCAGGACCAGGCCACAATGGGACATCATTCGTGCGCTCGTAACGATCATCGATAAGGCGGTGATCGAGATGACCGAGGACATTCGCCTGGGAAGGGTTGGCGGGCTGGATCAACTCGCCAGCAAGGCGCAGGAGAAGATGATCTTTCCTGCCGCGATGGCCTTTCTCGCGTATCAGCGAGAGCTCGAAGTCCGAACTCGAGTGGATCGCCGCGCCGCACAACTGCGTACGCGGCAGCGCGAGTGGGTGAAGTCGTCAAAGGACGCAGGACGCGAAGTCTCACCGAAGGTTCTCCAGGCGATCGACCGCGTGTCCGCGGCGGAACTCGAGACAGTCGTGCGGAAGCGTGCCACGCTCAGCATCGACCGCCTCTCTGACCCGGAGTTCGAGGAACTGGTGACGGATTGGTTTCGACGCGGCGGATTGGCGATCGCTCTGAGCGGACCGGTGGGTCCTGACGCGGTGGACGGCAAGATCGACGTCTGGCTCGAATCCAAATCCGATGCCCGATCCTCCGGCAAGTAAACCGCTCTAGGGCGTGAAAACCGAGAGCACGCCGGGCTGTACGGCGAATCGAAGCTCCTGACCGACGGGCTGCACGCCGGCATGCTCGCCATCAAGTTGAAGTGGCGCAGCAGTCTCCGGGATGATGGTCACTTCGGAACCTTGCGCGTGAAGATTTGCCCGGTCATGGAGCTGGGAGCCCAGCAGAACCTGCATGCCCCGCCGCACCACGTCGATGCGGGATTCCATGGGAAGGAAGATGACGTCGAGCGCTCCATCGCTCATGCTTGCATTGCGAGCAGGATTCAGCCTGCCCGCGTAGTGCCTGGAGTTCGCGACAAGCACCATCCCCGCGCGGCCACACACCAGCTCGCGACCATCTACTCGCACGCTCATGCGGACGAATCGCGGGCGATACAGCTCCGCCGCGCTGTGGCGCAGATACGTCGCTCGGGAGATTCCGCCGCGCCGGCTCGCGGCGACGCGTTCGACCACGCATGCATCGAACCCGATGCTGCCCATCAGGAGAAACGTTCGCCCGTTGCATTGTCCGATGTCGACCCGGCGAAGCGTGGCCCGACGAATAGCTTCAAGCACGGCTCTGGGGCTACGCTTCAGGCCGAACTCTCTGGCAAAGAGATTTTCGGTACCCATCGGGAAATGAATCAACGGGACATCGGCCTCGATGGCCAGAGGCGCGGCGTGATGGACTGTGCCATCGCCACCGGCGATGATCAAGACACTCGCCTGCTGCAGCGCGGACACCAGTCGCTCGTCGCGACGGGCGGAGATGTTCACATCCAGAAGGATGGGATCGTGGCCTCCGTCCCGCAGACAGCTCACCAGTGCATCCACAACGATCCGGCCCGCGCCGCGGCCCGCGATCGAGTTTCGAAGGATGACCGGATGCATACCGCATGAGCGTAGGAACAGAGACGGGACGCGGGAGCTGGGCGGTCAGCGGTTCGAAGGCGGAACATGCCGCGTCGATCCCGAGCGGGCGGATTTCTGCGCCGCGGCCTGGGCGCTGGCACGGAAGCGATCCAGCTTGGCTTCGGCCGCGACGTGGTTCCAAACGGCCAATCGCGCCATGCTTTGTATTCTGAACAGGCAGATCAGGAAGTATGCAGGGGGCATGAAGACCATGGCGATGAGAAACACCGCGAGTACGCCGCCCATGGCGCGGCCGAGCAATCCGGTGTAGGCATTGAGGACCGCGAGGGAAATGACCAGCCCGCAGAACCCCACGGTCCACGCGCATCCACGGAGGCTCTGCGCAAGCGAAGAGTCCTCGGCCCAGTCGGCAAGATGCGCCAGCAGCGCACAGGTCGGCGCGAGCCCGCCCACAGCGATCGTGAGCGACAGGCCGGCGAGCGCAATCGCGGCGTAGAGCGCGGGGGTGGAGAGGGTGGTGTTGTAAACCCAGATGGAGAAAAGGGCCAACAGCACGGTGAGCGGCCAGAAGAGCTGGGTGATGCGGGCCGCGATGCGCAAGACTCGCCACTCTTGGAGCACGTTGACCGTTGTGGTCGGCATCACCGGACGGGGGCGTGTGCTCAGCCACACCCCGGCGGCCCACCCGATCGTGATGCCGCCCAGCACCACGAGCACCGGGATGTTCCGCACGAACAGCAGCGTGATGATCATCATGAGCGCTGCGGTTGCTGCGAAGAACATCAGCAGCGCCCCGATGGCAAAGATGTCAAGCCACTCCATCGGAGCGTGAACCAGTTGGTCGGTGTAGCGGGGGGCGCGCTTCTTCCCCTTGATGGCCAACCCGCACTCAGGGCACTTCCCCCCGAGGCGAAGGCCCTTGAGGCTGTACCCGCAACCGATACACGCCCGCTCATCCAGGATGATGTCCGGGGGGACAGGCCGCGGCGTTGGAGCTGGTTGGATCGTGGCCATGCGACGGCACCGTGCGAATGGGCTCACCAAAGACAGGAGCCGATACGCGGCCGCGTCAGGGTGAGTTGCCGACGTCCAGATTACCGACTTGCGGCGACCGGGGTGCGGCTCGCGGTGGCGGGGGCCGCGATGGCGGCCTCGACAGCGTCCTTGAACAGCAGCAGCCCGGGGGCCGGGCGGGAGGTCACCGAGCCCTCCAGACGGGTCCACCACGGGTGCAGGTTCCAATCCAGGAACCTTTCCGGGTGCGGCATGAGGCCGAAGATGCGCCCGGAGCGGTCGCAGATCCCGGCGATGTCGGCCGTCGAACCGTTGGGGTTATCAACGTAGGTCAGGGCGATCTGCGCGCCCGCCCGCAGCGAGGCGAGCACCGCGGGCGACGCGGTGACCAGACGTCCTTCTCCGTGTGCGATGGGCAGAATCAGCGACGCGTCCCGCAGTTCCTGGTTGCGTTCACTGTCAGACCACAACGCCGAGAGCGAACGTGTCCAGACACACGGCGAGGCCGGTTCGGGCTTCACGCGAACCCAGCGATCGATGAAACGAGCACCGGAGTTGTGAGTCAGTGCCACCGTTTGGGCAGGCGCAGCATCTTCAGGCCATCCGTGATCAGAGTCTGGCCCCGGGAGCAAGCCCACCTGCACGAGTACCTGGAAGCCGTTGCATGCGCCGATCATCGGCACGCCGCGGCGGGCGGCGTCGCGAAGCGCGGGATAGAGCCGCTCTCGCAGCTTCATCGCCAGGATGCGACCGGAAGCCACATCGTCGCCATACGAGAATCCGCCCGGAAACCCGATCAGGTCCGCTGATTCGATGTGTGCGGGTCGCTCGATCAGCCGTTCGACATGGATGAGCTCGACGGCCGCGCCGGCGAGCTCGAAGCCGCGGCACATCTCAGCGTCACAGTTGGTGCCGGCGGTCCGGATGACGAGCGCAGTGGGCATGGCCAAGTGTAGGAGCCGGGAAACAACCGGCGCACCATGGCGCAAGAAGAAGGGCCCGGTCGAGCGAATCGGCCGGGCCCTGCGTAACAGGGATCTGGTTATCTGAAGCGGCCGATCAGCTCGCGTACTTCACGCCGCAGCCGTAGTTCTTGGTCTCGGGCTCGGTGATGGTCTCGCCCTTGATCATCTGGTTGAGGGTCTGCTTCACGTAGTTGGTGTAGTCCTTGGCGTCGAAGGCCTTCTGGTTGTCGATGCCGCCCTTGTAGGCGAGCTTTCCATCCTTGCCGATGATGTACATGTGGGGCGTGGTCTTGGCGTCATACGCCTTGCCGACCGTGCCGGATTCGTCGAGGAGGATGGGGTAGGCCTTGTTCCAATCCTTCTTGTACTTGGCGTTCAAGTCCTTGCCTGCACCCTGCTTGCCGGGGGCGCCGGAGTTGATCGCCAGGAACACAACGCCCTTGTCGCTGAACTCCTTGTGGAGATCGTTGAAGGTGGTGGTCTTGGCATGGTGCTTGACAACGTGCGGGCACTCTGGGTTGAACCACTCGAGGACGACAATCTTGTCCTTGTAATCCGCCAGGTTCACCGTCTTGCCGTCGGTGTCGGTCAGCGTGAACGTGGGCGCGGTCTCGCCGACCTTGGCCGTGGCGGACATGCCCGTCTGCTTGTCATCTTTCTTGGCCGACATTTTGCCGTCCTGCTTGGTCGGCTGCGCGGTTGTGGTCGCGGGGGAATGCGCCGGGGACTTTACGCCTGCCTGGGCAAGTGCGGCCGGGCCGGCGATCAACATACCACTGGAAGCAATAAGCGCGAAAAGAGTCTTGGTCATCATCTGAAATCTCCTTGAAATCGAGGGCTGAATCGGCGGGCACGCCGGATTGCGGTTACACGCCGCGGGGCGGCACAGCCGCACGCATCAATACATTTCCCGGTTCAGCCGGCCTTGGCTGGCGCGGGCTGCGGGAGCGAAACGATGTAGTACTCTGGCTTCTTTCCTTGTTTGCGAATCTCGAGGACGCCCAGCAGACGCTGCTCGGGCTTGGATTGCTTCAGCCGGAACTGCAGCTTGTCCGCCTTAGCGGTGGCTTCGCTCAGGGGTGACTCGAGTGCGACTCCGCCATCCTCGGCATGGAAAATCAGTTCGGATGCTCCGGGGGCACTGATCAAGACCCTGCCTTCGCCCCACTCAATCGTGGCGGGAGGGCTCTCTTTGGGGAGCTTGCGGGGCAGACGCTCGCGTGCACTGGCGATAATTCCGGTCGCCTTCGGATTCGGCTCCGCCGCCGGCATCGTGTCTCGAATCGGCAGGGAGACCTCCAGCGCAGCATCTTCAAGAACGCAGGCGTCCTGACAGACCAGCCACTCTGCCTTCAGTTGGATCTTCGCGGTGGTGCCGACCTTGGCGTTGACGGGGACATCAACCGGGATCAGCAGCGTCATCTGCTCGTGAACGATGGAGTCAAGCAGATCGCCCGGGGAGATGTGCCGCTCCGGAACCGGCCAGAGGATCTCGCCGACCTTGAAATCCGGGGGCAGGTCAAAGGAGAGCTGCGGCGGCAGGCCGGTGTCGTTCTGGCCCTTCCAGTACATGTGCCAGCCCGGCTCGATTGCAAACTCGAGCGCGAGCCACGCTCGCTTGCCTGGGGTCAGGCTCAACTGCTCGGAGAGAAGTTTGCACTGCGTGCGAGGGGCCTCCGAGGTCAGTGGCGCCGTGGCAGCAGTCAGCGCCGCCGCCGGAGCGCCCAATCCGATAAGACCCCAAAGGATCGTGAGAACTCGTAGAGCCATCGCGAAAGTGTCCCTCCTTGGGTAAGCCGTCCGATCGGACGGTGTGAGTTGTACCGCCGCGACTTCGGGGTGCTGCAGTTGATATCCTTCCCATCATGACAAGCTCTATCCAGCAAAGCGGCTTTTTGTTTGGTGTTAGTTTGCTTTTTCTGGCATTGCTCGGCGGTTGCCAGGGGAAAGTGAGCGATCGCGACCTCACGATGATCGAACTCGCGGAGGTGCGGCGTCTGCACGGCGCGGCCAATGCCCGGTTTGCCGATGCACGCGCCGCGGAGGAGTACGCCAAGGAGCACATCCGCGGCGCTCTGAGTCTCCAGGTCGGACAGGTGACCGAGCTCAAGACGGATATCGAGCCGTCGGTGGCGCGGGCCAAGACCGTGGTGGTGTATGGCAGCAATCCCGGCAGCGCGGTTGCGCGCGTGGTGGCCAAGCGGTTGATGGCCGCGGGGCACAAAGGTGTGCGGGTGTACCTTGGCGGATTGGACGAATGGAAGGCCAACGGTCTGCCAGTTGACGGGACCGGCGTCACCCCTCGGTGATGCCCGGACCCAGGACAGGCTTTCGGGGCTGAACGGGGCCGCGTCGAATACTATCTGAAGGACGAATCTCGAATGAGCGGTTCGATTCACAATCGCACGTATGGCAGCATGATCGAGTGCGTGGGAAGCACTCGGATGGTGAAACTCAACCGCGTGATCCCGCAGGGTCATGCCGAGGTTCTGCTGAAGCTCGAGTTTGACAATCCGCTCGCAAGCGTGAAGGACCGCATCGGTAACGCGATGATCAGCGCGGCCGAAAGGGAAGGCCGAATCCGTCCGAGCGGGGCCAATGGTCCGAATGATCACGGCACGCACATCATCGAACCCACCAGCGGAAACACCGGGATTGCGCTCGCTTTCGTCTGCGCCGTGAAGGGCTATCGACTCACGCTGACGATGCCCGAGTCAATGAGCATCGAACGCCGCGCTTTGCTGAAGCACCTGGGGGCGGAACTGGTCCTGACGCCTGCTGAAAAGGGGATGCGGGGCGCGGTCGCGCGTGCGGGAGAGTTGATCTCTGAGACGCCGGACTCGTGGATGCCCCAGCAGTTTGACAACCCGGCGAACCCCGCGATCCACGAGGCAACCACCGGCCCGGAGATCTGGGCCGATTCCGGTGAGAATGTTGATGCGATCGTCGCGGGCGTGGGGACAGGCGGAACAATCACCGGCGTCACCCGCTATATCCGCCGATTCAAGCCCGACTTCCAAGCGATCGCGGTCGAGCCGATCTCGTCGCCGGTCATCTCTGGCGGGCAGCCGGGCCTGCACAAGATCCAGGGCATCGGTGCAGGCTTCGTGCCCAAGAACCTTGATACGTCGTTGTTGAACGGGATCGAACTCGTCAGCAACGATGAGGCGTTTGAGTGGGGCCGCAGGCTCGCGCGCCAGGAGGGCATTCTCGGCGGCATCAGCACCGGCGCAAATGTGTGCGTCGCGGCGAGGCTCGCGGCCAAGCCCGAGTTCAGCGGGAAGCGGATTGTGACCATTGCATGCTCGTTTGGCGAGCGATACCTCTCCACCGCGCTCTTCGCGGAACCGGCCTGAGCAGCGTTCATGACGCTCAACCAACGATCTTCGCTTCATCCATCCGGATACGAAAGCACGCCCGATGCGCCGGCAAGGCGAGGCCGCGGTGCGCTCCTTGCGTTTCTGGTGCTGTGGGCAGTCTGGAGCGCTGCGGTAGGCTGGATTCGTACTTCATCGCCCGGGCTCGATCATGGCGACATCACCACCGACTCCAACATCCTCAACGCCGGAGAGAACTTCGACCGCGACGGTTTCTGGGCAAGCTGGGGAGTGCCAACGCTCGACACCGTTCGAGCCGAGGGTAAACAGCCGGATCACTACGTGACGTATCCACCGGGATGCTACTGGCTTCACCAGTCATTGAAACTGCTCGGCGCGAAGGAACTCTGGCACTTCCGACTGATCTCGGTGTTCTGGTCGTCGCTGGCCGTGCTGTTGTTCTTCGTGCTGTGCACGCGTGTGAGCGGCGCGGTACTCCCCGCAGCGCTCGCAGCGACGGCGTACATGCTGTCGCGACCATTCACCGAGTATGCCGACAACCTGCACTACCTGTCGTTCTCTCAAGTAACTCTTTTTGGTACGCTTCTCGGTTGGGTCGGGGTGGAGCAGGCCCAAACCGCCCGAGCGCGGACTCGGTGGCTGTTGCTCGCGGCCGGAGTTTTTGCGATCGACTCCCTGGTCACATTCGAGCACACGCTCTTCATCGCCGCGTTTGCGATGGTGCGGATTGTGATCGCGCGGCGATGGGGCCTGCTTCTCCCGCTCGCGCTCCTTGGGCTCGTTCCGGTTGGCGTGCTTTGCGCCAGACTGGCGATCAACGCCGCGGCGATTGGAGGCGTGAACGACGTCTGGATGATCATGCAGGCCAAGCTCCGTCAGCGGACCGGCGCGGCGGGCGGCGCGGGCTGGTTGCAACTCGGCCAGGAACTCCTGGATCGTTTGGGCTGGCGTCCCGCGCGTTCGGGACCGGACTCAGAGAATGCCAAGGCGCGGGTGGGTGTGCTTGCGCCGGCCTTTCTGGCGCCAATGTTTGTGCTGATGGTGATCTCGCTGGCGACATGGCATCTGGAGGGGATGAAGTCCGCACGCAAGGCCGCGGGGCTTGCGGTTGCGCTCCTTGCCGGCGGGGCCACCTGGCCAATCGTCATGCGGGAGCACGCTGTGGTGCACACCTTCACGGTGCTCCTGCTTCTCCCGGGAATTGCGGCTGCGATTGGGGCGTTGATCACGTTCGGATGGTGGCAGTGGCGGCTGCAACCAAGGGGTGCGCCGGTTCGGCTGGCAGGGTTTGTCGCCGGCAGTGTTCTTCTCATCGCCCATGTCTCGCAGATGCGACATTCCCATCTACTCAACGTCCGCGCAAACCTCGATGCGCAGGTGTTCCAGCGGAACCAGAGCATCCAGATCTTTGAATCGCGATTCGCCGCAGCGCGGCCGGCGTTTGCCGATCTTGACCGCCTGTACATGTTCTCGCATGACGCCCAGCTTGGTCGAAAACTCGCCGTCCCCTTTGACAACGATACCGAGATACTTCACGCCCCCCTGGGCGCGGGCGAAGCGCAGATGCTTGACTGGCGGGTTGCGCGGCGGGCGATGATCGAGGGCGAAGCAGGGCTTGGGCCACCGAGGTTTCTCGCCGAGCCCGCCGGCCACCTTGCGTTCTTCTTCCCCTCGCGCGAAGGTCTCGGTTCCGCCGATATGAAGCTTTCCGACGGCTCACGAATCTCGCGCCTGTGGGTCGAGACCACGCTCGATGGCGTGGGAGTTGTCGTCGGTGCTGCCGTGCATGCCAAGCCCGGTGACGGCGCGGCAGGCCTGACTCTGAAGGTGCGTGGGCGGGACGCGGCCGGGAAAGTGAGCTGGAGACGCTCGGTAAGGGCTGGGAAGTGCGCCGCCGTGACCGATGATGCGGTGCTCTGGGTGAGTGTCATCGAGAACACCGATGCAACGCTGCGATCGATCGACGTGTGGTTCACGCGCGAGGACGGCAGGCGGTTGACCTTCGATCCGGAATTCTCCAGCGCGCCCGAGGGGAGCCGAATGAGTTCCGACAGACGCACGCTTGAGCTGAAGGTCAGCGCGGCACGCAAGCCCGAAGATCTCGCGCCTGCAGAGTGATCAGCCCTGGCGAGCAGGCTCCGCGTGAACTCGCTCACGTACCACCACTGTCGCGGCCGGAATTGCAGGGGGCCTGGGCGCCAGCTTCCGCTGCTGATAGCGAAGCTCTTCCAGCAAACGACGATTGATTGCCAGAAGGTGCCCAAGCACAGCCAGCCCGATCATCAGAAAGCCGCATATCGCCAGAACGCCCGACGCAATGACAGACTGAACATGGCCAGCGCCCTGGCCCTGCGCAATGAACCACACATACCGGGCGGCGAGCAAGGCACCGGGGATCAGCATCAGCGATGCCAGCACACCGAAGACCTGTACCGGTCGATAGATCATGTACGCAGCCAGCATCGCCAGCCCGTTGCGCCGGATGTAATGGAAACTACTGCTCATGAGCCGGCTTGGACGCGTCGGCCCATTGATGCAAATGGGCACGCACGCAACACGGAGGTTGCTCCGGCCAGCCTGGATCAGCGTCTCAAGGGTACCGGTGTAGTTGTTAAAGACATTGAGCCGCATCGCCGCGTCGCGTGAGAATGCGCGAAAACCGCTGGTCGCATCTTCAACCCGCGTGCCGCTGAGAGACCGAACCACCCACGATCCGGCGCGCTGCAAAGCCTTCTTTGTCAATGAGAAGTGCGCGATCTCGGAGATCGGCCGACTGCCGACCACGACATCGGCGCGGCCGGAGAGAATCGGCGCGACCAGCAAAGGGATGCCCAGGGCATCGTACTGGTTGTCGGCGTCGGTGTTCACGATAACATCCGCGCCCAGCGCGATGCACGCATCAAGTCCTGCCATGTAGGCGCGAGCAAGCCCCTGGTGACCGTTCAGCGAAACGACATGCCCGGCCCCGTGCGCCCGGGCGATGGCGACCGTCGAATCGGTGCTCCCATCGTCGATGACCACCCAGATCACATCTTCAAAGCCCTCAACCTCCCGCGGCAGCGCACGCAGCGTTTCCGGGAGCGTGCGCTCCTCATTCAGGCAGGGAATCTGGATCGCCAGTCGCATGGTTGGGCAGCGTGGGTGCGATTCGGGAGAGGGACAGGAATAGGCGATTCTAAGCCTGCGGCGGCGAGCCTATCTTCCCGGGCCCAGCCGGCCGCGAACTGCGGGAGTGCCGCGCAACGTGCGGGCCGAAAGGGTCAGGATCAGGCCGCGGCGGCTGGAACGGACTCCATGAGCGCGTCAGGTGATATGGGTGCGAGCCGCACGCGTCTTCGGATGTGGACGACGATTGCGTCACACACGGTGGTTGATTTCTTCTCGTTCCTCGTGGTGCCGCTGCTTTCGGTGCTCGAAGGCGAAGTTCGGATGTCGCACCTTCAGGGCGCGCTGCTGCTCGCCGTCGGGCAGGTCGCAAGCGGCGTGATCCAGCCCGTTGTGGCATTGGCATCCGACAGGTTCGACACGCGGTGGCTCGGAACGCTTGGGTTCCTCGTGGCCGCGGTGGCGATTGGGCTCGTCGGCTACGCGGAGACATTCTCCCAGCTGCTCGTCTTGCAGATCCTCGGCGCCGCCGGGATCGGAGCGTTCCATCCCGTCGCCGCCGCGGCGGTTGGGCATCTCGCCGGGCCGCGAAGGTCGCTGGGCATCGCATGGTTCTACCTCGCCGGCATGCTCGGCGGGGTTCTGGGCAATGTCTCCGCGGGGCACTATGTCGAGCGCTTCGCGCGCTCTGGCGGATCGACCGATGCAGGCCTGAAAGCGCTGCTGTACCTCACGCCGGTGGGGATTGCGTTTGTGATCGCGCTCGGTCTTGCGATTCACGGCATGCCGCATCGAACGCACGATGCCCACACGGTTCACCGCGCTCTGCCCGAAGCCGAGCGACGCAAGCGGTGGACGGGAGTCTGGCTGCTGTATGCCGGAAATGTGCTGCGGTTCGGGGTGGATGTGTGCCTCATCCAGCTCATCATCCGCTGGACGGAGCTCATGGCCCTGGATCGGAGCACGGGCGGCGTGTTCACCGATGCCGTGCGCATTGACGCATCGCAGTTGAACGGGCCACTTCAGGCAGCCAAGCAGGTGGGAATGGGGCTGGGCGGCGTTGCGCTGGGGTGGTGGTCCCACGTCCGCCACGAACGAGCGCTGTTGGTGGTGATGCCGCTGGTGGGCGCGGCGATGGTCGCGGCGCTGCCGTACACCGGCGGCGCAATGGCGCTGGTCGTCTGCGCGCTCGCGGGGCTGGGCTACGGCGCGGTGGTGCCCATGACAATCTCCATGGCCCAGAGACTCATCCCCCACCGTACCAGTCTTGCCTCGGGCCTGATGATGGGCGGGGCATGGGCGGTTGCGTCGGTCGGTTCGCCGATCTCGCAGCGCCTGAGCGAGCGATTCGGGCTTGAAACGGCCTTCCTCGCCGTCGCGGTGAGCCTGCTGTTTGCCAGTCTGATCGGCCTGTTGATTCCCAAGGCGGCTGAGCGGGTGACTTTGTGATCTCAACCCGCTGACGGTGCGGCAGGGGCAACGTCCGCCGCGGCGGGCGGCGCATATTCGAGCCCGCCGTCGATGCCCAGATCAAAGCCCAAGGCGACCCATCCCAGAAGGAAGATCGTCCAGATCACCGCAAACGCGATCGAATACGGCGTCATCATCGAGATGATGGTGCCCGTTCCGGCTCGTGGTGCGTACTTCTGGCACACGGCAAGAAGCAACACGAGATAGGCATTGAGCGGCGTCACAATGTTGGTGCATGAATCCGCGAGGCGGTACGCCACCTGGGTGAGTTCGGGGCTGATCTGCAGCAGCATGAAGATCGGTACGAACACCGGCGCCAGAAGCGTCCACTTGGCCGAGGCAGACGAAACCAGGATGTTCAGCACCATGACGAGCACGATAAATGCGGCCAGCAGGAGCAGGGGGCTCAACTGGCTCTCGGCAAGCATTTTGCCCAGCGAGTACGCCAGCAGCTGATCCAGCTGCGAGTACTTGAAGTACGCGATGAACTGCCCTGCAAAGAACGCCAGCACGAACACGGGCGCCGTGGTCGCGAGCGAGTCGCTCATGAGTCTCGCGATGTCCCTCCCGCTCCGGATGCTGCCGACGGAAACCCCGTACGCGATTCCCGGGAACAGGAAGAGTCCCATGATGATCGGCACGATGGCCACGATCCACCGCGCCGATTTGCTGATGGGGAGCGCATCGCCGTAGAGCGGGGAGCCCTTGCTGAAGATCAGCGCTAGCACCAGCGTCAGCCCTGCGGCAAACACGACGCCCGCCTTCGCCAGCGCACGCATCTCCCCGCTCGACAGTCTCTCGGCGCGGAGCGCAGAAGTGTCGCCGACAGCCGCGCCGCCATCCTCAGGTGCCCGGCGGGCAAGGCGAGGCTCAACAAACCAGTCGGTCACCGCCCAGCCGATGAGCGTGAGCAGAAACGTCGACGCGATCATGAACCACCAGTTGCAGGCCGCGTTGACTACGTATCCCGGTTCAATGACCCGGGCCCCGGTTTCGGTCAGCCCGCTGAGCAGAGGATCCAGCGAGGTGATCAGAAGGTTGGAACTGAAGCCCGCACTGATGCCGCAGAACACCGCGGCAACTCCGGCCAGTGGACTTCGGCCGACGGACTTGAAAAGGATCGCAGCGATCGGCGGAAGCACCACGTACCCCGAATCGGCACCCATCGACGACTGAATACCCAGCAGCACCAGCATCGGCGTGAACAGTCGCGGCGGGATAATGAGCATTACCGCCTTGAGCAGCGCGCCCACCAGCCCGGCGCGCTCTGCCAGCCCAACCCCCAGCATCGTCACCACGACCACGCCCAGGGGCGGGAAATCCACGAAGTTCTTCACCATGGTGCGGAGCATCCAGAAGATGCCCTCGCTCGTGACCAGGCTTTTCG
Organism: Phycisphaerales bacterium; assembly: GCA_038247555.1. Classification (GTDB taxonomy): domain Bacteria; phylum Planctomycetota; class Phycisphaerae; order Phycisphaerales; family UBA1924; genus JAHBXL01. The sequence continues at coordinate 11,988 of JBBRUT010000004.1, read as the reverse complement.
CCTCGATCGGTACTCCGACATCCACCAGCCGCACGGTCTTTCGACCGTTCTCATCAAGAACCGGCTCCTGGCGCAGCTCGCCGGTCGCCGGGTCCGTGACTTCCCGCATCACCGCTTCCGGCCGAACAGGCTGGACGCTCCACTTCATCGAGCCGCCAACCGCCGACAACGCGATCACGATCAGTGACGCCCACACGAAAAGCATCGCCGGATCGGGAAGCTTGTTCCCTGCCCATTCGATGAGGTCGAGCGGATTGAACCTGTTGCCGGAAGGAGTTGTTGCCATGTTCAGACCTGAGGTTGTGGGGCGTGATAAAGACGCGCTTTCGCGGCGGCAATCGGTCGCCAAAGTGTCCGACACCTCCGCAAGACGCGAAGACTACCGGCTTCCCACGATCCATGCACGCGGAATGTCCGGAGGTGCCCCGCACGCCACGGATCGCGGCCCGTTTGGTACACTCCAGAAGCGGCGTGGCCATTGTTGTCAGGGGATGTGGGTCCTTCGACCCGAAAGGACACATCGTGCGCCGAACCCTCGCCTGCTTGCTCGCCCTGTTCCTTGCAGTGATCGCTCGGGCCGATGGCCCCGAGTACCTGAACTTCGAAACCGACACTTCGGGCAAGCCGCCGGCCGCCTGGTTCGTGCCGGGCCCCGCGGCGGGCGCAGGGTGGACGGGGATCGTTGAACACTTTAAGCTCGCGGCGATCATTGGCGAGGCGACGGCAGGAACAAACGGAAACGTCACCGCATTCACATTGCCCGGCGGGTACAGCGTCGGGTTCACCGGCATGCGTGTGCTCAAGCACGATGGCTCGACGCACCATGGGATCGGCATCAAGCCGACAATCCCCATCGAGCGGACAATCGAAGGAATCGCCGCGGGCAAGGACGAGTTCTTGGAAGCGGCGATCCTGTACGTTGAGAAGAACAAGCATGTCAGATAGGGACAACAGGACCGCCGCCAACGTCAGCCGAACAGGCCAAGCTGCACGGCCCCCAGTGCGCGGCGCCGGAGGAACTCGGCGCTGGAAAGCCGGGACTTGCTTTCGGCCCTTCGCGGATCAGCGGGCCGCGAATCCTCGCTCCCATCCTCCTTCAGCACGTTGTCCCGTCCCAGCCCCGATCGACGTTTGAACACCGCAAACGTCGCGGCGATCTGCTCGGCACGTACGCCCGTGCCGCGTTGACGTTCGAAGAACTCGGCGCGGTACAACTCGCCACCGCGCGTTTCCCGAATCGCGTTGAGCACCTTCGCGGCACGCTCAGGGAAGTGACGCTCCAGCCACTCTTCAAAGAGCGCTTTGATCTGGTGCGGGAGCCGCAGGAGTACATACCCCGCGTCGCGTGCGCCAGCCTCCGCCGCAGCCGCCAGAATCGCCGGCACCTCCGACTCATTGAGCGCGGGGATGATCGGTACGACCATCACGCTCGTCGGAATGCCGGCGGCGGACAGCGTGCGGACCGTCTCAAGACGCTCTCGAGGAGAGCTTGCACGCGGTTCCATCTTCGCCGCAAGCGCGTTGTCAAGCGTGGTAATGCTCACGGCGACGCTCGCGGCGTTGTGAAGCGCGAGTTGCTTGAGCAGGTCGAGATCTCGAAGCACAAGCTTGCTCTTTGTGACAACCGAGACGGGCTGCCCGAGTTCGTTGCAAACCTTCAGGCACTCCCGGGTGATCTGGAGCTTGGCTTCCACCGGCTGATAGCAGTCCGTCACGCCGCTGAACATGATTCTCTCGCCCTGCCACGAGGGCCGGCAAAGCGCCTGGCGGAGCAGCCTTGGAGCCTCACGTTTCGCGAAGATCCGGGTTTCAAAGTCGAGCCCGGAAGACAGCGCGAGATACTCGTGACCGGGGCGGGCATAGCAGTAGATGCACCCATGCTCGCAGCCCCGATAAGGATTGACTGTCCAGTGAAACCCGAGATCCGGGCTATCCACGCGGTTGAGGATCGACTTGGAATCGTCATCGTGAACCTGCGTGCGGACCTGCTGGCCGCACGGGTGCTCGCGGGCCTGCTCGTCGAGGTGCTCGCCCAGGATGTGCAGTCGAACGGACTCGTACCGATTGCCGGGGTTGATGCCCGCGCCGCGGCCGCGAACCGGCCCCCGAGTCAGACCATCCTTGATCTCGTCAGATTCAAACATATACCGAACAATAGCCGCCCCGCCATCTGCTTCCCATCGGCGGGTTCAGTCAACACCGTACGCCCAGCCGAGCTCATTGAGCTTCATGGCGCACATTGCCGCAGCGGCGCAGAGGAATGCCAAGGGCGAATCGCCGGATGCCAGCTTCATAGTGAAAGGCGAGGAGGCCGCGCGGCTCGGGTGCTCACGGATCACCCCGCCAACCGTTCCTCCGCACCCTCGATCCCCAGAACCTTCATCTTCTTGTACAGCGTCGTGCGGTTGATCTTCAGGTCATCCGCGGTCTTCTGGCGGTTCCAATGGTTGGCCCGCAGCGCCTTCAGAATGATTCGCCTCTCGGGTTCACGCAGCGCATGTTCGAGCGGGCAGGGTGTCCATGGTGTCGCGGCGATGTCCGATTCCGGCTCCGTGCCCACCAGACGAAGCGGGGTCTGGCCGAGCGAAAGCCGGCTGGGCCCGTTGGTCACGACGTGCTCGGGAAGATCGGTTGCGAAGATCGTCGGGGCGCGTGAAAGCACCGCGGCACGCTCGATGATGTTCTCTAGCTCGCGGACATTGCCCGGGTACGTGTACCGCCGGAGCGCGTCGAGCGCATCGGGCGCGAACCCTGCGAACGTTCGACCGACCGATACGCCCTGCTGCTCGAGAAAGTGCGCGGCGAGCAATGGGATGTCGCTGAGCCGATCACGCAGGGGCGGGAGCTCAACGGTCACGACGTTGATGCGGTAATAGAGGTCTTGCCGGAACTCGCCGCGCGCGACCAGATCCTCCAGCGGCTTGTTGGTGGCGAGCACGACACGCACATCGACTTCAATGGTCTGGCTGCTTCCGACCGGCTCGAACTTCCGTTCCTGCAGGACACGCAGCAGCTTGAGCTGCATCGCCGGGGATGCGGAGTTGATCTCATCGAGGAAGATGGTGCCGCCGTCGGCCGCGAGGAATCGGCCAACCTTGTCGGCGTAAGCCCCGGTGAACGCGCCTTTCACATGCCCGAACAGCTCGCTCTCCAGCAATGTTTCGGGAATCGAGCCGCACGAGAGCTGGACAAACGGCTTGGTCTTCCGCGGCGAGAGGTGGTGGATCGACTGAGCGATCATGCTCTTGCCCGTTCCACTCTCCCCGGTCATCAGCACGGTCGTCTTGCTCGGCGCGACCGCGCCGATCAAGTCGTAGATCTTCAGCATCCGCGGATCGGCGCCGATGATGCGGTCAAGCCCGCACCGTTCATCGAGACGATTCTTCAGCGCACGATTCTCCGCGACCAGCGCCTGCTGCCGAAGGGCCCGCTGCAGCGCGATCCGCAGCTCGCCGTCGATCACCGGTTTGGTCATGTAGTCGACCGCCCCCATCCGTACCGCTTCGACCGCGGATTCGATCGAGCCGTAACCCGTCAGCATCAGCGCAACCGTCGCCGGATGCTCCTTCACGATCCGCTTCAGAAGCTCCACGCCGTCCATCTCGGGCATGGCGATGTCGCAGATCGCAACGGCGAATGGCCGCGCGGGCTCAGATGCCGCCGGGGGCTGTGCGGCCTGCTCGATCGCGAGCAAAGCCTCCTTGCCGTTGAATGCCGTGGAGGTGTCAAAGCCCTCCTGGCTGAGGAAGTCCGCGAGCGATTCAGCGGTGATCGGATCGTCGTCGACGATCAGGATGCGTGGTCGAGCATTGCTCATCGGATGTCCCCCGGCGCCATGATTGCTGCGATGCTGTCGTTGGTCAGGCCCGCACACATCGCCAGAGCTCCGGTTTGATCAGGACTTCGCAACATTGAGAGAGAGCACAGCGAGGGACTTTTCGGGTCTCTCGGACCAGCGGGCCGTGGTATCGTCGGGGCGGGGTGGTCAAAGCGGCGGTCGGTTCGAGCGCCGCTGGGGCCCTCACGCTCCCGAGGCTGGATTCCCGCTGTGCCCTCTCTCAGTGTCGCGCATCATCCTCCACTTGGTCTCGGCGTCGGGGGATCGGAAAGGTCGCGCGGAGTGATGCCCCTCCGCGGCCGCTCGCGGGTTGAAGCTCTCGCGGAGTCAGCAGGATCGTGCCGCCAAGTTCCTGCACGAGCTCCCGGCACAGCGCAAGGCCCACACCCGTTCCGCCCCGCTTGGTGCTGTATCCGAGCCGGAACACGCTCTCGCCTCCGCGCGGAGCAAGCTCCGGAGGGCCCTCGCCATTGTCAAGAATCTCGATGACGACGCATCGGCCCGTTCGTCCTGGCTCGGTGCGCGCGAAGATCTCAATCGCTCCGTCGCCGCGGCCCGAACGCTCGATGGATTCAACCGCATTGCGGATGGCGTTGGTAACGATCGCAAAGATGAACCGGTCGGGCAAGTCCGCAAGCTCTTCGGCGATGTCGCCGCTCAATCGCAGGCACCGCTCATCGGTGAGAGGGGACATGACTTCGATGGCGTGCCGGACAGCCTCTGCCATGCTGCCCGTTCCCTCGGCCGCGCTCTGGGTCTGAGAGAGTGGAACGCCCTGCATCGCGCACTTCACCAGTTCCGCCATCTGATGCATCGCGGCGTGAACCGTGTCGAGGTGCCGGGCAACGTCGCCGGCCGTAACTGGCTTTGCAGGCGCGGCCTCGCTCGCCACTCCGCGTCTGGCAAGTGAGAGGCATCGCATCGAGCCATCCAGCAGGTTGGCCAACTCGTGCGTGAGTGTCGTCAGCCGGTCGGAGATGTACGCTCCATCAATCGGGTCGATCGCGATGCGGGCCGGCCGTACTACCGTCCGCTTCAGCGAAGGCTCGCGCTTTGCAGCCTTGGCCGGCTTGGCGGCTCCGTCCGGCTTCCGCCAGTTGGGTTGCGGCGGCGGGGGCGGCGGGGGCGATGATGGATCAGGCGGCACGGGCATGGCAACCCGATATCGGCGGCCATCTAGCGTGGCTGAAGGTCGCTTGTTGAGAAAACGAAACACCCCGGGCCGTTATCCGGACCGGGGTGTGTGGTGTTAGCGCAACGAACGATCAGTTCAAGCCAAGCGCGGCCGCATCGCGATCGGAAAGCAAACTGCCATCCGGGCGGGCCTTCACCGTGCCATCCCGCTTCCAAGATCGGGCGCAGGCCTCCCATCCGCGGGCTCGAAGGTCCTCCGCCCGGGCGATCTGTGAGTCCGCATCGAGCCACACCTTGCTCACGCCAAGCAGATCCGCAAGATCGATCGGATCAAACCGCGCCAGTGTCTGATCGCTCGCGGGCAAATGCACTCCGGCATCCAGCGGGTTCTGGATGTTCAACGCGGCCTTGGCGTCCTCCAACGATTTGCCCGCCGCGGCGAGCATGGCCATGGCCGCCTGCCACCCGCCGTCCGCGGTTGCGCCGCTGGATTCAAGGAACGTCTGCGTATGAACGCAGAGATCGTCCTGCGGGTTTGCCTTATGCAGCGCGCGCCACGCCTCATCGGCGGTGTGCGAAAGCATGGGCGCAAGAAGCCGGCACAACCCGTCTGTCATGTGCCACAGCGCTGCCTGTGTGCGGCGGCGCCGGGCCGAATCCGGCTTGTCGCAGTAGAGCCGGTCCTTCACCGCCGCCAGATACGTCGCGCTCAGTGTCTGGCTGCAGAAGTCGTAGAGCTTGGAGTGCACGACGCGATAGTCAAACTCGTCGTAGGCACGCTTTACATCAGCGGAAAGCCGGTCAAACTCGCCAAGCACCCATGCGTCGAGGCTTGCAGGCTCAAACGCGGATGGAGCCTGCTGTCCCGCCGCGGGGGCATAGTCATCCAGGTTGCTCAGCATGAATCGCAGCGTGTTGCGGACTTTGCGGTAGCTCTCGCCCGAGAGCGCGAAGAACTCCATGTCCACCTTCACGTCGTTCTCGTATGACAGCGAGGCGACCCACCACCGGCAGACATCCGCGCCGTGGTCCTTGAGCAGATCTTCGACCTTGATGTCGTTCCCCAAGGACTTGCTCATCTTCTTGCCGTGCTTGTCGACCATGAAGCCGTGCGTGAGCAGGGTCTTGAACGGGGGCTGGCCTGTGGCGCCCAGCGCGGGCAGGAGCGAACTCTGGAACCAGCCGCGATGCTGATCCGAGCCTTCGAGGTAGAGATCCGCGGGGAACCCCATCTTGCGCTCGCGCAGGACAGCGTTCCAGGATGAGCCGGATTCAAACCAGACGTCGAGGATGTCGCCGCCCTTCTTAAGTTGTCCGCGGGCATTGCGTGCAAACGCCGGCGCAAGCGACTTGGGCAATGCCGAGTCCGTGGCCTCGTCGTAATACTCAAGCAACTGATCGGGAGTAAGCATGAACCAGGCGTCCGAGCCCTTCTCTCTGACTACTCTCGCGACTGCCCGCACGCTCGCAGCGGTCATCACGGCCGCGCCTTCCGGTGTTGTGAATGCCGGGATCGGCAGGCCCCACGCGCGCTGGCGAGAGACGCACCAATCGGGGCGCGAGTCCAGCATTCCGCGCATGCGGTTGCGGCCCCACTCGGGGACGAACTTCACCGCGCCCGGCTTGCTGCTGTCAACCGCATCAAGCGCCATCGCACGGAGGTTGCGCCCCTCGCCCGTTGCTTTCAGCGAGTTCGACCCCTCATGCCGACCGTCCACGCTCACAAACCACTGCTCCGTGCAGCGGAAGATCGTCGGCGTCTTGCTGCGCCAGTCATGCGGATAGGAGTGCGTGAACGTGTGGTCGTGGAACAGGTGCCCGGAGTTGCGGAGCCACTCGGTCACCCTCTTGTTGGCGTCCCATACGGATACGCCGCGAAGCCAGTCGGGCGCGGTGGCGTCGTACGTACCGTCACCCTGCACCGGGCAGTAGATGGGCAGGTGCTCGCGCAGGCCGCTGGCGTAGTCCTCGGTGCCGTGGCCGGGCGCAGTGTGGACGATGCCCGTGCCATCTTCCAGCGTCACGTAATCTGCCGCGACAACCGACCACAGCTTGGCCGGGTCGCACACCCGCCCCAGCCCGCACGCGGGCGGATTGCTCACAAACGGATGCTTGTACCGAAGCCCGAGCAGCTTCGCCCCCGTCGTCGTCGCCAGCACGGTCACATCCTCCGCCTTCGCGATGGAGGTAACCTTTTCAACCAGTCCCGCGGCCATGATCGTGACATTCCCATCGACCCGCACCAGCGCGTATTCATGCTTGGGGTTCACGGCAACACCCACGTTGGCCGGTAGTGTCCACGGCGTGGTCGTCCAGATCATGAACGAAGGGTTCTGGGTCGGACGCGGACCCCAGTCTTCTTCCTCGGTGGTAGCCCCTTGGTCGCTCGGTGGCTCCGTCGTTTCGTCGCTCTCCCTGGCCAGACCAAACGCGTCATATACTGCATCCGCATCGGCCGCTTCGAAGTCGACATACACGGACAGGTCTTCGCGATCTTCGTACTCAAGCTCCGCCTCAGCGAGCGCCGTCTCGTTGGCGATCGACCAGTGCACCGGCTTGAGCGCCCGGTAGAGCAGATCCTGGTCAACAAGATCGGCCAGTACTTCCAGCACTGCTCCCTCGTACGCCGGGTCCATTGTCAGATACGGATGCGCGTAGTCTCCGAGTGTCAGCAGACGCTGCATCTGCTCGCCCTGCAGCTTCACAAACTTCTCGGCACATTTGCGGCACTCGCGGCGGACGATCATCTTCCGCTCGCCCTCGGGCAGTGCGCCGATCTTGTCCCACTTCTTCGCCTCAACCAGTTCCGTCATCACCTTGTGCTCGATGGGCAGCCCGTGGCAGTCCCAGCCTGGCACGAATGCGCACCGCTTCCCCGCCATGGTCTTGGATCGAACAACAAAATCTTTCAGGCACTTGTTCATCAAGTGCCCCATGTGGATGTTGCCGTTGGCGTATGGCGGTCCGTCGTGGAACAGGAACGCCTCCGCGGCGATCCGGGCATCATCCACCGCGGCGTGCAATCCCTTGCCCGCGGCCATCCCGCTCCACCGCTTCAGCGTGGACGGTTCGTTCTGAACCAGATTCGCCTTCATCGGGAACGAGGTCTTCGGGAGGTTGACAGGAAACTTCACCTTGCTGGCTTCGGGCTTGGCAGGCTTGTCAGCCGCGGGGGGCGCGGGGGGGGCGGGGGGGCGGGTGGGTGGGTGCGAGTCGGTGCTCATGAAACGGGTCCTTCGCAACGGGACACTTCGCAGTGCCGCAGCGTTGCTCGTTGCATCGGGATGGGGACGGGGATGGTACGGTGTCGAGCCGCGCGGCAAGCGCAGCCGTCAAGCCCCCGCCTTCAGCCCGGCGGCATTTCGTCGTGGGTTGGATGAACCAGACGACCGCGCGCCAAGCCTCAGCGGGGCTTGGTAATTCGAATCATGGCGATGAATGCTGCGCGGTTCATACTTGAAGAAGCCTACATCGGTCAATCGACGCGTCAAGCCCACTCTCGCAGCCCAGGGGACCAGCTGGAATCGGCGCGATCAGGCGTGCTCGAAGATCGTCTGCGTGCGAATGACCAGGCCCGTGGCCGCGATCAGGTGGTATGACTGGGCGTGGACTTCCTTCGTCAATCGCTGCACATCCAGCATCGACAGGTTGCGGCCGGTCTGGTTGCCATGGCTGCCGTTGATTGAGTGGCCGTTGGACGAGTGGCCGTTGGAAGAATGGCCGTTGCTCCTGCCGTGCCCATTCAGGCCGTTCGTCCCGTGATGCGAGGCGCGGGAATCGGACCAGGGGTGAATCAGAGCCCCTGTTTCCTGGGCGAACTGGGTCATCTCTTCATACGTCGCCTGGTACAGGTTGTCGGAGAGCTGCTCAGTCTGCACCGACGTGATGTATTTGACTTTTTCCGCCTCAAAGGTGTGCTCAAACTCGTGTTCCCCGGCGCACTGAAAACCGGTTACCGCCCCCTCGACGGGCAACGCACCCTCTTGGTCGGTCAGCAACTCGCAAGCACACAGCTTCGCGTGCTGGAATCGCAGGAGATGAGCCCCCGGCATGACCCAGGCCTCAATCTCGTACGCGCCATGAACCAGCTGGCGACGGCCCTTGAGGGGGAAGAGCTCCGGGTGGAGCGCCTTGCGGTACAGGAAGATTTGGTACGTTTGCAAACCGTTCGGTTTGGTCGGAAGGTTCATTCGTGGATTCCTCGCGCCTTCACCGATGCATGCCCTTATCGGGCGTGTTGTTGGGATTGAAATGAATGCGAATCGTCAGTCATGACCGAGCCTTTACAGACACTTGATGAATATCGGCCCCATTGTTCCAAGAACGTCGCTGGATCGCAAGAGCAATTTCACAACAAGAGTATACAAGCAGTGCAGCGTATGGGTAAAGCACCCACAACAGGTAGCGGATTCAGTATGCGAGCCAGCCCGGCCTCGGGTCGGACGCCCACCTCATCCCTCGTTAAGATGGCGAAACCTATGACGCAAATGGGGCTGTGGCCGAGATTTCGCGCTCGATTCGTACGACCGCGCTGCCACGTGCCCACCGCGACACCCAACATCCCCGCGTCGCGAATCGCCCATTCCGAGCTTTTCGCGGCCGCAAACGGCCTTGTCGCCCTTTTGGGCGATGCCGATCCTGCCCTCGTCGCCCACGCCGAAAACGCGCTGCAATCCACGGTACTCGGATCGGGCTCGCCTTCCCTCGCCGCTCAGATCCTCGCGCTGGCCGTCGACCACTACGTCGAGCATCGCCGCACAGTTGTCGCCGAACTACTCGTCCGCTTTCGCGCCGGACGATCGTGGCTTGCCGTGGAACAGAACCCCCTGACCGCTGTGCTCCGCGACTCCGGCCACCCCATCCACCTCGTCATTCGCGGGCTCATTCGGCGCGGTGTGCTCGGAGATGACGTCACGCTTCTCTGGCGCGCTATGGCCGAACCCGCATGGACCGCGCCGTGCCGCGAACACCTTGGTCATCGGCTGACCCGTGCCGAGCGTGCCGAGCTCCGCGCGGCGTCGCATCTCGGGCTCAATCCCCGTCGGTCAACACTCGCCGAAGCGGGCAGTCCCGCCCACGCGCTGGCGCAGGCGATCGACGCCGGCGATGTTCAAGCGCTCGAGAAGCTCGCCGCGATGAATCCGCCCGGACGCACTGCCGCCGCGGCCATGCGCGCAATCGCGGCTCTGAGGCCTTCCTCCGTTACCGATCGCCGCGCCCGTGTAGAAGCGATCCATCGGCTCACTTCAACCGCTCCCGGAGAAGTGCACCCGGCGGCTGCGCAGGCCATCGGTGAAGAGCAGCGGGTGAATCAGAGGCGGCTCGTCAGGCTTGGCCGCCAAGAAGCTCTTCGCGAGCTGCGCGGGGCCCTGAACACCTCCGATGCCGGCAGCCTCGCAACGGCCGTTCACACCGCGCGTCAGCGTCGCATGGCCCCCGACCTTGAAGCGGACTTGTGCCGAGTGGCAGTCGCGGAGATGCCCCGTCCCGCCGCCGCGGCGTGCGCGGCGCTGAGGGCGACGAGAACATCCGCTTCGATGTCCGCGCTGCTCGCCGCGTGCGAATCGACGAATGCGCGAGTCGCGGCAACCGCCGTCGAATCTCTGAGCATGGTGGCGATGGGGATCGGCCGCTTCGCCGACATTCGCGAGCGACTGATTGCCGCGAGCCATGAGTCTCGCCACCGCGTGCGAGCGGCCGCGGCCAGGGCGCTTGTTCTGGCGGGAGAGCCCGGCGCCCACCGCCACGTCGTGCGGATGCTGACCGACTCCCGGCCCGCCCATCGTTTGGCGGGGCTGTGGTGCGCGGAGCGGTGTATCCGCGCGGGCGCGATAGAGCCCGAGGTCGAGCTCGCCGATGCCCTCGCGGCCATAGAGAGTTCGCTGCCACCCCGATCGATCGCTCTGCGGGCCAGGGTCTGCCGCACCTTGGTGAGAACGTCAGTTGCTCATCGTTCGTAAAGATTTGAACAAGACCACCCTCCGGGCTCGTCCAATCGTTCCTGCACAGAGATACTCCCCGTCGCAACTTGATGCAACGCGGAGGATCGATGCTCGACATTCAAACCGATGCTCAAGGCCCGGCGGATTGTGTCACCATTCGTCTCACCGGCGACGCCACACTCCGCGAAATCGACGCGATGCAGTTGCACCTGCGTCGGGTCGGGTCATCGCACCCTCGCCGCGTGATCATCGACCTGAGCCGAGTCGGCTTCATGGCCAGCCTGGCGCTGGGAACACTGGTGGAGTTCACATCTGGCGTGAAGACCAGAGACGGACGTGTCGCAATCGCGGGAGCGACCGGCATGAACCTCGATGCGATCCGCCGATCAAGACTCGACACGCTCTTTGTGATGTCAGAAAGTGTCGATGCCGCGGCGAACTCTCTACGCCAACTGGTTCCCCCGCACGATGCGGCTGCCGAGTCGACCACTCAGCGTTTGTGAGTGATCGATGCCGCGCCGCACAGCTTGTAGAGCAACCTCGCGCCGACATTTGCGTCCCACTCCGGCTCCTTCGAGTTCGGACCGGGGCACACCTCGTTGAGATCGAACCCGACCACCGTGCGCCCGGACCTTGCAAGCAGTTCCAGCAGAACGCACGCGCGGTTGAACGAAAGTCCGCCGGGTACCGGCGTGCCCGTGTGCGGGCAGAGAGCCGGATCAAGAGCATCAATGTCAAAGCTGATCCACACGTGCTTGGGGAGCGGCTTTAGCGCATCGCGGCACAGCGCTTCGAACTTCGCGCCCGCGTCAAGCTTGCGTGACCAGTCAGAGTCGAAGTGCGTTCGAATGCGACCCTTTGACCCCTTCATCGCGTCCAGTTCCCCCTGCCCATAGTCGCGGATGCCCACCTGCACCAGCCGCGACACCCCGAGCAGGAGCCACATCACATTGTGCATGATGGATGCGTGGGACCACGCGAAGCCCTCAAACGCCACACGCAAGTCCATGTGGGCATCGACCTGCAGGATCCCCAGGCCGCGATTCCCCTTCAGGCTCGCAACATGATCAGACG
>JBBRUT010000003.1:0-66603 GCA_038247555.1 Phycisphaerales bacterium | reverse complement strand
CTCAAGGTCGTGACATTTCCCACACCGTCATCATCGGTCCCGGTTTCCGCCGCGACGATCACAGGTGATTACGGTTGGCTCGCAGACAACGAGCTCGCGTGGATCGACGTATCAAAGCGAGCGTGGTCGGCAACCATCACGGTCAAAGACGGCGAAGTGGATGTCGGAGTGCCCAAGCCACTGCTTGGCGGCCAGCCGCTGGAAGAGCGAACCCAGATCGTCGTCTTCGACACTCTGCGGAATCGGTTCCTGATGCTCATCGAGGATGACCCGGAGGAAGAGCCCGGACTGATCTTCGTAAGCGATTGGCGGACAGAACTCGTCGGATCGGAGCCAGCGCGGAAGTAGACATCGGCGGGTCGCGCTGGAGTGTGCACGAACCTCCAGTAACGGCTCGTATCGAGCTCAGCCGATCGGCGAAGGCGGCACCGTCTCCAAGGCGACGAAGAGCAGTTCAAAAGATAAACGCCCGCGAATCGATATTCGCGGGCGTTTGGGTCCGTCAATCGGGGTGGCGGGATTTCGCGTCGCTTCGCTCCGCGGCGCCTCGCTGTGCTCGGCGTGAACCCACGACTTTGCGGGCTTCGCCCGCAGTCGTAAGTCAGATCCTGCAACTCATCTCAATCAAAGACCCCGCCAGATGGGCGGGGTCTTTGATTGAATCGGGGTGACAGGATTTGAACCTGCGACCTTTTGACCCCCAGTCAAACGCGCTACCAAGCTGCGCTACACCCCGTCAGGAAGGCGATCCTAGGCGGGCATCCCTGTGTCGCCAACCGGATCGCACCAGCCTCCTCGCGCGACGATTGGTCGATAACCGCCGCCCGTTCCCCCTGCCACCGTCCCGAGTTTCCACCCCGCCGACGACCACTGAGCGTTCGATCACCGCGTTATGCGCCACATCCCCAAAAGCGAAAAACCCCCGCCTCAGCAGGGGTCTTCTTCAAGTGGAGCGGAAGAGAATCGAACTCTCGACCTCGTCATTGCGAACGACGCGCTCTACCAACTGAGCTACCGCCCCGGCGAATTGTCAATGCTGCGACTAAGTATGCCGCGGCAGGGCCGGAGTATAGCACCGGGCAGGCCGCAGGCGTACTTTCGGGGCTTCTGCGGGGGTGTGGCGGCCAACAGCAACTTGGCCGCGAAACCGGCAGATTGAGGATGCCGGTAAGCGGGGGTGAGGGATCGGGCCGATTGATACCATGGTGAGCAGGACCGAGGGTGTGCCGCGAGCCGGCGAGCAAGGAGGCGACATGGGCGAACGAACTTGGCAAGGGTTGGGGGCATTGGCAGTGGTGCTGGGCGCGGCCGGGCTCGCGGTGGGGCAGGGTGTGTCGCCGACGCCGACCGGGCCTCAGCCGCTGCCCGTGCGTCCGGTGGTGCCGGGAACACTCCGCGAAGAACTCGGGATTGATCGCTCACCGGCCCTGCTGAGGGAGGGCGCCTTCGTGTCGTCGGCAAGGGGCGTGCTGGCCAAGGGCAAGAGCGGGCGGTGGTACGTTGTGTTCGATGAAGATGCGCGAGGCCGGAAGATGCCGCCCATGGTGGTGTTGCCGAGCCAGTATCTCGCGGCGATGGAACGGATCGCTTCGCGCATGAGCGGCGAGGAAGCCACCCGTGCGCGGATCATGGTGACCGGTCAGGTGATGGCGTATCAAGGCCACAACTACCTGTTGCCCACCGCCCCGCCGATTCTGGAGACCACGATCCCGTCGACCGCCCCGGAAGTCCCGATCGCCGAGCAGGCCCAGGAGACACCGCAGCCAGAGACACCGCAGCCAGAGACCCGACAGCCTGATGCTGAGCACTCGGATGTTGATCAGCCAAATGCGGAAGAGCCCGGCGATGCATCGGTACCCGCCACACCATCCCCCACGCCCGCCGATGGCCCGAGCATCGAGCGGATCATCGGAGAACTCGACCGCGCCCTCGGCACACGCCGCGTCACCAACCCAACCACAGCAGCCGATCGCGAGGCGGGGGCTGCCGAAGTAGCCGCGAGTGGCGGCACACCCGCAGGCACGCGCCCCGCCGGGTTCATGACCGGCCGGCGCGGCCGCGTCATGCGCATGGGCGGCGGTGAGGCTGTGTTTGTTGTCGATACTGGCACCGTCAGCGAAGTCGCCGAGCCGCCGATGACGCTGCTCCCCTGCACCAACCTGTCGATGATCGAGGCGCTCGCCGAGCGCATGGGCGAATCCGCCACGTTCACGATCAGCGGCCAGGTGACGGTGTATCAGGGCAGAAACTACTTGCTCGCCACCACATTCACGGTGAACCGCAAGAGCGATCAGGTGATCCCGAACCAGTGATGTCCCAAGCGCGTTCCGCTGCCTGAACAGCGCTCACGCGGGGAGCGACCCCTCCAGCGGCCGATCCTCAAGCGCGAGGCGGTCGGTCGGGCGCGTGCGTACCGATTCGCCCTCAAGTGGTGAGTATCGCGAGCCCGCCAGGCGGACGCGGCTGTTGCTCGTCGCCCGGGGGACCAGTCCGAGCACGAAGTAGATTCCGCCGGCGAGAGCCACGTTGGCAAGGAACATCCACCCGGTGGCGTTCTTGCCGAAGTGGATCATCGCGGCGGTCATCACCACGATCACCAGTGTGATGGGGATCATCCCCTGCCACGCGATCGCCATGATCTGATCAAACTTGAGCCGCGGGATCGTCCATCGCACGAGCATCATCAGGAAGATGACAGCCAGCACCTTGACGAGGAAGACGTGGAACTTGAGAATGACGGCGAGGATGCCCGTGCTCTCGGTAAGGAAGAAATGATTCTCCATCCCCAGCGGCAGGTGATAGCCGCCGAGGAAAAGCAGCGAAAAGAACGCCGCGGCGGTGATCATGTGCGAGTACTCGGCCAGGAAGAAGAGCGCCCACCGCATCGCGCCGTACTCGGTGTGATAGCCGCCGACGAGCTCCTGCTCGCATTCGGCATTATCAAACGGGGTGCGGTTGCACTCCGCAAGCACGCACACAAAGAACAGGATCGCCGCGAGCGGATGCGCGAGAATCAGCCAGCCGTTGTCAATCTGGTACTGAACGATGCTCTCGGGCATCAGCGAACCGGTCATGAGCAGCACGGTAAGGATGCACAGGCCCATGGGGATCTCATAGGAGATCATCTGGGCGGAGGCGCGAAGGGCCCCGAGGAACGAGTACTTGTTGTTGGAAGCCCAACCTGCCAGCGTGATGCCATAGATCGACACGGAGCCGACGGCAAGCAGGTAGATGATGCCGACATTCAGCGGCGCACCCGCAATCACGCAGTACTGGCCTTCGATGTGCCAGTTCAGGAGCGGGATCGTGAACGAAGGAACCCAGACAGTGCCGCCCCAGGGGATGACCGCAAAGCCGATCAGCGCGGGGATGACGCACGCGATCGGACCGAGCGAGAAGAGAATCTTGTCCGCACCCTTGGGCCGGTAATCCTCTTTCAGCATGAACTTCAGACCATCGGCCAGGGGCTGGCCCAGGCCCCAGAGGCCCTTGAGGAACCAGAGCGCCGGCAGGTTGAGATCAAAGCCCACGCGGTTGGGGCCGATGCGATCCTGCATGTACGCCGAGACTTTGCGCTCGAAGTAGGTGCAATACCCCGCAAGGCCAAGGACCAGGTGCACGACCACCAGGATCACAACGATGCTGACGAGAAGCTGCGCGGTCAAGAAGCTGGGTGCATCCATGGGGCGGTAGTGTAGTGGGTTGTTCGGTGCTCGTCACACGGGCTTCTGGATGACTTTGCCCGCCGCTGTCGCGACGCCCTTGCTGACGGTCTTTCGGACAACGCCCGTCGCACGGATCACCGTGCACTCGGCCTGGACGGGATATCGGAGCTTCCCCCGAATCTTGCGCCGAGGATCCCCAAGAGACTGAAACGCAGCGCAGCCGTCGAGGTTATCAAGGGTCGCCAGGCCGTCCCCGGCGTCATCCGGCCGGCGGGTGACCGCAAGGCTCACGCCATAGGGCCCCGAGCGGAGGCGATTGCGGAAAGAGAACCGCACAACCGCCAGCTCTCCCGCCCGCATGCGCGGCGGTCTCGCACCATCACGGACAGCCGTCGCCCCAAACAGATCGACGCCCATCTGATCTCGCAGCGTAAAAACCACATTCAGCCGTTCCATATCCACGACCGCGCGGATAGACGCCTCAACCACGACCCGTTCGCCATAGCCAAACTCTTCGCGGTCAGCGCCAGAGTCGTCGGTCAGCCGCACCTTCTCAACCTGCGCGTGCCCAGTGCCATAGCGGAGGGAGCTTTCAACATCGGTAAGAAGCTCCTTGGGCTGGGCAAGCTTCTCAACCTTCTCCGCGGCCCGCTTGGTCGCGTTCTCCCGAACATGGCTGAGGTACTGATCGACCGCCTGCTCGGTCGGTCCCACGAAGATCGTCTTGCCCTTCTGCAGATACACGCCGCGCCGGCAGATGCTCTTCACCGAGTCGAGGTTGTGACTGACAAAGAGCAGTGTGACGCCCGTATCGAGCAGCTTGTGCAGCCGCGCCATGCACTTCTGCGTGAAGCTCGCATCGCCGACGGCGAGGATCTCATCGAGAATGAGTACTTCCGGCTCCACCATGCTCGCAACGCTGAAAGCCAGACGGGCGTGCATGCCGCTCGAATACATGCCGACAGGCTGATCGAAGAAGTCGCCGATGTCGGCGAACGCGGCGATATCGTCGAGCTTCTCCTCCATCAGCTTCCGCGGCAGGCCGCGGATCGCTCCGGCCAGGAATGCGTTCTCGCGCCCCGTGAACTGAGGGTTGAAGCCGCTGCCAAGCTCCAGCAACGCGGCGACCCGCCCCCGGACAAGCGCGACGCCCTCGGTGGGCGCAAGCGTTCCGGCGATGATCTGCAGCATCGTGCTCTTGCCCGACCCATTCTTGCCGACAATGCCCACAGCCTCGCCCCGCGCAACGTCGAACGACACATCGCGCAGAGCCCAGAACTTCCTGTGAAACTCGCTCTGAACAAGCCGCCCCAGCAGCGTCTGCTTCAGCCGGTCGATCGGCTTGGCATAGATCTCATAGCACTTGCCCACGCCGCGAACGCTGATCGCAAGCTCCGGGTCGAGCGTCGGCGTCGGCCCCGGGAGCGCGGGCGGCGGCAGCGGGATGGGGGTGTCAGACGACATCGGCCATCCCCCTCTTGGTCCGCATGAACCAGATGTAGCCCAGCTGCATGACGATGACGCTGAGCAGCGTGACCCACGCAAGGCGGTTGAAATCCGGCAGCTCACCCCACAGCAGCGTGCGGCGGCCGCTCTCGATGATGACGGCAAGAGGGTTGTAGTAGACCAGGTGCCGCCAGGTTTCAGGCACGCGCTCGATCGGATAGAACACCGCGCTCATGAACGTGATCATGTGCACCACGACCTGCACGACGTTCCGGATGTCGCGCAGAAACACCCCCAGCGACGCGAGGTACCACGAGCATCCCAGCGAGAGCATCAGCAGCGGGATCATCGGCAGAAGCGTCAGCGGCGCGGTGATGGGAATCCGCCCCGTCAGCGCAAACGTGAGCACCAGCAGAATCGCCGCGCTCACCGCAAACGTCACCACACTCGCGGTCAGAACTGAGACGGGAAGAATCTCCAGCGGGAACACCACCTTGCGAACCAAGTTCGGCCGGCCCGCAACAAGCATCGGTGCGCGGCTGACCGACTCAGTAAACAGGTGCGCAAACGCGTGCCCGCAAAACAGAATCAGCGCAAAGCTCACGTGCGGGTTCATCCCCTCCCACGCCTGCCCCCCCCGCTGCTCCCAGCGGACATTGAGCACGAATCCGAACACAAAGGTGTACACCCCGAGCGTCAGGAGCGGGCTGAGCACGTTCCACACCACCCCCAGCATTGCCCCCTTGTGCCGCTCGAGCAGTTCGCGCGACGCAAACTGCCAGATCAAGTCCCGCATGCGCCACAGACCCGACGCCATCGATATCGGGTTGAGGTATGTCCCCAGAGCGGGACCATGCGGCGATCTGATTGCGACTTCCGACATTCGTGAATGCGTCCAGACAACCCCGCCATTCCCCAAGCCCCGCGTCAACACGCCTACCGGACGGTAGTGTTGGCCGGGGGCGGCGACAAGCCCATCGACAACTGCGCCGACACAGGCGAGCCCCCGGCATCACCCCCCCACCGGCTTGCCACGCGCCAAGGCACCCCGCGCACACCACGCACCCATCCGCCTCCGCGGTCAGGCCCTCAATCGACCGCCCGCAGCCGGGGCACAGTCCCTGCCGAAGCATCGCCGCCTGCATCCGCGCTGCGAGCATCGAGATCCGCTCATCCCCGGACATTGGCCAATCCGCCGCGGCCGCGGCACGAAGCACCTGCACAGGCTTCCCGCTGTCATCGGTGCGGCCAGAGAGTTCCGGCGGCGCCAATGCCATGGCCCCAGTTTATCAGACAACTCCCCGCGCTTGCATGCTCATGCCCGATCCAGCGGAAGCGCCGTATCCCCCGGCACTTCCGCGGGCTCATCGGGTGCGCCGGCCTTCTCCAGGTTCGCGTGCGCCTTGGCATACACCAACCCAACGGCCAGCATCATCAGGCCCAGCCCAAGGAACGACGCCGCTCGCCACCCCGCAGGAACATCCGCCAGATCGAAGATCACCGCCTTGCCCGCGGCGATGGCCATCAAAGCCAAGCCGGAGTGACGCACAAGCGGCACCCTCCGCCAGAAGCCCACCCCGATGAGCGCAAGGCCGAACAGGCCCCACCAGATGGAGAGCGCAGCACGCTCTCCAAAATCATCAGCCCCGCTGGCAAACCACGTCATCGCCGCGCGCCGAACCTCAAGCGATGTGGAGATGAAGATCAGCCCCACCGCGCCGGCAACAACCGAGCGCAAAGCTTCCGGGAACGTCGCCGCCCCCACCTTGCCCGAGCGCTTCCAAAGCACCACCGCGCTGCACCACAACGCCGCGGCAAGCGCAAGGCCCTGCACAAGCCCGGGGTGCAGCCCGATCGGGCGCGCAGACCCGACCCAGTCGCTCGGGAGATAGGTGATCGCCCACAGGCCAGTGGCCGCGAGCAGGCCGGCGAACCCCATGACATCGATCGCCAGCCTCGGGAAGAGGTGATGCACCGCGAAGAGTCCGATCCCAAGGCCGAGCCAGACCCACGCGACCGGCCCGGTGTGTGAACCCGGCGCAAGCACCGAGAGGAAGAGCATCACCCCGGCGGCGGCTGCGCACGCGATCACCGCTGCACTCCATTCCGCGGCCCGCGCAGTCCAGTTCTTTCGCAAGACAGCGGCGAAGCCCGCCCACGCCAGCGCCGCCAGCAGCATCGCCATGCCCCAACGCGAGAGCATGATGCCGCCGCCCTGCCAGGCCCACGAGATGGTTTCGGGCCGCTGCGCCTGCAAGCCGATCGCGGCGACGCATGATGCCGCCATCGCGACCATCGCGATCACCAGAAAGCCGATGGAACCGACCGCGTTGCCGACGCCGAATGCGCCGACGCACAGGAGGATCGCCAGCACGAGCACGGACACCATCTCCGAGTGCGGCGAGATGAATCCCGCAAACGCCACGCAGAGCGCGATGGCCATGCACGCCGCGCCGAGTGATCGCCACATGCCCGATGCCTGCGACCGCACCAGCAGCACACCCGCCGCGGCCCAGCCCGCCGCCGCGAAGCACATCAGCAGCGTCCACTCCGTGATCGACAACCCCAGGAAGACGCTGCCCAGCGCCCTCGGCCCGATGATCGTGCCGCGCCACGAGTCGTACATGACCATCCGACCCACGGTGAGCGCCAGCACGATCAGTCCGTAGACATCAAGCGAGCGGCTCTTTATCCAGCGGCCCGCGAAGACCGCGGCGACGCCGATCAGGATTCCTGCGAGGACCTCTGCCCGCCCCGCGAGCGCGAGTACCACCGTCGCGACCACCAGCGCGCCCGCCTGCGCCATTAGCGCTGCGCCGAGCCGCTCGCCATCGTTCTCCGGCGTGTCGATGAGCACACGCAGGTTGCCCGCCAGGATCATCGCCACCACGCCCGCGGCGACCGCGATCGCGGCGGTCACAAACCAGTCTGGTGGCTGGATTCCGCCCGTCGCCCACGACAACGACCACACGCCGATCGCCGCGGCCCACATGGTCGTTGCGAATGTGCTCAGCACCGGGCGTGTTGCCCGCCACGAGAGCCCCTTGGCCTCAACAGGCCCCAACGCCTCCGGCGCTTTGTGAGCTCCGTACCACAGCTCCGCATGTACCGCCGCCCACACGATCGCGAGGAAGCCCAGCCCGATCATGGGCTTGCCGACATCCGCCGCGTAGAACACCGCCGCGGTGCCCATGATCACCGTGCCCCACCACACCACGCCGCGCAACGCGCGGAACGGGCGCGGCCGCCGCGCCGAGAGCACAAGCCCGAGCGTCAGCAGGGCGATCAGGTATGCCGGCAGCACCAGCGGCGACGGATTGGGGGTGGTGGCGATCCACGGCGCGATGTACGCGCCAAGCAGTGACACGACAGCGACACTGACCAGCCCGGCCCGCAGCGCAACCACGATGCCGATCGCCGCGGCCGCGCCCAGCAGCGCGAAGCCCACCGGCGCATCGA
Source organism: Phycisphaerales bacterium (assembly GCA_038247555.1). GTDB lineage: Bacteria > Planctomycetota > Phycisphaerae > Phycisphaerales > UBA1924 > JAHBXL01. Next base: position 58,033 of record JBBRUT010000003.1, on the reverse strand, counting down.
CCAGGCCGTAGTGCCCATACGCGACCCACGCCGCGCCATACATCGTCGCGATTCCGGCGGCGGAGAGCCCCGCCGATGCCAGCGCGTTGATCTTGCGACGGGCCCACTCACCCGCACCAAGCAGCAAGACCCCGAACATCGCCGCGCCGATGCAGCGGACCGCGGGCGGCATCTTGAACCACCCCTGGTCGATGCCAAACTTCATCCCCATGATGACGCCGACGATGAGGATCAGCGACCCGACAAACATGAACCCCTTGAACCCGATCAGCGACTCAAGGCTCATCGCAGGCTTCGCGGGCTTGGCAGTCGGCGGCTTCGGCCGTGCGACAACCGGCGGCACAGCGTGAGAGGGCGCAGCAGTTGGCGACACAGCAACTGGCGGCCGCGGCGGAATGCCGGCATGCATCGCTCCGCCCACCACAACCGGCGGCGGATACACAACCGGCGAAACGCTCACTGCTGGCGCATACGTCGCCGGCGCAGCATAAATCACCGGCATCGGCGCATCCGGCACCGCCTTCGGCGGCGCAGTCGGAGGGGCCGCGGGCAGCGCGGATACATTCGCAGCCGAAGGTATCGACGCAACCACATCCGCCGCGGGCGCATCCACAGAACCCGATGCAGCAGGTCTGCCGATGCGCTGCGCACGGGCATCTCGCTTGAAATGCGCAAGCCGCTCGATGAACGCGTCGTGAGTCTCCGGCAGCACAGTCTTCGCGGCGGAACGCAAAGCAACAGGTGGAGGTTCGATGTGGCTCGCATCGGCCTGCGAAACGTCAATCGATGCGAGCCGCTGCTCGAGCGCGGCGACGCGACGGAGCAGTTCTTCCACGCGCGGGTCTGGCTGCGCAACAGGCGGATTGCTCGATGAGCCGTTGATGGGGTCAGAAGAGGACATGAAAAGGACTCCCTGTGAGCGGGGCGAGCCTACCAAGACCGAGGCCAAGACCCAGATTAGTACACACTAGCTTAGCATATACTAACCATATTGCAAGCATGTTCGCCATCGGTTCGAAAGTCTGATTGTAGTTTATTAGGGTTCTGGCGGCACTGCTCCCCAGGGCAGTGTTTACAGCTCTTCGTGGCACTGCTCCCTGGAGCAGTGTTTGCAACCCTGTCCGCCAAGCCAACTCGACCCCACTCACGCAACCCGGCCATCCGTCAGCTGGACCACCCGGTCAGCCCGCTTGGCGATGTCGCGGTCGTGCGTCACCATCACCATCGTCAGCCCCGCATCCGCCCGGTGCTTGGCGATCTGATCGAGGATCGTCTCGCCGGTTGCGTGGTCAAGGTTTCCTGTGGGCTCATCGGCAAGCAGCACCGGCGGCTCATTCGCCAGCGCCCGTGCGATTGCAACGCGCTGCCGCTCACCACCCGAGAGTTCCGCCGGACGATGCGTCAGCCGATGCCCAAGCCCGAACGATTCGAGCAGCCCTCTCGCACGGGCTTCCACCTTCGACCGCTGCGCCATGTAGCCAAAGCGGCCCAGCCGCACCATCGACGCGATCGTGACGTTCTGCATCACCGTGAGCTCGGGCAACAGGTGATAGAACTGAAACACAAACCCCACGCTCTCGGTGCGATACCGATCCAGCTCGCGCGATGACATCTTCGCGAGTTCCCGATCTTCAAACGAGACAGCTCCGCCCGACACATGGAGAAGCTCGTTGCACTCCGGGCACCGCTCGATGCGCTTGCTCGCCCGCGCCGCGTCCAGCGCACTCACGTCGTACTTACACTTGCCGCACACGGTTGCTGTGCCTTGCCGATCCGGCCGATCCAGCCCCCCCAGCAAGTGCAGCAGCGTGCTCTTCCCCGACCCCGATGCCCCCAGGATCGCCACCCACTCGCCCCGCTTCACCGTCAGATCAACGCCCCGAAGCACCGGCACCTTCACACGCCCCATGCGATAGGTCTTGTGCAGGTTCGTCGCCCGCAATATCGCCCCCCCGCTCGCCGCGTTCGCCGCGTTCGCCGCACTGCCGTTCGCGCGCGCCGCGCTCGCGGCCATGCCCGTCGCCGATGTTGTCATGCCGCTCTGGCTCATTCAAACCTCAGTGCACGGACCGGGTCCATCTGCGCCGCCTTCACCGCCGGGAGCAGCGCACCCAGCACGCTGAACAGCACCGCGCCGCTCAAAACCAGCGCGGCCTTCCACGGCACCACCTCGCTGGGAATCTCCGGGAAGTAGTACACGCTCGGGTCCCAGATCTGAATCCCCATCGCCCGCCCCATCCATTCATGAATCGGGTTGATATTCCACACCACCGAGTACGCCAGCGCCCCGCCCAGAATCGCCCCCACAACCCCGATCGACATCCCATACCGCAGCCACAGCCACGCCACCCCCAGCCGGCTCGCGCCGATCGACCGCAGCACCCCGATGTCCTTGGTCTTCTCGCTCACCATCGCCCAGAAGATCGCCAGAATCAGAAACACCACCACAAACGAAATGAACAGCAGCAGGAACAGCACCATCGCCGTCTCCCGCTTCACCGCCCCGATGAACATCGCCTGCTGGCGTTCCCACGTCGTGATGGAACGCTCCATGTCCATCGATCGCGGCACCTCACCGGGGTACGCCGCGGCAAAGTCCCCATAGATCACCAGCGCACGATCGCGAAGCTGCTCCGGCTCAAAGCCCGGCTTCGCCTTGATGAGCACCGTGGTCACACGCGCAGGATCGACGCCGATCACCCCCGCCCGCGGAGTCTCTTCCTTCCCATCAGAACCGGTCACGATGTCATACGGGTTCGCCGGCGGCGCATTCTCAAGGCGCTCCGCCTCATCAAGGTTCAACATCCGCTGGAGCTCTTCCAGCCGAATCAGCACCGTGCGTTTGTCAACGTCATACAGCCCCGTCCGGAACTCATTGGCCACCGGCAGCCGCGTCGACACGCTACCCACAGCGCGGCCGGAACGACTGAGCGGCAAGACGGTGATGTTGACTTCGTGATTGGGAATGAACCCGCTCATCCATTCAAACCCGCCGGTGCCCGCGCGCCGACCGCCCACATCCGCCGGAGAATAAAAACCCGCAGCGTCGCGCCGCGAAAAACCCGACAGCTCAATCCCCAGCACCACCGCGGGCCGCACCGCACCCGTGATCGGGTCCTTCTCCTGCAGCGTCAGCCCGGCCTCCTGCATCTCCTCAAACCCGCGAAACTCCTGCAACTGCTTCTTGGAAATATCCGGATCGCGCGCAAGCGATGCGGCCTGATCCGTGGCCCACGCCGAGTCCAGCCGGATGTCCCCGCGCCCCTTGTCCTTCGGCAGCGGCTCCGTGATCGGCTTCCACCACAGCGCCTGCTCGTACGTCGCCACCTTCGCGTACCGCTCATCGATGCCCCGAAGCTGAATCCCATACTGCCGATCATCCGGCAACACCAGCATCCCGAACGTCTCAATCACCGGCGCCGCCGCGGCCACCATCGGGTCCGCCTCCAGCCGCTTGATCAGCTCCTCGTAATGCGCAAACCCCGCCGTCGGCCACGCGATCGAGACATCCCCCTCCATCTCGCGGCCCACTTTCAGCAGCATCACCACAAACCCGCCCATGATCGACCAGGTCGTCAAAACCAGGGCCGAACAGAACATGACAGCACAGATCGCCAGCAGTGGCATGATCTTGCTGGTGAGGTATCGCCGCGTCAGGAGGGATTGGTACACGCAGGAGTGTATGGGGAACCTGCCGACAAGATTGCAGTCCGCCGATTTGAGACCCGCCCCGCTCCTGCAGAACCCCCCGCGGTCACACGGGCGGCACACGAATCTCCGCACGGCCGACCATGCCAAGCCCATACCTGCCTCGCGGCAAGGGCACCGCAAAGACATCACCGGGAACAACACGAGGACAACGCCGCTTCATGTTGGTGAGTCGCCCAGCACTCCGCACTCCGCATTCCAAAATCCAAATCCAAATCCAAATCCAAAATCCAAAATCCAAATCCAAAATCCAAAATCTTCCCCGCCCCCCCGGCCCCCGTAACCGATTCCCACATCCCACATCCCACATCCCACATCCGACATCGGTTCACGTTCTCCCCGTCCAGTCCGCCCCCGCCACTTCCTTCCACCGATCCCGGATCGACTTCATCACCTCATCGCTCAGCGGACCCGCCTTCAGCAGTTCCGCGTTCTGCCGCCACCGCTCTGGCCGGCTCGTCCCCACGATGCACACCGTCACCCCCGGCATGAACGCCGAGAATCGCAGCGCGGTCCCCGCGGCCCCATCCGGCCCCGCATCCGCACGCCTCTCCCCCATCGCAAACGGATACTTCAGCGCCTGCAAGCGCTCCCAATACTCAACGTGATACCCATTGTCCGGCTTCGTGTCATACCGCCACGCGGCGTTCGCAATCGGCCGCTTCGCGATCACGCCCATCCCCTTCGCCTTCGCCAGCGGCAGCGTCAGGTCCACACATTCCTGATCCGCGATGTTCACCGACGTCTGCAGCGAATCAAACCGCCCGCTCTCAATCGCCCACTTCGCTGCCAGTGAATCGCCGCTATACCCGATGTACCGCACCTTCCCCTGCTTCTTCGCCGCTTCGAGCGCCTCAATGCACTCACCCTTCTGCAGCGTCTCCAGCGAGCACGAGTGCAACTGAATCAGATCGAGCACATCTGTCCTGCATCGCTTCAGCGACCGCTCGATCGACGCGAGCGTCCCCTCTCTCGACCAATCGTCGCCGCGGGCGCCGTCCTTGGTGACGTGCCCGCACTTGGTGAACAGGTAGAAGTCCTTGCGGCGCCCCGAGATCGCCCGGCCGATCTGCTCCTCCGCATCGACATAACACTCCGCCGTATCCACCGCGTTCAACCCCTGATCGAGCGCGGCGTTCAAAATACCATCAACCACCTTCTGGTCGGTCCGCTCATACCCGATCTCCGCGGAGCCAAACCCCAGGATGGCCACCTGCATATCCGTCTTGCCAAACGGCCGACGCAGCACATCGACCTTCGCCGGTGGGGTCGCAGCCGGTGGGGTCGCAGCCGGTGGGGTCGCGGCCGGTGGCGTCGCGGCCGGGGGGGTCGCGGCCGGGGGGGTCGCGGGCTTCTCGCCGGGCAAGGCCGGGTTCGCGCCGGGCTGCGTGGCCTGCCCCGCGCGGGCCCCTGCCGCGGCAACCCCGGTCAGCGCAGAAGCGGCAAGCGTCGCCGCGGCGGAGTGTTTCAGGAAATCACGACGGGAGGGGGTCGGCATGGGGCGGCTCCTTGGCGGATGAAGAATGCTACCACCTCAGCCTCTTCACGCCGGCAGGTGGCATCGGTGACTTCTTTGCCTTGACGTGCCAGGGATCCCGCAGCTTTGGGCGGGGTCCGTGCGAATCTCACCGCATCTACGAATGCTCACGCTGCAACCGGGGGGGGTGGGGGGCGCTCGACCACAGATCACAGAGGCGGACGCGAGGCACTGAGAAGAGTTGGGATGGCGTTGTGCGTCGCGATGGGGTTGACGACTGCTTGAGCCGCTGCCTCTCCCGCCTCCTGTTCGCCACCGCCATCCCTTCGAGCTTGCTCCTGACTTTCCTACCCCTCCCAGTATCCTCCCAATCACCCAAACAAACTCCTCGCATTCCCTCCCTCCGTGTGGTAAACTGAATCGCGACACGCGGCCCGAATCGGTCACACCATCCGCGCCGCATCTTCTCGCCTGCACTATCCCCTGTTCAGGTCAGTCTCGCGCGCAGCTTTTGTGTTTCGGATCCTCCCAATCGCCCACGTACCCTTCCCCGTGCTCCAGATCGGACCCCTCAAGCTCGCCTCCCCCCTCCTCCTCGCGCCCATCGCCGGGTATTGCGACCTCGCCTTCCGCCAGGTCTGCCGCGAGCAAGGGGGCCTCGGCCTCGCCTGCACCGACCTCCTCAGCCCCCAAGGCCTGCTCCGCGGCACCGCCACCTCGCTCGACCTCGCGATGACCAACGACCTCGACCGCCCCGTCGGCATGCAGCTCTACGGCTCCGACCCCGCGATCATGGCCGATGGCGCACGCTGGGCCCGCGACCACGGCGCATCACTCGTCGATATAAACATGGGCTGCCCGGTCGACAAGGTCACCAAGAAAGATGGCGGCTCCAAACTCCTCTGCGACCCGGGCAAAGCCGAGCGCATCGTCGAAGCGGTCGTGAGCGCGGTCGGCGACACCCTGCCCGTCACCGCCAAGCTCCGCCTCGGCTGGTTCGACTGCGAACCCGTCGCCAAATGGCTCGCGCCGCAGCTCGTGAAAGCCGGCGCATCCATGATCACCATCCACGGCCGCACCACCCAGCAGAAGTTCACCGGCGTCGTCAACCACGACGGCATCCGCGAAGTCGTCGAAGCCGTCAAGGCCGTCTCCCCCGCGACCCCCGTCATCGGCAACGGCGATGTCACCGAGCCCGAGCATGTCCTGCTCATGATCGAGCGCACCGGCTGCGACGGCGTGATGATCGGCCGCGGCGCGCTCTCAACGCCGTGGATCTTCCGCGAGGCGTGGGCACTGTTGCGTGGTGAAGAGAAGCAAACGCCGCCCAATCGCGACGACATCCTCGCAATCGTCAAACGCTACTTCGACCTCATGCTCCACTACCGCGATGGGCGCTACGCGATGTACCAGATCCGCCGCCGCGTGAGCTGGTTCGCCAAGCGCCTCCCGCCCAGCAAACGCTGGCGCGAGGCGATCCGCACCGCCGCCGGGCCCGCCGAGGTCTACGACGCAATCGCGCGATTCGAAGAGATCGCATTCCGCCGCGATGATGAGCGCCACGAAAATGACAACGCCTCAGCCCTCCAGGAGGCCGAGGCGTAGGCGTTGTCACAGAAGAAGAGGTTCGGGAAAAAGTTAGGGGCCAATGGTGAGGGGGGGAGATTCTCAGCGGAGAACAAACGTGCTTTCCACGCGAACGCTGACGCCCGGCGGCAGGCAAGCCGCGGCGGCATTCGCATAGGACGAGAGCGCCTCGGAGCACACATCGCGTGAATCAGCAATGCACGAAGCCAAAGCCTCCGCGCTCGCATCGGAACTGGGGAGAGAACCCGACGGACCAGCAATCGCGACGATAAGCAACCGGTGCGGACCAGTTGCGCACGACGACCCGCCAGAAAGATCGTCGGCATGAAGCAGATCAATCCGCGAAACATCCGCAAGCGTCTGACCGGGATTCATCGCCAGCGGCAGCACCTGCACGCACCGCGATGCGCCCAGGATGTCCTGGTAAATCGCCAGCAGTATCCCCGGAGTGGCCGGCGCGGAGGTCCCTTCAAACACTGGTGCCGCGGCCAGCGTGATCGTCGGGGACGCAATCGCATCTTCAACCGGATTCACAGCCAGGGGCTGGGACTCTGGCCGCTCGATCGTCGCAAGTGCCGCGCTGTTGTCAGCGGGCACAACGGGAACCGGACGCAGAATGACAAAGAACCCCGCCCCGAGGGCTACCGCCGCGGCGATCGACAAACCCGCCCAAGCGGCGCGCCGCAGAACAGTCGGGCGGCGCGCGTTGGTCCATGCGGAAACCTGACCCAGCGTGCTCGAGGCGTGTGCCTCGATCGCTTCTACTTCCGCGGCCATGCGGAGAAGTTCTTGGAGTTGGCGGTCATTCATGGCGTGTCCCTTAACCGGTCGCTCCCCGGGGGCGGGTATGTGCTCCATCACGGTTCATCTGGCTATTGGCGCTCCGGGCTTCCGCGCTCGGACGATTCTCCCCGGAACCCCTTTCTCGCCAGGATCCGCTGCAGCTTGGACAGGGCAGTCTGTTTCCGGACGTTCACCGTGCTCGCCGCGAGGCCCAGGCGTTTGGCGATCGAGCGGTCCGATTCTCCAGACGAGAGCGCACGCAGCAGGTCTCGCTCATCATCGCTCAGATCCGGGTCGAACCCCGCCAGTGCCGATCGCACCGTATCGATCGCGTCCGCGAGATCTGTCGCGGCATCCGGGGCCGCGGCGAGGCTCGGACGGTCAATGTCACCCAGGCCCGTCGGTACCGTTTCACCTTCAATGCCGGACTTGGACTGCCGCAAATCGTGGAGCCAGGTTCGATAGGCCACGGCGTACACATAGGTGGTGATCGCCGAACGACTGGGGTCATAGCTCCCCGTTTGAAGGGATTTCCAAACGCCAGCCCACGTTCGCTGGCTCAGATCATCGGCCAGGTGCTGGTTCCCCCCAACCCTGCCAAGCAGCATGCGTCGGACCGCGGGGCCGAGCCTGCGAAAAAGTGCCTCAAAAGCGGCGGAACTGCCCGCAAAAGCCTGTTTTGCCAGGTCGGCAAGGGGGGGCTGCGAAGGGTTGGGGGTGAACCCTTCAGAAAATGTTGGTGGCGTAGGCATACCTTTTCGATCGCGTCCCCGCCGAGCCCCACTTTGGCCCACCCGGCCAGCCGAGCATTCCTCTCGGTCAGCATTGAAGGCCGGCGTGAAGTGATTGACTCAAACGGGGCGGGAGATCGGCTGGAATCCAGATTTCGTCGAGCGCACGACGAGGGACCGCAAATCATCCGATATCAGTTCGCCGCTAACGTCCGGATTCTGTTTGATCCATCAAGCAAACCACCTTACCCCCACCCGGAAGACTGCTGGTCCGAACCGGGCGCTGAGCACCTAGAAGGAGCACGAAGGCCAATGTCAAAGACGAACCACATGTTGAGGATTGTCGCCGCGGCAGGAGTCGCGACCTCGTTCGCACTCACCGCGATGACCTGGGCACAAACCGCCGCCCCCGCGACACCGGCACAGCCGGCCAAGGGCGTCGCGCCCACTCCGTCGGCTGCTCCGACCAAGAGCATTGATCCGGCTCAGCCTGACACCGCCCCCAAGCCCGGGTTCATCCCGGGTGTGAAGCAGCCCGAGGCGATCCAGCTTGAGAAGAGCCAGCACGATTGGGGCGAGATCAGCGATCGCAAGCCAGTCGATTACGACTTCACGGTCAAGAACATCTCCGAAGAGACGATCAAGATTTCCATCGCGGCCTCGTGCGGATGCACGGTGCCCGTGGTGGAGAAGAACACCCTTGCCCCCGGCGAGGTCACGCAGGCCAAGGCGCGCTTTGACCCGAAGGGACGCTCCGGCACCCAGACCAAGACCGTGACGATCACCGTGACCGATCCGACGCAGAAGTACGCTTCGCAGTCGATCGTGCTGACCTCGACCGTGAAGGCGCTGGTCATGCTGGACCCCCCGAAGGTGCACCTGCCTGAGGTCGACCATCGCAACGGCGCAACAGCGAAGCTCACCGTGAGCGGCCGCAAGGAGGGCTTTGCGGTTCTGTCGGTCGAATCGAACAATCCCGCGGTGACGACCAAGATCGGCGAACCGAAACCCGGGGATGTCGGCGGAGAGAAGCTGACGACCGTTGAGATCGAGATCGAAGCGGGCAAGGGCGCGAACATCGGCGACGTCATGGCACAGCTGATGATCAAGACCAATGACGATCGAGTCGAGCCTTTCCCGGTGATGGTGTCGGCGCAGATCGTGGGCACAGCGCGTGCCAACCCCGGAAACGTCTTCCTTCGTGTCTCGCAGCCGAGCACGCCGTTCACCACCCAGGTACGCATCGACAGCCGCAACGGGACGGCCTTCAAAATCCGCGGCATCGACGTCGACACCGCGAGCTCGATGAGCCTGGCGACAGATGTGATGCCGGGTGAGGGTGGAAAGTACCACATGCTCACACTGGCCGGCATGACACCGGCAACCCCCGGTTACATCCAGGGCACCATCATCATCGAAACGGATGTCGACGGTGGTGAGACTCTGCGTGTGCCCTTCACAGCGTCGATCCGCAATCCCGCCCCCCCGCGTCCGCAGGCCGCGGCCACAGTTCCCGGACAGCCGACCACGGCAGGCGTGAAGAAGAACGCCGGTGTTCAGACATCCGGCGCGGCACGGCCCGTGGCCGCACCAGCCGTTCCCACCAAGCCCTAATCCCCGAGGCGCGACGGGCGTGCGCAAGCACGCCCGGAGCGCGCCGCGGCCATTAACCCGCCCTCGGTGCCGCGATCGCAGTCTTACCGAGACCGGCCGCGGCCTGAGGGCGGCTTTCTTGACGAGGCACGCACATAGAGTTCGAGAGGAGTCAGTCATGAAGCCCGCTGGAGTAATCATCCCCGCCGTTCTGATTGTCGCGATCGGCGGCGGGATCGGCCTTGCCGATCTGGCATTGCGGAAAGACAAGGTGAAGCTTGACCGACCCGAGCCGCCCCCGCTCGACCTCGTTCTTCCCCCTGTGAAGCCGACACCGGCCGGTGAGGCAACGAATCCGCAGCCGGCCTCGACCCAGGCGTCGCCGGATGTGGATGTGAAGACGGAAGCGACTTCCGATCCGGCCGCGGCCGCCGCGCCAATCGCCGAGTCCGCGCGAACTCCGCCCGCGGCGCCAACGGCCACTCCGCCCGCTGCTTTGCCCAAGGGGCACATCACCGTTCCGCAGGCCGCAGCGCTGTACGACCAGCAGGCGTTCTTTGTCGATTCACGCCGGAAAGATGTGTACGTCGCCGGGCATGTCGCGGGGGCCTTCCGCGCCGACATGGTCTCGTTCAAGGCGGGCGACCCGATGTGGGTGCGCGGCCTGCCCAAAGAGATGATCCTCGTGGTCTACTGCGACGGTGGCGACTGCGATGAATCCGAGCACGTTGCCCAGTTGCTGAATGCTTCGGGCTTCAATGCGGTGTACGTGATGCACGACGGATTCCCTGGCTGGAAAGACGCTGGGCACCCGGTTGAAACTGGTGAGGGACAGGAATGAGCGGTACACATCGAACTAGAAAAGGTCACGACTCCCAGAGCCCGAGCGTGATGGGATGGGTCTGCGTGCCGCTGCGCCTCATACTCGGCGGGCTGTTCGCCTTTGCCGCATTCAACAAGCTCATCGCCAAAGGTGAGGGGCCTGCAACGAGCAGCGGCCCGCAGGGCTTCGCGTGGACCATCAAGGCATTCAAGCTGGACCTGCCCGACTGGGCGGTGCTCACCTCCACATTCACAACGCCGTGGATCGAGATCATCGCGGGCGCGATGCTGATCCTGGGAATCTGGACGCGCGGGGCCGCGCTGGTGATCGGCGGCCTGCTCGTCGTGTTCATCGCGCTCTTGTTGTCCGTTCTGTACCGCGGCCTCAATGTCGATTGCGGATGCTTTGGCGACATGTCCCCGTTCTGCCCGGCGAAAGTCGGCTGGTGCAACATCATTCAGAATGTGGGCATGCTGGCGGCGGCCATCGCCATCATGGCCACGAGGCGGCACGCACTAACTGTTTGCAAGTGCTGAGCACCCGCTCACGTCCCGAACGCTCGCTCGATGGAGTGGCAGCGGGCGTCAAGTCCGCCTAGGCTTGCTCCCTGTTTCTCGCACCCCACCCGTCGCCCGGGGAGATCGTGCTGGTAGCACGCAGACCCGGGCCGAACGCCCACGACGAGGTTTACTGATGTCACGTTTTGCCCGCTTCGGTACCCAGCCCAAGATCAAGGTCGTCAAGGAAGGCTTCAACGGCGTCCGCTATGTGGACTACAAGGACGTTGAGTCGCTCCGGCGGATGATGTCGCCCAACGGCAAGATCTACGGACGCAAGCGGCTTCAGACCAGCGCGGCGGAGCAGCGGATGGTGGCGCAGGCGATCAAGCGTGCCCGCTTCCTCGGACTCCTGCCCTTCACTTCCGCGACGCTGTAAGCACGCCGCGACCCTCGCCACGCATTCAAGAACCATGTCGTCGCAGCCTGCTCGAAATCGAGCTGCGCTGTTGGTACGTCCATCCTGCAATCCGCGGCACACCGGCGTGCCGTGGATGAATACCCTCCGCGCATGACGATTCAGAATGCTTCCGCTCGCAACTACGGACGGGTGGCCACGGCGATCAGTCGCTCAGGCACGCGCGAAGATCGCATGCAGCGCGTGGTCGATGCGCTGTGGGAAGAGCTTGGCGGCAAGCGCGTCTCCTGGCTCGGGTTCTATCTCAAAAACGCCTCCGGCGAAGACATGATTCTCGGGCCGCGGCGAGACAAGCCCGCCTGCTCCCCCATCGGAATGCACGGGGCGTGCGGAAGGGCGTTCAACTCGCAGCGAGCCCTGGTGGTGACCGATGTCGCAAAGCTTGGCGAGGGGTATGTCGCATGCGATCCACGGGACCGGTCGGAGGTGGTGATTCCGATGCTGGAGCCGGATGGCGCAACTTGCTGGGGCGTGTTTGATGCCGACAGTTTCGATACCGACGCGTTTGCGGAAGATGATGTGAACGGTCTGTACCTCGTCTTTTTGGCCGCAGCGCTATCGCCGGACCCCGCAGGGCGCAAGGCCACGGAGGTCGTTTAGAAGGGAGCGCGGCTTTCAAACCGCATCGGTTTACCGCCGCCGGGCTCTCGAAAACCCAGCTCCGCGGCGTGCAGCATCAACCTGTTCACGCGGGCGTCTTCTGGCTCCGTGCCGTACAGAACATCGCCGATGATCGGGTGGCCCATGAAGGCCGCATGCACGCGGAGCTGGTGCGTGCGGCCGGTGTGGGGAACCAATCGCAGGCGGGATCGGTCGGTCTCCATCGCGAGCAGGGTCCAGTGTGTAAGCGCGGGTCGGCCCTGAGCATGGTCGATGATCTGATACGGGCGACGCTCGATATCCGCCCGGAGCGGTTGATCGACCGACCCAGAATCCGTCGAAATCAGCCCCTCCACCAGCGCGACATAGGCCTTCTCGACTTCGCGGCGTTCAAACTGGCCGGAGAGATCGCGCTGAGCATCCGCATCAAGCCCCAGGATCATGAGCCCGGACGTATCCATATCGAGTCGGTGGACGATCAGCGGGCCGGTCGATGCGGGAAATTGTTTCGCGACGCGGGCCGCGACACAGTCCTTGTGCTCCTCCGCCTTTCCCGGAACGGAAAGGAGACCCGCGGGCTTGTCGATGACGACATAGCGGTCGGTGGTGTGGATGATGTAGAGTGTCGCATCGGGCAAGGGAAGATTGTTGCCGCGGAAGCACGCCGCGGCATCGCAATCGGGGAATGCCGATCGTCACGCACCGGCTGATCGTGCCGTCCTGCGATGCGGCCGCGGAATCTTGCGGATATCCTTGTCCATCTTGCGAAAGGTCCTGACTTTGATGACGCCACTGATTGCCGTTGTCGCCGCCGCGTGCACTGTTCAACCGACACCGGCTCCTGCGCCCGGAAATCCTGCGGCCACCCGCACCCCCCCTGCTCCTTCGACGGCGCTCGATTGGCGGGAACTGGAAGCCCCGCTGCTCACGAACCACGTGCAGATCACGCATCGGGAGCAGTTCATCAAGGCCGGCGAGGCATACTTTGACCATGCCACCCCGCCGCGGTGGGTAATCTTTCAGGCGGTCGCCGCGCCCAAACCGGGCACGAAGGAAGACCCGTTCTACGCGATGTACGTGGCGAAGCTGACACGCGATGAACGCGGCTTGATCACCGGCACGGAAATGCCTGTGCGCATCAGCCCTCCCGGCAGCGCGAACACCTGTGGCTGGTTTGATCCGGTAGATCTTTCGCGGGTGATCTACGGCTCAACCGTTGGCGCTCCGGGCAATGACCAGAAGTCAGGCTTCCAGGTCGGCACGCGGAAATACGTGTGGATGTTCCCGGACGAAATGGAGATTGTCGAACAGTCAGTGTTCGATATCGGCGGCGCAACTGAAGTCACGAAGCGCTCCCGTGGCCCCGTCAGGCCAGACACCAGTCCGCGAACGCTCTTCAGCCTGCCCAACTACGACGCGGAAGCCTCTTTTACACGGGACGGCAAGTTCGTTCTGTATGCACACGTGCGGGATGAGCCGACTCGCGGCCGGCCCGATGCCGACATCTTCATCTACGACCTCGAGGCGAAGAGCCACACACCACTGGTCGTCGCCGACGGGTATGACGGTGGACCGTTCTTCTCCCCGGATGACAAATGGATCTGCTACCGCTCGGACCGCCGCGGCGATGACCTGCTGCAACTGTTCATCGCGGAACTGGACTGGCAGAACGGCAAGCCGGTGGGCATCAAGCGGGAGATCCAGATTACGGATGACTCGGCGGTGAACTGGGCCCCCTACTGGCACCCGTCGGGCAAGTTCCTGGTGTACGGCTCTTCGGCGGTCGACCCGACGCGCCACAGCAACTACGAAATCTTCGCGGTGGAGGTCGATCCGACCAAGCCGAGCGCAAACCTACGTCAGCGGCGGGTGACGTTTGGGAACGGGGCGGATGTACTGCCGGTGTTCAGCGATGACGGCAAGCTGATGATGTGGACCGCGCAGCGCGGGCCGATGGTTGAAGGCGACCCGAAACCGTCGAGCCAGGTGTGGATCGCGGAAGTGAACCTCGCGGGCGGCTTTGCCACGCCGGCACTGCTGTTTGAAGACCTTCCCAATCAGCGGCCCGAGAATGCCGGGAAGTGACTTCGTTGTGGCGGCGGAACCCGCTGGAACTTCCAGAACATGTCCGCCGGGTTTGCGCTTCTCGCGCGGAATCAACTTCGCGAGCGTAATCTCTCGCCATGAGCACGCCCAAGCCCTGGGAACACGCCAAGTCCGGTGAAGGTTCCGCGACCGATCCTCTCGCCGCGCGGTTCGTCGAGTCGCTGTCGTATGACACGAGGCTGTACGCCGCGGACATCCGCGGCTCGATCGCCCACGCGCGGATGCTGGCCGGCGTAGGACTGATTTCGACTGAGGATCTCGCGGCCATCGAACGCGGCCTCAGTGACATCAAGCGGGAGATCGACGCTGCGCCCGCGGGCGTGCGCGCTGTGGGTGTCGCCGGCGCGTGGCCGGGGTGGAAGGTCGACCTCGAGGATGTGCACATGTGCATCGAGGCGGCACTGATCGAGAAGATCGGCGAGCCGGGTCGGCGGTTGCACACAGGCAGGTCGCGGAACGATCAGGTTGCGCTCGACCTGCGGCTGTGGCTGCGGGATGAAGCGGGGCCGGCGATTGAGTCAGCGCTCGATGAACTGCTCGCGGCATTCGAGGGGCTTGCGCAGAGGCAGGGCACGATCGTGCTGCCGACATACACGCACCTGCAGCGTGCACAGCCCGCGACACTCGGCGCAGAGTGCATGGCGTGGTGGGCGATGTTCGGTCGGGATGTCGAGCTGTGCCGTGCACAGATGCGAGATGAACTCGGGCTGATGTCCTCGCCGCTTGGTTCGGGCGCGGTGGCTGGGTCGGTGCTCCCGCTGGATCGCGGTGAGACATCGCGGTCGCTCGGGTTCACAGCGCCGTCGCTGAGCTCGATCGACGCCACCGCTTCGCGCGATGAAGCACTCGACTTTGCGTATCTCCTCTCGCGGATCGCGGTGCATCTCTCTCGACTCGCCGAGCAGTGGATCATTTACTGCACCACCGAGTTCGGTTTCGTGAAGCTCGGCAGCGCGTTCACCACCGGCTCATCCATGATGCCGCAGAAGCGCAACCCGGACATGCTGGAGCTCATCCGCGGCCGCTCGGGCAACGTGATCGGTGCGCTCATGGGTCTGCTCACGATGTGCAAAGGTTTGCCGCTGGCGTACAACCGGGACCTGCAGGAAGATAAGCGTCAGCTCTTTGCGGCATTCGATACATCGCTCGACTGCATCATCATGGCCGCTCGCATCGTTGCCAGCGCGACATTCGATCAGGCGAGGATCGATGCCGCCGGTGGCGGGCTGGATCGCGGCTACCCGGATGCGACCGCCCTGGCAGAGCACCTGGTCACCCGCGGAGTGCCGTTCCGCACGGCGCATCAGATCGTCGGCACGCTGGTTCGCCAGTGCGATGCGAGCGACCGCCACGCGCTCAGCGAGCTGTCACTGCAGGAGTTCAACGCCGCTGTGCACGAGGCCGGCTTTGCAAAGGTCTCGCTGGATCGCTCGGTGTTCGATGTGCTCAACCCGCACAATGTCGTCGCGGCGTACAGATCGGCGGGGCACGCCGGGTCGGGCCGTGGCGGGTACGTGGACTGGCTTGCCAGCCTGCCTCTCCGGCGTGGTACGGAACCGCCTTCGATGGCCCCTAAGGAGGCGGGGTCGCCGCGAGGAGCTGCGGCGCCGACATCCGATGCCGCGCCGCCAGTGATGCTGTTCGACGGAGCGGACGCGAAGGCGGACAAGGCCGCGCGACACAACGCCGATGGCGCGCTGGTCGCGGCCTATCAGGAGATTGGCCGCACGCTTGACGACCTTCCCTACACGGCCGACTTTGACCGGATTTTGGCGGCGGTTCGCGGCACGGGTGTGGATCTGACGCCGCGCGGAGTCTTGCAGCGGCTCCAGAATATCCGGAAGGCGGGCAAGCTTCCGCCCGCCGGTCGCGCTGCCAGCACCCCGCCGCGGATCAGCGAGGAGGAGGAATCTCTGCTGCGCGAGCTGGTCGTGGCGATGACGGGTTCGCTCGGACAGCGGGATCAGTTGCCATATGACCCCCGGTTTGACGGACTCGTGGAGGCGTTCAACCAGCAGGCAGGGCGAGAGCTTTCGCCGCACGATATCTGGCGGCTGGTGGCCAAGCTGGCGAAGTGATGCGGGCACCGCGGCAGCAGGGGTATCCTGTGTCATGGCCATGCCGAATCATGACGAGATGCACGACGATGATGACCCGCAGGCGATCCATGTCCTGATGTCCGGACTTGTGGATTATGCGGGTCTGTTCCCGCCGGCAAAGCTGGCGATGATGCCGAGCGTGCAAAACTACGCACAGTATCTTCGCACGCCGGAGGCGTGGATGCTCGGGCGATTCATCCTGCCGGTATCACGGCTGGAGGAGTTCCGCGAGACATCGCGCGGGCTGCTGCCCAAGTCGCCATATGTGGATGAGCCCGATGGCGGCGAGCCCTGGCCGATCTCCGCGATCATCGACGGCGACCTCGACGAGAACCTTGATTCCATCTTTGCATTCAACCACGAGCACGAGAACCCGAAGAACGGACTCGCCGTTGTTGATGCCATCGAACTGAAGGTGCCCACGACGGGGAGCGGCCTGACGGGCGCGGCATGGATCGATGACGCGATCGAGCTGATCCCCGAAGAAGTGTTCCCCTTCTTTGAGATCCCGATCTTTTCCGTCGGAGGGGTGGCTCCGGATTTCCGCGGCATGATCGCTTCGCTGGCCGGGGCGGATGGTGCCGCAAAGCTGCGCACGGGCGGGATTACGCCCGAGGCGTTCCCTCCCGCGGCGGCAGTGGCGGAGTTTCTGTTGGCGTGCAACGCGGCGGAAGTCCCCTTCAAGGCTACAGCAGGGCTGCACCATGCGTGCCGGGCGCACTACCCGCTCACCTACGAGCCCGATGCCGCCAAGGGGCTGATGCACGGATTTTTGAACGTGTTTCTCGCCGCGGCGTTTGTGCACGCGGGGCGTGCGGATGCGGCGATGGCAACGGCGATCCTGGAAGAGACCGACCCCGCAGCGTTCCAGTTCGGGCGCGAAGTGGTGCGGTGGCGGAACACGGGGCTTGAGCTCATGCAGCTCGCACAGGCACGCGAAACATTTGCGCTCTCGTACGGATCGTGCTCGTTCGAGGAGCCGGTGCAGGAGTTACAGCGGATGCGCGTCATCTGACCTTTGCCGGTGCGAGGCGTGGCGGACGGGGCCGCGCGGGGTGTACCCTCTGGCCTATGGCCGACAAGCACGTCAACGCGTCTCATGACCAGTCGATGAAGTCGTGGGTGGAATCCGCCAACGACCCGGCGACCGATTTCCCGATCCAGAACCTCGCGCTGTGCGCCTTTCAGGCCGAGCACGACGGACACTCGCACGGGCATCTGGGCGTCGCAATCGGCGATCAGATCCTGGATGTCTCGACGCTGGCGATGTCCGGCCTGCTGGGCGACCCGGAGGGCGAACTAGCGTACATGCTGCACGCGCCGAGCTGGAACTTCATCGCGGCCTCCCCGCACTTGTGGGGTGAGGTTCGAAGCAAGCTCCAGGAGTTTCTGCACGCAGACGCAGGAGGCGGGCAGAAGGCGCGGCGGCTGCGCGAGAAAGCGCTGACACCCATCGCCCAGACGAAGCTGATCCTCCCGATGACGGTGTTTGACTACACCGACTTCTACGCGTCGAAGCATCACGCAAGCAACGTCGGCGCGATGTTCCGGCCGGACAATCCGCTGCTGCCGAACTACAAGCACGTGCCGATCGGCTATCACGGGCGGGCATCTTCGATCGTGGTCTCGGGCACGCCGGTGCGGCGACCACTGGGCCAGCAGTCGCCGCCGGATGCAGAACCCGCGGCCGGGCCGGGTTTCGGCCCTTGCAAGCTGCTCGACTACGAGATGGAACTGGGGCTGTATGTCGGCGCCGGGAACCAGCTCGGCGAACCGATCGCCGCGGCCGACGTCGCCCAGCAGCTCTTTGGCATGTGCATCCTGAATGACTGGTCGGCCCGCGATCTGCAGAAGTGGGAGTACCAGCCGCTCGGGCCCTTCCTCGCCAAAAACTTCGCTTCGACACTCTCCCCCTTCGTCATCACGCTGGATGCGCTCGCGCCGTTCCGCGGCGAGGGCCCCCTGCGCGACTCGGGCGATCCACAGCCGCTGCCGTACCTGCGCGGGAGCGGAGACTGGAACATCGATATCACTGTCGAAGTCTGGATCCAGAGCGAGCAAATGCGGCAGAAGGGCTTGGCCCCTCTCCGCATTTCCCGCGGCAGCTTCAAGGACATGTACTGGACCATCGACCAGTTGCTGGTGCATCACGCCAGCAACGGATGCAACCTGCAAGCAGGCGACCTGCTGGGCTCGGGCACGATCTCGGGACCGACTGCCGAGGCACGCGGGTGCCTGCTGGAAATAACCTGGCAGGGCAACGGCCCGGATGGAAAGGCGTTACCCCGGAAGCCGATCGAGTTGCCCAGCGGCGAGACTCGGACGTTCCTCGCCGATGGCGACGAAGTCATCATGAAGGCGTACTGCGAGCGTGAGGGCTATCGGCGGATCGGCTTCGGCGAATGCCGCGGCCGGATCGTGCCTGCGCCCGCGGTGTGAGCGAATCAACCGGGCCGTGCAGCGCGGAAAAGAGCGAGGCAGGCGGTCTGTCCGTGGACAAACACCCCCGAGCCGATCGGGCCGATCTCGCCGCCGGCGAAGAACCCCGCGAGCGGCATCGAGCGATGCGGCTCGGCCGTGGGTGTCGGAACCGCAGGAGCGAAGATATCCGCAGCGCGAGGGCGAGCGAAGGCACGCGAGATCATCGTCGCATCGTGGTGCGGCTTGGAGAAGAGTCGCGAACCGCGGCCATTGCAGGTGAACAGCAGCCCGGCAAACGGATCCTCCCGAAGCTGCTGACCATCGAGCAGCAGCGACAGGTCCTCGGCCGCCGTTGTTTCGTCGCGCACATGGAACTGCACCGTCTGGCCGATGCGGAGCAGATCCGCGACCGCGATCGCGCCCGACGACTGCTCGACGCCAATGACATTGCGGATCAGGAAATCGTCGCGGCCGAAGCGGTCTTTATACTCCGTGACCGCGCGGCCGACAAAGAGGCCCTTTCGCAGTCGCTCACGCGTCTGTTCATCGAGCGATTCGATCACCTCCGAGAGCACCTGCATCGCAGGTCTTCCGGCAAGCCCGGTGACCATCTGCCCCTTGCCCGCGGTAATGACCATGGGCGGACCGATGGGCTTGCATCCCTGCGACACCAGCGCATCGATGCGGACCGCGCCCGAGAACGACACCCCGATCCCGCCTGTTGTGCCGATCGATTCGTTGAGGATCAGCGTGTTCCCACCGGGGCGCTTCGCGGCGGAGGCCAGCCCGCCGATGATCGGCGGCGGCGAAGTGTCGTCGCCGCTTCCGGGCGGCACTCCCTGCATCGCACGCGCCCGGGACAGCGCCGGAAGGATGGCGTTCATCGGGACAGAGAACGGATCGGCGAAAAGAATCGTGCCGCGATAGCCCGGGCCGATGCCCGCTGATGCCGCGATGTCGCGGAGCTGACCCTCTTCCTCCGGTGCCTCTTTCATGGCGGGCCACTGATCCGTGCGGAAGGCCCGCATCGCGACGCCGGGAAGGTGGAGGCCCAGGAGCGAGAGGCCCGGAGAGTTCTCCAGTTCAGATTCCCCCCCCACCACGCCCTCGCCCGAGACGCCGATCAGGATCTCCGGCCCGAGCGCTGCGCGCACGGAAGCCGTAACTGTCCGTGCCATGTGCAGGTGGTGCGGAGAGAGAAACATGAAGACAAGGCTGGGCCGTTCGCCCCGTAAACCATCGCGAACCTGCGCCACGGCATGGGTCGCCGCGTCGGCGGAATCCGCCCGCGTGGAAAGCCCAGCGCCCGCGCTGAGAAGGGGCGGAACAAGAGATTGGTCGGGCTCGGGGCTCAAGGGGGAGGAGTGTAGCGAGGCTCGGCGTGCCTCCCCTTTCGATCAAAGCTGGGGGTAGTGTGTCCCTTTGCTTGATTCTTGAAAGCACTGCTCTCCAAGGCAGTGATTGGTGCCACTGCTCTCCAGAGCAGTGATTGCCCCCCACTCCGCCCTTCGCCCCTGCCCTTCATACTGAAAGTGGCTCCCGCCCTCACTCAGCCTCGGGCTGCTCGTTCACCAGCTCGAGCACCAGATCATCGAACCAGACCTTGCCCGTGCCTGTGAGCACGGCCCGCACGGTGGTCGTCGTCACACCCTTGCCGATCCGAACCGGCTTAGTCTCGACCCGTGTCCAGCCCTGGGTGCCCTTGATCACCTCCGTGCTGCCAAAGGAGCTCATATTGACCAGATCCGTAAACCCCTGCACACACAGCGTGACACTCTCCGCCTCTTCGGTCTTTACCCATCCGGAGAGCCGGACGATGCGCCCCTCAAGGTCGAAGGGAATCGCCTGCGCCCAGTTGTTGCTTACGGCCTGGTCGTACCTGTGCGTGTTGGCAATGTGCAGTGCTGCATTCCCGGCGCGTGCCCCGGCGGTTATGCGCAACATCACCAATCCTTCTGCCGGGATGTGCGCCTTAAACCAAACCGCGGGGTCAGACGGAACCTTGGTGTCGACATCCTCTGCCCCCGGATTGGCCATCAGGTTCGCGCCAGCCTCTTCTGGCGGCTTCGGGAGCCTGCTCGCCTCGCCCGCCGCAAGACGGAGATCGTCGAACCATGCCTTGCCCTTCCCGCCGAGTCCGGCACGGACGATGATGGTCTTGGCCGAAGCTGGAATGGTGATCGGCGGGCTCTTGACGTGATGCCAGTCGCGCGTGCCCGTGACCGGTTCAGTCGATGCAAACGCCACCAGGTTGGTTCCCGCCGCATCCCACGCCTGGAAGCTCACGGTGACACCCTCTGCTGATTCGGTCTTGACCCAACCACTGACACTGAACGTCGCGCCCTCGGGCACACCTTCAACGCGCTGCGCCCAGTTGTTGAACGTAGCCTGCTTGTACGCATGGGTGTTGCCGACAAACATCGAGGCCTTGCCGGACTTGACGACCTTGTCATCAAGACGCATCGTCAGGCCCTCGGCGGGCACCCAAGCCGTGAACCACTCGGCCGGCCTCGACTTGTCCTCGGCCGACACCTGCTCAGCGCCCGGGTTCTTGAGGCGATTCTCATCCTGCGCTGCCGCGTGGGCGAGCGAACAGATGGCTCCCGCAACCAGCGCGAAGCGATTCAGTCGGATTGCTGAGCGAGACTTCAACATGGGTGGGTCTCCTTGAAAAGCTGGCCCCGCAAGCTCTGCGCGAATGTCCTTCCAATCCCCCTACCACGTTGTTCTACCCGTCACGAGCCGAGGCGGAACAAGATGCTGGCGCAATCGCTCAGGATTCTGCCGGAGCGGCGTTCCCCGGCTGCTCCGGTAGCGTGAAACTCCCGCACTCGGGGCACGGCCCATCCAGGCCGCGGCGGTCGTAGCCGCAGTTCTGGCACGCCCACTTCGGGAGCGGGCGATCGCGGTACTTGCGCACCTCCGCCAATGCGAAGGTGGCTATGCCGATGAACAGGACCGTGCCAAAGACGACGCCCGGAAGCGAGGTCAACGAGTCGGCACCCATCTCGACCACCCCGATGTAAAGAATGCCGATCGGGAACATGAGAAACCCGCCCAGCAGCGACTGAAAGTGGTACTTCCGGAGCCGCGCCCGATCCCGCACGATGCACACAACTGCCCACAGCATCACCACGAGCGGAATCGCGAGCACGGCGAGCGTGAGATAGAACATGTTTCCACCCGCCGTAAAAGCCGGGCGCTCGGCGATACTTGCCGCTACAGCAAGGCCTTGCCGAACTCACCGGGCTCAAATACATGCAGCCGCGAAGGATCGATCGCCAGCCGGATCGTGGTTCCGGCGTTCAATCCGTCGGTCGCGGCGACACGGGCGACGATGCGCTCCCCGCCCGCGGTCTGACAGATCAGGTCCATCGTGTCGCCAAGCGGTTCGACTACCAGCAGCTCGAGCACGAACTCGTTGCTGTCAGAGAACTCGCGTCCTTCCTGCTGATCGCTCGCGACAGAAAGCGCGTGCGGGCGGAACCCGATGACCACACGCTGGCCCTGAAACGGCTTGAGCGCGTCAGATTGTGCCGCGGTGAACGCCAGACCGAACCGCTCATCGACCAGGTTGCGGGCATCGGCCATAAACAACTGCTTCTCGTGGCCGCCGGGCTGGTTCAGTTCGCCCTCCAGAAAGTTCATCGGCGGCGTACCAAGGAAACCCGCGACAAACCGGTTGGCCGGCTTGCGATAGATCTCCAGCGGCGGGCCGGCCTGCTGGATACGCCCGTTGGACATGACGACCACCTGGTCGCCCAGCGTCATGGCTTCTTCCTGATCGTGCGTGACGTACAGGGTGGTCGTGCGCAGTCGCTGGTGCAGAGCCTTCAGTTCCGCCCGCGTGGATACCCGAAGCCGTGCATCGAGATTGCTCAACGGCTCATCAAACAGGAACGCCTTGGGCTCGCGCACAATCGCCCGCCCGACGGCGACCCGCTGCCGCTGGCCACCGGAAAGCTGGCCGGGCTTCCGGTCAAGCAGTTCGGTGATGCCCAGAGTCTGGGCTACACCATCGACCCGACGCTGGATCTCGGCCTTGGCCACTTTCCGCATCTTGAGCGCGAAGCCCAGGTTCTGACGAACCGTCATGTGCGGGTAGAGTGCGTAGTTCTGGAACACCATCGCGATGTCGCGGTCCTTGGGCGGAACGTCGTTGACGCGCTGACCGCCGATGGCGATCTCACCGGAGGTGATGTCCTCCAGCCCCGCGACCATGCGGAGCGTCGTAGATTTGCCGCAGCCCGAGGGGCCTACCAGAACCGTAAACGAGCCGTCGGCAACGGTCAGCGAGACTCCGTTGACCGCATTGGCGCCGCCGGATGCGTAGGACTTGGTCACGCTTTCGAGTCGTATGTCTGCCATGGGATGCGAGAGCATATCGCCGAACAGGAGAACCTGCCGCGACATGCCCCCTCCCGGCCGCAAGGCGGTACAGTGGGGACTATGAACCTTGCCCAGATTGTCGGCGGAACTGGCGCTTTGTGGGTAGCGATGGCGGGAGCCGGGGCAAACCCCGCGACACCAAGCAAGCTGCCCGTCGTTCGGGTCACCGCCGACAACACCGAGATCACCCAGTCGTGCATCGTGGAGGTTCCGCCCGGCGTCACGATCGCGGATACCGATGCAAACGGCGTGATATACATTCGCACCTCGGGGATCACCGTCACCTTTCAGGAGGGATCCGAACTCTGGGGCGGGCCGCGGCCCGAGGAATCGCCCGACGGCCCCTGGGACCGCTACAGCGGGATTGGGATCCGGATCGACGGCGCGGCGGATGTGACCATCCGCGGGGCCCGCGTGCATGGTTACAAAGTCAGCATCTGGGCGACCGACTGCGACGCGCTGAGCATCGAAAGCGCGGACCTCTCGGACAACTACCGGCAGCGACTCAAGTCGACGCCCGAGGCGGAAGACTCGAGCGACTGGCTGTTCCCGCACCGCAACGACAACGACGAGTGGGCAACGCAGCACGGCGCGGGGGTCTATGTTCGGCGCTCGATGCGGCCGACAATCACCGGCGTGCGAGTGCGCCGGGGGCAGAACGGGATCCTGCTGCATTCGGTCTTCCAGGGGCAGATCTACGACAACGACTGCTCCTTCCTGTCGGGATGGGGCCTGGCCATGTTCCGCACCTCATTCACCCAGATCGAGCGCAACGCCTTTGACTTCTGCGTGCGGGGCCACTCCGAAGGCCGGTACAACCGCGGGCAGGATTCGGCCGGAATCCTGATGTTCGAACAGTGCTCCAACAACACGATCATCGAGAACTCCTGCACCCACGGCGGGGATGGGATCTTCGGGTTCGCGGGTCTGGAGGCGGTGAACGGCGAGGGCGCTCCCGCGAACTTCGACTTCGTGCGGAAGGGGTGCAACGACAACCTCTTCGCCGGCAACGACCTTTCGTATGCGCCGGCACACGGCCTCGAGATGACCTTTTCATTCGGCAATCGCATCATCGACAACCGCTTCGTTGAGAACGCCATCTGCGGGGTCTGGGGCGGCTATTCGCAGGACACGCTCATCGCCCGCAATCAGTTCATCGGAAACGGCGGGATGGCCTACGGCCTCGAGCGCGGCGGAGTGAACATCGAGCACGGCGCGGCCAACCTGATCATCGCCAACGAGTTCACCAACAACCGTTGCGGCGTGCATCTCTGGTGGGATCCCCACAATGACTTTGAAACCAAAGCCTGGGGCAAGGCCAACTACAAAGGCGTGACCGGCAATGTCATCGCGCAGAACACCTTCACGATCGATGAACTTCAGCCCTTTGGCCGCATCCATCCCGAGCGCCCGCTGGTCGCGCTGCAGCTGCGGGATGACGGCGAGGGCGGGCACATCACCGGCACGGTCTTCGCGGACAACGTTCTGAAAGTCGATTCGGGCTTCGGCATCGAACGTCTATTGCCCGCAGGAGTGGAGGTCGCATCTGTCTGGACGCCCAAAGCACTTGCCATCGAACCCAAACATGATCTGCAATCGGTAACGCCGCGAAAGGTGGGCGCGAGGGCGCACTTCCGGGGCCGCGACAAAATCATCATGAGTGAGTGGGGCCCGTGGGATCATGATTCCCCCATAGTTCGGCTGCGAAGCGTTAGCGCTGACGCGCACGTGTTTGAGGTGTTCGGTGCGGGTGATGATCTGAAGCTCAGCTCGGGCTTCAAGCCCGTGGTCGGCGGCGGGGCGACCGCGCTCGCAACGCTTGACGAGACTCCGGTGAACGCCGCCGGGGCGAACTCAGGGCCGCGAGTCGTCCGAGTCGTGCCCAGCGGGGACCGAAACGGCGCCTTTCCATATCGATTCAACCTGCGCACCCGCGGCGTGGAACTCCCGATCCGCGGCACCGTGATCACGGCCGTGTGGCAACTCTCCGCGTTCCAATGGGACGACGCGACCGACCCCCGGAAGGACCTCGCGGCGTGGCGTGCCCTTGCAGACAAAGCTGGAACCTTCAGCGTCATGGCGAGCTCCCTCAACTTCGACTATGGCCATGGTGGACCCAGGGAGCAGCCATGGGCCGGCCCGCTGAAGGCGCTCGCGCCAGATGCGGACCAGTTTGGCATGATCGCGCGAGCCCGACTGACCCTGGGCAAGGGGCGATGGCGGATCACCACGCTGTCGGATGACGGTGTGCGCGTGCTCGCCGACGGATCGCCGCTGATCGAGAACTGGACGTGGCACGCGCCCACGCGAGATTCGGCGATGCTCGAGCTTGCCGAAGAGCGCGAAGTCGAGTTTGTCGTGGAGCACTTTGAGATCGATGGGTATGCCGTGCTGAAGTTCGACATCGCGGCCGAACGGTAATCCGCTTTCCATCGCCGCGGCCACGCCCAACGCCTCCGACATCAGAGGCTCCCCGCCTACCGCTGGCGGATTCGTGAAGCGGGCTTGCCCGGACTCGCCGAACGCTCGGAGAATCTTTCGAAGGCCGCGAGCGTCTCTTCGCTCACATGGTGCTCGATGCCCTCGGCATCAGCCTGCGCAACAGCATCGGAGATACCAAGCGCGGTCAGAAACTGAACCACGATCTCGTGCCTTCGACGGCACCGCTCGGCAAGGTCCTTGCCGGCCTGCGTCAGAAAGATCGCCCGATACGGCTTGCTGGAGACGAGGCCCGCCTTCTGCAGCCGCTCGATCGTGCGGACCACCGTGACGTGAGTGACACCGATCCTCCGGGCGAGATCCACCACGCGTGCCTCTCCGGCGGTCGCGATGAGCTCCGCGATCTGCTCAACATAATCCTCGGCAGTTTCCGCCGACCGGTCGGCGCGGGCACGCTGGTGGCACATGGCCAGGGCGGCATCGCTCCCGCGTGCGGATGCCGCCGGGGGCCGTGGAGGCAGGGCGCGTGCAGCCGCCTTCGCGGCGCGGGGCGCGTTCATGCGGGCTTGTCGCTTGCTTCCGGGGTCAGCGGACATCCGTGAAGTGTAGCCAACGGTACAAAGGTTGCCCAGTGCCACATCGGATGGTATCCTTGGAATGTAGCCTGTGATACATTTTCTGGCCCCGGCTCTCACCGACGGAGAACGCCTCATGCCCTTGCGAACAGCGCTGTATCAACTCATCGTGCTGCTGATGGTCGGCGCAGCCGCCGCGGCCTGCGGCTCGCAGGATTCCCCCAGAGGGGAGCGCACCAAAGTCGTCGCAACCACCGGAATGATCGCCGACGCGGCGGAAAACATCGGCGGGGACCGCATCGAGGTGCGAGCACTGATGGGTCCCGGTGTCGATCCGCATCTCTACAAGGCCACGCCCGGCGACCTTCGCACCCTGCAGGACGCCGACCTGATCCTCTACAACGGCCTGCACCTGGAGGGCAGACTGGCGGATGTGCTGGTGCGCCTTGCCTCGCGCAAGTCGACGGTCCAGGTGACGGACTCCATCGATGAAACGCGGCTGCGCGAGCCGCCGGAGATGGATGGGCACTACGACCCGCACGTCTGGTTTGATGTGGAACTGTGGATCAGTGTCGTGGAACGGACCCGCGATGCACTCATCGCGGGTGATGCGGGGGGCAAAGCGGCATTCACCGCCAGCGCCACGAAGTACATCGCTGAACTGCGGGCGCTGCACGAAGAGTGCAAGAAGGAGTTCGCCCGGATCCCCGAGGATCGACGGGTGCTCGTCACGGCGCACGACGCGTTTGGATACCTCGGCCGCGCCTACGGGATCGAGGTGCTCTCGGTGCAGGGCATTTCCACCGATTCGGAGGGAAGCCTGAAGCAGGTCAACTCGCTGGTGGACACACTGGTGACCAGAAAGGTGCCCGCAGTGTTCATCGAGTCCAGCGTGCCGCGTAAGAACATCGATGCGCTCATCGAGGGATGCCGGGCCCGGGGTCACAGCGTAAAGGTGGGCGGTGAACTCTACAGCGATGCGATGGGGCCCCGGGGAACCACCGCCGGCACCTACATCGGCATGGTGCGCCACAACGTCCGCACGATTGTGGATGCCCTTGCGCCCGGCGACACCACGCCCTTGCAGCCGCCAGCCGAAGCCCCCTCCACGGAGGCGGGCAGCCGATGAAAGCGGGCCCCGACCAAAGTGTGGTCTCAGTCGCGGCCAGGAACGCGGCACCATCGTCCGCTCGCGCCGACGCGGCCGTCGCGGTGGAAGTGCACGATGTCACCGTGGCATATCACCGCAAGCCCGTGCTCTGGGATGTCGACATCTGTATTCCCGCCGAGCGACTGGTCGCCATTGTCGGGCCCAACGGAGCCGGCAAATCGACGCTGCTCAAAGCGATCCTTGGACTTGTGCCGGTCGCCTCGGGTACGGTGTCCATCTTCGGCCGTCCCCTGCGCGAAGTGCGCAAGCTTGTCGGCTACGTCCCGCAGAGAGAATCGGTCGACTGGGACTTCCCGATTGATGCGCTGGGCGTGGTGCTCATGGGCTCGTATGGGCGGCTGGGCTGGTTTCGCTGGCCGGGGCGGACGGAGCATGCCCGCGCCATCGAATGCCTGTCCCGCGTGGGGATGGCCGACTTCGCGGCCAGGCAGATCGGACAGCTCTCCGGCGGGCAGCAGCAGCGGGTGTTTCTCGCGCGAGCACTTATGCAGGATGCCCGACTCTACCTCATGGATGAACCCTTCGCGGGTGTGGATGCAGCGACCGAGCAGGCGATCGTCGAGGTGCTGCGGCAGCTTCGCTCCGTCGGAAAGACTGTGGTGACCGTGCACCACGATCTGCAAAGCGTCGAAGCATACTTCGATCACGTCGTGCTGATGAACACACGCCTCATTGCCGCAGGCCCGATGAACGAAGTCTTCACCAACGCGAACCTGCAAAGAACCTATGGGGGACGTCTGACACTCCTCGACGAAGCCGCGGAGGCTGTGAAGCGGGCCGCGCCATAATCGCATCACACATTTACTCTGTTTCTCTCGCTTCACTGAGCATGCCAGACCATCGCAACACCCTCGATACTTTTCTGGCCGATCTCGCTCGGCTGCTGTCGCTCCAGGATGCCAATACCCGCACGGTGCTGCTGGGCGTGGCAGCCCTTGGCCTCGCGGCAGGCGTGGTCGGATGCTTCGCGACGCTTCGCCGCCGCGCACTGCTCGGAGACGCGATCGCGCACGCGGCGCTCCCGGGAATCTGTGCCGCATTCTTCCTGGTGGGATCACGCAGTTTCGCAGCGTTCATGCTCGGCGCATTGGTGTTCGGTGCGCTCGCCGCTGCCACGGTCGCGGCGATCCGGGCTTGGACACGAGTGAAAGAAGATGCTGCGATCGCGATTGTCATCGGGTCGTACTTTGGCCTCGGGGTGGTGTGGTCCAGCCTGATACAGAATCGTCCGGAAGGTGCCGTGGCCGGGCTCGATGGGTTCATCTTTGGAAAAGCAGCGAGCATGGTGGCTTCGGATGCGAGGTCCATCCTGATCGTGGCAGTAATCGTGGTGGGGATCGTGCTCCTGCTTTACAAGGAACTGAAAGCACTGACTTTTGATCGCGAGTTTGCGCAAACACAGGGCTGGCCCACCGTCGCCCTCGATCTCCTGGTGATGGCCCTGATCTGTGCATGCACAGTCGCCGGCCTTCCCGCGGTCGGTGTGGTGCTGGTCGTCGCGCTCCTGATCATCCCCGGTGCAGCCGCACGCTGCTGGACAGACCGCCTCGGCACCATGCTGCTGCTGGCCGGCCTGATCGGTCTGAGCGCGGCGGTCATGGGCGCTGCGCTCAGCGCAACCCTGCCCTCGCCAACGGGGAGCGCCTCGCGAGGATGGCCGACGGGGCCGTTGATCGTGCTGTGCGCCGCCGCGGCGTTCATGCTCAGCGCAATCTTCGCGCCAGGCCGAGGACTGATCTCGCGATTGCGAGCCGGCCGCGTGGAGATGAAAGCACCATGATGCTCAGCACGCTCCATGCCGCTGACTTCTGGACGATGGCGGTGGCTGTCTGCTGCGCTGTGGCATGCGGCACGATCGGCTGCTTCCTGGTGCTCCGCCGGATGTCACTCCTGGGCGATGCGATCTCGCATTCCATCCTGCCGGGCCTGGCACTGGCCTTCATTCTCACGGGGACACGTGACCCACTCGCGATGCTCGCCGGTGCACTGGTGGTCGGCGTGCTCACTGCCGGTATGGCAACGGGTGTGCGAAAGCTCGGGCGCATCCCCGAGGATGCCGCGCTGGGTGTCGTGTTCTCAACCCTGTTTGCGATCGGCGTCCTGCTCATCACCTGGGTCGCCGACAGCGTGGACCTGGACCCGGGATGCGTGCTGTACGGCCTGCTCGAAACTGTCTCGCTCGACACGGTGCGCATGTTCGGCGTTGACATTCCGCGCGCGTTACCCTGGCAGGCCGGGCTCATGCTCGGCAATATCGCGCTGATCGTGGTCCTGTTTAAGGAACTGCGGATCACGTCATTTGATTCCGGCCTGGCAACAACCCTCGGGATCAGTGCCGGCGTGGTGCAGTTCATCCTGCTCACAGCGGTCGCGGCGACAACCGTGATCTCCTTCGAGGCGGTGGGCTCGATCCTGGTCATCACCTTGCTCGTGGCGCCGGGCGCAAGTGCGCAGCTCCTCACCGATCGACTGGGACGAATGGTCATCCTCAGTGGAGTGCTGGGCGCCACCGCGGCGATCTTCGGTTGTTTGGCGGCGATCTACTGGAACACCTCAACAGCCGGCATGATCAGTGTCGCGGCGGGTGCGCAGTTTGTCTTCATCGGTCTTTTCGCCCCGCGTTACGGTGTCGCCGCGCGGCTCGGCCGCAACACGCTCCTCTCAATGCGGATCGCCCGGGAGGACATCCTCGGACTTCTCTACCGCCTTCAGGAGAATCGCGAGCCAGGCGCGCCCCGATCACTCCCCTCTTCTCAGGTCATCCGTTCTGTCGCAACACCCATGCGGGCGCGGCTTTCCGTGATGCAGCTCCGTGCGCGGGGACTTGTGGATCGGTCTCGGGGAGGGGGGGGTGAACTCACTCTGACCGCCAGAGGGGTCGACGAGGCCTCGCGGGTGATCCGGGCCCATCGCCTGTGGGAGTCATACCTCTCGCAGAATCTGCCGCTCCCGCTCGATCATCTGCACGAGCCATCCGAACGCATCGAGCACTTCCTCACCGGCGAGATCCAGTCGAAGATCGCCGCCGAGATCGGCGACCAATCCGATCCGCACGGCAAGCAGATTCCCGCGCCGTAGCGTCGTCCCACCGGCTCACTTCTTCGCGAGTTTGGCTTCCTGCCGCTCGGGCGTGGGCACACGAACGTCACGCGCGAGGCCGACGAGTTCGAGCGCGCGGATGACCATGTAGCTGCTGTCGAACTGCCAAGGGCGAAGCCCGTGGCGTGCCGATGCGGGGAAGGCGTGGTGGTTGTTGTGCCAACCCTCGCCGAACGCGAGAATCCCGAAGATCGCGTTGTTTCGGCTGTGGTCGTGGCTGCGGAATGGACGCGAGCCCCAGAGGTGACACACCGAGTTCACGCTCCATGTGACATGGTGAACCAGGAAGATGCGGGCCAGGCCCCCCCAGAGGAAGCCCAGCAGCACGCCCATCCAGGTCCCCGTCACAAGCCCGCCGATCATCGCCGGAATGATCAGGCCCAGGGCCGTCCACACAAAGAACGTCCGGCTGATGAAGCGCACCAGCGGGTCCTTCTGCAGATCGGGGACATACTTCTCAAGGTTCTTCGGCTCGCGTACGAAGAGCCATCCGAAATGCGAGTGGACAAGGCCCTGGAAGAATCCCTTGAAGCCTTCGCCATGTGTATGCGGCGAGTGCGGATCGTCGTGCCGGTCGGAATGCTGGTGGTGCACGCGATGGGTCGCAGCCCACGTGAGCAGCGGCCCCTCCAGAGCCATCGAACCGAGAATGCCCAGCGCAGCCTGAACGGCTCGCGGAGCCTCGAACGACTTGTGCGTGAAGTATCGGTGGAACCCGATCGTGATCCCCAACCCGGTCAGCACATAGCCACCCAGGAACATTGCCAGATACACCCAGTTGAATGCCACACCCCACAGCATCACGATCGCGGCGATGAGCCCCGCAAACGGCAGCGTGATCGCAAGGAAGTTCGCCACGCGGAGCGCGGGAGAGACATACTCCACCGGTTCCGATTCTTCGATCGAGACTTCAATGGGCTGTTCGAGTTCGAGCGCGAGTTTCGCGGCCTGCGGCAGAGGGGGAGAGATCTGCGTCATGCTTGTTGCTCAACGTCTTGGCGGTCGGCCCGACAGCGCCTCATGCGCCCGCTTCCGCAGGGCCAAGGGTAGCACTTTTTTCAGGCTCTCGCAGTCCGCGACGGCTCGAAGCGAGTCCTTTGAGAAACACGCACAACGGCGGGATTTCCCGCCCATTCCGGGGTTCGGGCGATTGCCGGGCACGCTCAGCGACGGCCGGAGGTGACATCGGGCATCTCGAGGCGACGCAGCTCATACAAGAGCGCAGCGCGATCCGCGTTGTTCACCGATCCGTTCCCATCAACATCTGTCGGCAAGGCGTGCCAGGCATACAGATCCTCAATATCGATCGTCCCGTCGTTGTTCACGTCGTAATCGAACGGCGTGATGATGGTGCCGGCAAGGTTCACAAGGATTGTCGGGTTCTCTGGGTCATCCGTCGCGATCATCAGCGTCCCGGCCCGGACGCCAA
This sequence comes from Phycisphaerales bacterium, assembly GCA_038247555.1. Lineage (GTDB taxonomy): Bacteria > Planctomycetota > Phycisphaerae > Phycisphaerales > UBA1924 > JAHBXL01. The sequence continues at coordinate 26,028 of JBBRUT010000003.1, read as the reverse complement.
CCAGGCTCGTATCCATCGTGATCAGGTGGTCGATCCCGGCCGGCACGCCCGGATTGGCCGCTTCGTCAAATGATCCGCCCGGCGCAGCAAAGCCAGGGCCTGCGGCAAACGCATACGTGAGCGCATCGATGCCCGCCCCGGTGCCGTTCTTACTCCAGAATGCAACGTCCGCGATATTGGTCACGATGATGGGGAGCTGCGCTACCGACCCCTGGGCCACGGTGCCGAAATCCAGCGTGATGGTGCTGATCGAAGCGCGTGCGGGGATTTGAAGATCAAAGTACACCGGCAGGTGCGGCGGAGAGGATGTCCCCGCATAGTGATCCACGATCGCCTGAGCGATCGTTGGCCCCACCATGGTGTTGCTCGAAACACGCATCGCCGTGTTGAACGAAAAGCCGTCGTTCCCCCAGGCGCGGTGCGAGTGATTCGGATCGTTCCACACCCCGCCATATGGAATGTTCCGGTTGCCGAGATAGGCCAGCCCTTGCCCCTGTGAGATCGCATCAGACACCATCAGGAAGTCGAACCGGTCATCCATACCCCCCGAGCCGCCCGCTGGCGACTGTGTGTGCACGACCGCAAACGAGGCATTGTTGCTCCACACACCGCTCCGATTGATCGGGTCGTACAGCCTGCCGTTCCCCGGCGCCAGGAAGTTTGTCCACGCGGCCTCGTTGTGCGTGTACAGATTGAAGTCCCCGCCCACGATTGATCGCGTGCCCGGAGGCAGCGCATCAAGATTGTCGCGGATGAGCGCGGCCTCCTCGCCGCGTCGAGCCGCATCCGCCGCGGTATCGCTCGCCTTGAGGTGAGCACTGTACAGAAAAAACGAAGCGCCCTCGGAGGTGTGGCCGGTCAGGCGGAATCGATACCGCATCACGTGACGCGTCGAGACGGTCGTGCTCCCCGACACCGCCACATCCGTCGCGAGCAACGACACCTTCGTTGACCTGAAGAAGCACGCACTGTCGGTGTTGGGCCCATTGACGAACGGGGCAGAGAGATAATCCCCCGGGCTTCCGGGCGCACTGTTGAGCATCGCACGAAAGGTGCTGGTCGCCGCGTCGCTGCTGATCTCCTGCACAATCAGGACTTCAGGGGCAAACGTCCGGCCCTGATACTCGCCGAAGATCGAGCCCTGAAACGCCGCCGATCGCGCCACCTGGCCCGTGTATTCGGTCAGATTCCACGTGCCCACGCGGACTTGGGCCGCCGCGCCCGATGCAACGCCGAACAAAGCGAACCCGACGAACATGGTGCGGGCTGGACGCATCACAACTCCTGAAAACGCTCGGACCGGGCCGCTCAGACAATGCCCACCCAAGAGACAGTCATTAATGGCCCCGGCAAGGCCGCCGGCCACTGGTCGACAACCCCCGGAGACGAATGATCCGTGGACTTAATGTGCGCCCTCGCGGCAGGTTTGCAAGCGGTCTGATCCCAGAACCAGCGCATCTGCCCGCTACGCTTGTCCGTTCGCCCCGCGAGCATCGGGCGTCATCTTCAACTGCATGTACGGACCCTGTTCCCAATGAGCACTCCCTCGACCCCCCGAAAGATCGTTCTGGCATACTCCGGCGGCCTCGATACCTCCGTGATTCTGCCCTGGCTGAAAGACCGCTACCCCGGCGTAAAGCTCGTGGCCTACGCCGCGGACCTGGGTCAGGGCAAGGGCGAACTCGACGGCATCGAGGACAAGGCCCGCAACAGCGGCGCCGATGAAGTGATCGTCGAAGACCTTCGAAGAGAGTTCGCCGAGCAGTACTGCTTCCCCATGCTCCGCGCGCACGCGCTCTATGAGCACGACTACTTGCTCGGCACAAGCATCGCCCGGCCGCTGATCGCCAAAGGGCAGGTCGCCGCGGCCCGCAAAACCGGCGCGGATGCCGTCGGCCACGGCGCGACAGGCAAGGGGAACGACCAGGTCCGGTTCGAGCTGACCTACATGGCCTTGGGACCCGATCTGCAGATCATCGCGCCCTGGAAGGACAGAACCTTCGAACTGACCAGCCGCGAAGCCGCGGTGGAGTATGCCCAGAAGAAGAACGTGCCCATCGCGCAGACCAAGAAGAAGATCTACTCACGCGACCGCAATCTCTGGCATTGCTCGCACGAGGGTGCGGAGATCGAGCACCCCGATCAGCGCGTCAGCGACGATGTCTGGCTGATGACCTTGCCCCCGCACAAGGCCCCCGACAAGGCCGAAACCGTGACCGTTTCTTTCCGGCACGGGAACCCGGTGGCCGTCAACGGCAAGGAGATGCGCGGCGAGGCCATCATCGAAACGCTCAACGAACTCGGCGGACGCAACGCCGTCGGACAGATCGTCATGGTGGAGAATCGGCTCGTGGGCATGAAGTCTCGCGGCGCCTACGAAACTCCCGGCGGCACCATTCTCTACGAGGCACATAAGGCGCTCGAGCAACTCTGTGTGGAGCGCGACACCCTGCACTTCAAGCAGCAGGTCGGCATCCGCTATGCCGAACTCGTCTACTACGGCCAGTGGTTCCACCCGCTGCGTGAGGCGATGCAGGCGTTCATCGATCACACCCAGCGCTCCGTCACAGGCGAAGTCACGGTGGACCTGTACAAGGGCCGCGCCACCGCCGTCTCCGCCACCGCCGAGAAGTCGCTCTACGACACCAAGCTCGCCGGCTTCGCCATGGAGGGCTATGACATCACCGCCGCTCGCGGCTTCATTGATCTGTTCGGACTGCCGATGAAGATCGCGGCGATGCAGGGCGGCACCGCCCGCTGAAGACTTGCCCCGCCCCCTCAACCACAGTCGTGATTCCCCACCCGCTCCCCGCTTCACCCTACCCCCACCGCCGCATGACACAAGCCCAGCATCTCGTCTCTTCAGCCTTCCCCGCCAAGCTCCCCGAGCCCTTGTCTCCCCTTGGGGACATCGCCATGAATCTCCGCTGGAGCTGGCGGCCGGCTGCGCGCGAACTGTTCGCGAGGATCGATCCAAAGGCCTGGGAGCAGACCGATCACAACCCGGTAAAGCTTCTCACGCAGATCGATCCGGCCCGCCTGGCCGCTCTCGCCGCCGACACGGGATATGTCCGAAGCGTCCGGGCGGCCGCGGATGATCTGGCCGCGGACCTTGTCGCACCCTCCTGGTTTGACGGCCAGTCCAGCACGCTCACTTCTTCACCCTCATCCTTTCTCGCGGCCTATTTCTGTGCCGAGTTCGGCTTGACCGAGTGCTTCCAGATCTATTCCGGCGGGCTGGGCCTGCTCGCGGGAGATCATCTCAAGTCTGCCTCGCAGCTTGGTCTTCCGTTCGTCGCGGTCGGCCTTCTGTATCGCAACGGGTACTTCCACCAGCAGCTCGACCCTGATGGCCTGCAGCAGGAGCTCTTCCCGCCGCTCGATGCGCCGAACCAGCCGGTTCGCCGAATCATCGATAGTCGGTCAGGTCGCCAGCTCACCGTCGGCGTCCACATGCCCGGGCGCGAAGTACACTGCGCCGTCTGGCGAAGCAACGTCGGGCGGGTCCGGCTCTATCTGCTTGATACGAACATCGAGGCCAACTCTCCTGAAGACCGCGAGATCACTGCGAACCTCTACCTCGGCGACCAGAACCGTCGCATCCAGCAGGAGATCGTGCTGGGAATCGGCGGCGTGCGCGCGCTCGGCGCATGTGGCGAGCAACCCACGGTTTTCCATATGAACGAAGGGCACGCCGCGTTCCTTGCCCTCGAACGGATCCGCGCCGTCCGCCAGCACCACTCGCACCTCAACATCACCTTCGACCAGGCCCGCGAGGCCGCCGCCGCCGCCCACGTCTTCACCACGCACACGCCCGTTCCCGCAGGGATCGATCGCTTTCCCCCCGCGCTCGTTGCCCACTACTTCGACTACGGAACAGAATCGTACGGGCTGGACCCCGAAGGCCTGATGGCGCTCGGAAGAGAGGATGTCGCCAACCGCAACGAAGCCTTCTCGATGGCGGTGTTGGCGATCCGGTGCTCGCGCTGGGCAAACGGAGTCTCCCGACTGCACGGCGAGGTCTCCCGGAAGATGTGGCGGAGTATCTGGCCGCAAACCCCTGAGAACGATGTGCCCATCGGTCACGTGACCAACGGCATTCACACCGACTCTTGGGTCTCACCGCACAACGTACCGCTGTACGACAAGCACCTGGGATCCGCTTGGCGCAAAGCGCCGCAGGAGCCCGGATCTTGGGCCGCGGCCACAAGCATTCCCGATGCCGACCTTTGGGCCGCGCGCAAGGCCGGACGCAATCAACTCCTGAAGTTCGTTGCAGACCGCGCCGCGGCGGGGCGAACCGGCGGCATTGCACCCACGCTTGACCCCGATGCGATCACGATCGGCTTCGCCCGGCGATTCGCCGGCTACAAGCGCGCGACGCTGCTGTTCCGCGATGAAGCTCGCCTCAAGAAGATCCTGGGCGCCACTGGCGGTCGGCCGGTCCAGTTTGTCTTTGCCGGCAAGTCCCACCCCGGTGACACCTGGGGCAAGCACCTCATCCGTGACATCGTTCGCTTCGCCCGCTCGCTGGATGGCCCCGCCAAGGGACGCGTGGTGTTCCTCGAGGACTACGCCATCGACGTTGGAAAGGAGCTGGTTCTTGGCTGCGATGTCTGGCTGAACAACCCAATCCGCGGCCTGGAAGCCTCCGGCACCAGCGGCATGAAGGCCGCGCTCAACGGCGTGCTCAACTGCTCGATTCTCGATGGCTGGTGGGACGAAGGGTTCCACCCCTCCGCCGGGTTCCGCATCCCCGAGCGCGGAACCTATCCCAGCGATGCCCCCGATGAAGATCGCGAGCAGTTCGAAGCTGAATCGCTGTACCGCACGATCGAGTCGGAGGTCATCCCCGCCTTCTACGACCGCGATGCCAACGGACTGCCCCGCAAGTGGCTGGCGATGATGAAGTCCTGCATCGCGAGAATGGCGCCGGAGTTCAGCACGCACCGCATGGTCGCGGAATACGCAACCAAGTACTACTTCCCCGCTCACCTCGCCGCCACGAGGCTCGCGGGCGATGAGCCCAACAGCGATCTCCGTCCCGCGCGCGATCTGGCCGAGCACATCGATCGCTACCGCAAGCTCTGGCCCGGCGTAAGGGTGCGTTCGATCGACTGTGCCCCCACCCCCGCTGGCGACACCCTCGAAGTCGCGGCCACGGTCAGGCTCGGGCAGATGCGCCCCGACGAAGCGCTAGTCCAGGTCTATCACGGAGCGGTCGCGCAGGACACCGGCCGCATCGAGCACGGCGACTCCCTCACCATGGCGTGCAAGCACCCCATGGCCGACGGAACCTACCAGTACGTCGCGAGCATCGGGGCCCCCGATGGTGCCGCCGCGAAGAATCATGGGCTGCTCGTACGCGTGCTGCCCGGCGACCCACTGCTGGTGACACCGTTCATCCCCGGCCTCATCTGCAACAGCCCGGTGGTCTCGGCCGAGCCCGGACCCGGCGGTCACCTGTAACAGCACCCGCATGCCCCTGACACTCGCATTCATCGGTGATATTGTCGGCTCGGCCGGCCGCTCCACCGCGGTAGCCGCGGCAAAGCGTCTGCGCGAGAAGCACGGCGCGACACTCGTCATCGCCAATGGCGAGAATGCCCGAAACGGCAGCGGCCTCTCGCCCGACAACTACCGCGAACTGCGCAAGGGCGCGGGCCCGGGTGGGTGGGGCGGGATCGATGCCCTCACGCTCGGCGATCACTGGGCCAAGGAGCGGCAGATCATCCCGCTGCTGGAAGACCCGGAGCAGCCCGTCATCCGGCCGGCGAACCTTTCACCCGCCGCGCCCGGCAAGCACCTCGTGCGACTCTCCGTCGCCGATGCCCCGCCCATCTATGTCTTCACGGTGCTGGGGCGATTGTTCATGCCTATGCCATCAGACAGCCCCTTCGCTGCGATCGACCGCGAAATGGCCGCGATCCCCGAAAAGGATGCAATGGTGCTGGTGGAGATCCACGCCGAGGCGACCAGCGAGAAGCAGGCCGTCGCGTGGCATTGCCTCCGCAACTGGACCGGCAACGACTCCCCCAGAGTGATCGGTGTGCTCGGCACCCACACGCACGTCGCGACCGCGGATGCCAGACTGCTCGATCACGTGCTCGCGGCACAAACGGATGTGGGAATGTGCGGGCCGCAGCGCAGCGTCATCGGGCGCGACATCACCGCGACGCTCGACTCGATGGTGCGGCAGATGCCCGCACCCCTGGAGGTCGCTTCCGAGGACTGCCGGGCGCAGGGGGCGCTAATCCGCATCGACAGCCGCCACCGGCGGGCGGAGAGCATCGAGGCCTTCGATCTCGCAGCAGATTGATCAGCCAAAGAAGCCGCGGGCAGCCGAGGCCAGACGACCGCCGGATCGGCGAGTCTGCACCATGTACTGCTGCAGGTTGACGCCCGGACAGGCCGACTGCCCGATCTCCCGGTGCGTGTACACGCGGGAAAGCGGCACGTTGTACCGCCGCATGAGCACGCCCAGGAACTGATCCAGCGACGCAAGCGTCTGCGGGGTCGGACGCTGGACATCAAAGTTCCCCAGCACCAGCACACCGATGTTGTGCTCGTTCTGGTCCTTCACATGTGCGCCCTGACGGCTGACCGGCCGACCTTCCCACACCCGTCCCGTCGGGTCGATGACGTAGTGGTAGCCGATATCCGCAAAGCCGCGGGCGTTGACGTGCGAAGCCCGGATCGATTCGATGCGCCGGGCGGCATCCGTCTGCCCGCGGAGCGCAACAGGGGCCATCCCGTCGTGATGCACGGTGATGCGCGACACCCCGTTCATGTCGAAGCACTCTTTAGGCTTGGCAATCCCGGATCGCGTCCACGAGCTCCGAGCCATGACGGTCAGATTCGGCGCGATGTCGACCGGCGGTGCGGTGACGACGGGAGTAGGCGGGGTGTATGTAGAGAGCACCGGCGCGGAACTGCCAGGGAGCGGCGGCCTCGCAACCGTCGTGCGCCTGTTGCAGCCGGCCAGAAACAACGCACCGAGCGCGAGCCCCTGACCAATGAGCAGCCGCCGACCCATCCCGCCCTGTGATCCTGCACGCTGCTCTTGGCTCATGATCGCTCTTCCATCGGCAACCGTGACGCGCACGCTCCAAGCGCGGAGCGTACAGATGATCCGATTGGCCGGGATTGTACAGATTCGATCCGTGCGGACCACCCATTTCAACGTCCGGGTGGGGTTATTCCGTCAAGTGCTTCAGTCCGTTCAGGTTCCGTCAGCGCGGCGGAGCCATTCCTGCTCCAGCTTGTCGCACTCCGCCGCTGCTTCGTCGCGTTCCATCAGCGCTAGCCGGCACTTCTCCGCATCGCGATAAATCTCGTCCTTGGCCAGCGCGGCATCGGCCCGCTTCAGCCGGACATTCGCCTTCTCGACTTCTTTCTCGAGCTTGTCCTGAGACATCCACGACATCCCACCCCCGCCCCCCCCACTCCCGCCGCGCTCGCTCCCTTGCTGGCCCCGGGCCGAACGCTGGGATGGTGAGCCCGGCTGGGTCGCCGCGGCCTTGATCGCGGCAGGCCTGGCAGGCTGTCGACTCTTGGGAACTTCCGCCGCGGCCCACGTGGCCTTCTTGTTGTCACCGGCGAGCTGCCGGGCATGCCACTGGCTGTAGTTGCCGTTGAAGATCGAGGCGTTACCGTGGCCGTCCAGGACGATGAGGTGGTCGCAGGTCGCGTCAATCAGGGCCCGGTCGTGGCTGATGAGGATGAGCGTTCCGCCGAACCCCTCACCGTCTTCTCCCTGACGCAGCGCCTCTTCGAGTCGCTCCGCAGACGGGATATCGAGGTGGTTGGTTGGTTCGTCAAGCACCAGCAGGTTTTTGGCGGATGCCAGCAGAGCCGCAAGGCGTGCGCGGCTCCGCTCCCCGCCGCTCATCACCTTGAGCTGCTTGTCCTGTTCGCGGCCGGCAAACAGGAACGCCCCGGCGAGGTCGCGGGCCTGCTGCTCGCTGAAGCCCAGCCCGGGATTCTCCCGTTTGATCTGCTTCTGCAGATACTCCCACACCGGCAGTTCATCATCCGCACCGGGAGGCAACTGGGCGTAGTAGCCGACCACCACCGAGGCGCCGATCTTCGTCGTTCCGTCGGTCAGCGGAAGCTCGCTAAGCATCGCGCGGACAAGCGTGGTCTTCCCCGCGCCGTTGGGGCCGATGATCGCCCACCGGTCGCCGCGATTGATCGTGACCGTCAGATCGTGGAAGAGCACTCGCTCTCCGCTGCCCCCACCGTCGCTCTCCCGCGCCGGATACACCTTCTTCGCGTCGCGCACGACCGAGACCAGATCCGCCGAGCGCGGCGCTTCGGGAAGACGGAGCTTCATCGCGCCGATCTCCGAGGGCCGCTCGATGGAGAACAGCTCCTTCTGACGCTCGAGCTTGCTGAGGCGACCCTGGGCCTCCTTGGCGCGCTGGCCCGCGCGGAATCGCCGGATGAACTCCTCTTCCTTGGCCCACTGCGACTGCTGGTTCTCGTACGCGCGGTGCTGGGTGAGCAGCCGCTGCAGACGGATCTCCCGGAACGCGGTGTAGTTGCCGGGATAGTCGATGAGCCGCGCGCCGTCGATCTCCTCGATGCGCCCCACGACATTGTCGAGCATCTTGCGATCGTGGCTGATCATGATGACCGCGCCGCGATAGTCGTTGACGAGAAACTCCTCAAGCCACTCCCGCCCGACGATGTCAAGGTGGTTGGTCGGCTCATCCAGGAGCATGATGTCCGGCGCTTCCAGCAGAAGCTTGCCCAGCGCAAGCCGCCCCTTCTGCCCGCCCGACAGCCCCGAGACCGGCACGCCGAACTGCGAATCCTCAAACCCAAGGCCGTGCAGCACGGCCTCGACGCGGTGCTCGGTTGCATAACCGCCCATGGATTCGATGCGTTCCTGAAGCTCCGACTGACGATCCATCAGCCGCTCAAGCTTGTCCGATGCGCCGTTCGCGGGATCGGCCATGTCGTGAAACACCTGGTCAAGCTCGGCGTGGAGCCGGCCCAGCTCCGCAAAGCCCGACGCCGCCTCTTCCTGAAGGGTCTTGGTCGGGTCGAGCTCAGGGTCCTGCGACAGATACCCCATCCGCATGCCCTTGGCGAGCGAGACAGAGCCGGAATCCGGCTTCTGGCGGGCCGCAAGCATCCTGATGAGGGTGGTCTTGCCGGTGCCGTTTCGTCCAACCAGACCGACTCGCTCTCCGGCTTCAATCGAAAACGAAACGCCGTCGAGCAGGACGCGTGTGCCGATCGTGTACTTGATGTTGGTGGCCGAAAGCAGGGGCATGGGCCGCGATGGTAGGGAAGAAGAATCGTCAATGGTCATCAATTCGCTCCCGCCCGGCGGCTTTCCGACGCGCGTGCGGCTCCCTACACTCGCCGCGCGAACTGGCACTGCATTCCACAACTTCGAGGAGTTTTCACGATGACCAGATGGACGATCGCCGCAGCCCTGATTGCCGCCGTCACCAGCTCGGCGGCAGGCGAGCTCAACCTCAACGTTTCCGTGGACCCTGAGCCCGGCACCGAGAGCAACGTGACTCTGACGACCGGTGAGGTGCTCAAGGGCAAGCTCATCTCTTCTGACGACAAGTCGGTCATCATCGACCACCCGCTCCTGGGTCAGATGACCTTCACACGAGAACAGGTCAAGGAAGTAGCCGACGCCAACCCGCCTCTACCAGACCCCGACTCTTTCTTCAAGGAATGGAACTTCTCGGTGGATGCGGGCCTGACCGGCGCAACCGGCAACACCGAGCGCCTCGGCGCGTTCGTGGCGTTTGGCGGCACGCGCGAAACGATTCGAATGGCAACGGCCTTCCGCCTGGCATACCTCTACGCCGAGGATGACGGAAGCAAGTCGCAGGACCGGTTCGACGCGACTCTCAGGAACGATTGGAAGATCACCGACAGCAAGTGGCGCGTATACGCCAAAGGCCAGGCCGAGTACGACTACTTCCAGGAGTACGACTGGCGCATCACCGGTGTGCTGGGCATGGGGTATGAGCTCATCGACACCGATACCACCCTGCTGCTGCCGCGCTTCGGCATCGCGGTGACGAGGGAGATCGGCGGATCGGATAACCGGTGGGTTCCGGAGTTGAACCTCGGCTTCGACTTCACACACAAGTTCAGCGACACGGCGAAGTTCTTCTTCACGTTTGACTCCTACTGGAGCATGCTCGATTTCCCCGAGTATCGCCTTGTGGGCGCAACGGGCCTCGAGTTCCTGCTCAACGCCGACACGGGTATGGTGTTCAAGATCGGCGCGGAGGATCGCTACGACTCGACGCCCGGCGATGGACGCAAGCGGAACGACCTGACCTACTTTGCAACCGTTGGCTGGAAGTTCTGATCGTGTCATGGATCGTCGGTCAAAGGCTCAAAGGGCCCCGGCAATGCCGGGGCCTTTTTCTATCTCGAGAGGATTCCCGATGCCGCTGATTGAAGTCGCACAGGCCGCGCCGGCATTTTCGCTTCGCGACCAGCACGGCAAGAAGCACACGCTCAAGCAGTATCGGGGCTGGCCGGTGGTGATCTACTTCTATCCCGAGGATGACACGCCAGTGTGCACCAACCAGGCGTGCGGCCTGCGCGATGTGCACGCAGACCTCTCAAAGCTCGGCGTCGCGGTGATCGGAGTCAGCCCCGACTCCGTGGAGTCCCACGACGCGTTCGCACGCAAACATCGGCTCAAGTTCACGTTGCTGGCGGATGTGCCGGGCAAGGATGGCTCACCGCCCGTGTGCACGGCCTATGGCACATGGGGGACCAAGAAGCTCTACGGCAACACGTTCATCGGGCTGCTGCGGACGACGTACTTGATCGATGCAAAGGGAACCGTTGCAAAGCGATGGGACAGTGTGCGGACACCGGGTCATGCCGAGCGCGTGCTGAAGGCAGTGCAGGAACTGCTCGCACCGCCGAAGGCCAAAGGACCCAAGATCAAGACCAAGGACTGAGGACTCAGACTCCGCATTCCAAAATCCAAAGCCCTCCTCACGCTCTCCCGTGCGACATCCTCTTGAGCATCGGCACCAGCGCAAAGAGCACCAGCCCCGCCGCGCACGGCGCGATGACGAAGATCAGGAAGAAGCCCTGATAGCCCGGGAGGACGAAGCCCTTCTCGGCGATGTTGTCGATCTGCCCGGCGGTGAGCCCCGCGATCAGGTTCGCAAAGAAGTTCGCCAGGAACCAGATGCCCATCATCAGCGACGCGAACTTCAGCGGCGCGAGCTTCGTCACCGCCGACAGGCCGACCGGCGACAGACACAGTTCCGCACACGTGTGAATGAAGAACGCCAGCAACACCCAGATGGGCGACGCCAGTTGCCCGCCCGCATTGGCCTGCGCGGCGAAGACCATGAAGAAGAACCCCAGCCCGAGCGAGATGAGCGCGATCGCCATCTTCGTTGGTGTGCTCGGTTCCCTCCCTCGCACCGCCAGCCTCACCCACAGCGTGGCGAACATCGGCGCCAGAAGCAGGATGAAGAGCGGGTTGATCGACTGCACCCATGCCGTCGGGAAGACCGCCGGCCCCCCGCCATCGGGCAGGCCGCCGACCATCCAAGCGAGCGCATCGGGCAGCCACGGGAGCGTGCGGTCGGTGCGCTCCTCTGCGAAAACCGCCATCGACGTTGCGGACTGTTCAAACGCGACCCAGAAAAAGATCACGAAGAACGACAGAATGCTGATGACTCCGATGCGGCTGATCTCTTCACGCGTGAGCGGCCTCGCCGCCTCCGCCTTCGCCGCGGCATCCATCCCCGCCGCGGATGGCGCAAGACCGATCCCCGCCAGGTGCTTCGGCCTGCCATGCAGGTATTGCAGCAGGCCAAACACCATGCCCACACCCGCCGCGCCAAACCCCCACGCCCAGCCATAGGTTACAGCGAGCCAGCCGCAGATGATCGGCGCGAGAAACGCGCCCAGGTTGATGCCCATGTAGAAGATCGTGAACCCCGCATCCCGCCGCGGGTCGCCCTGCTTGTAGATCTGCCCGACCATCGTCGAGACGTTCGCCTTGAAGAAGCCCGTCCCCAGGATCACCAGCAGCAGACCCATATACAGAGTGGGAAGCGTCTCGAACATCATCGTAAAGTGGCCCGCGGCGATGACGATCGCGCCGATGATCAGGCACTTGTGCGTGCCAAGCCAGCGATCTGCCAGATACCCGCCGACGATCGGCAGCAGATACACCAGCCCGCCGTACCAGCCGACCAGTTGTCCCATGCTGGGTTTGTCCCAGTTCAGCCCGCTCGGCTCGGTGTTCACCTTGAGGTCGTACTCCTGGCTCTTGCCGGGCTCAAGTTCGCTCACCACCGGCGAGTTGGCATTGCCGATCGTGAAGTACGTCTGCGGGTCCTCGCCATCGCGCCGCACTCTCACGGAAACACTCAGCTTCTCCGACGTCGGGTTGCTGACCGTGAGCTTCGCCCCGTTGTTCTCCCATGTCGTGGTCGGTTTGCCGTCCCTGTCGGTGCCGGTTACCTTGCGCACGATACTGCTTGCAGGCTGCTGGATGGTGACCTGCATCGCGGCGGGCACCGGTCCATCCGCCGCGGCAGGCGGCGCAGTGTGATCGATCGACACATGGTGCTGGAAGGTGTGAACGATGCTCTTGGGCGCAGGCGCATCCTTCGGTGCGTCCTTCGCCTTCTCGACAACCTGCTCGACCTCGATGTAGTTGGTGTACATCCCCGGGGCGAGTGTCGAGACCGAGAGGATCTTCACCAGGTAGACAACCAGCAGGGCCTTCATGCCATAGAAGCTGAAGCGCTCCCACATCTCGGTCATGAAGAGCACACGCAAGCCGGGCGGCTGGCGGAGCTTCGCCCCGCCGGATTCCAGCCCCCGCAACGCTACATCGTCGAGATCCTTGTCCCGCTCGCCGCCGATTCCGCTGCCGATGACGTTGCGTGGATCGCTCATGCTGGGGAGTGTAATCGGAAGTCGCTGTGCGCGCGGGGGTTACGTGGCCGAGGTTCGGCGCGACGGAGGCTTGATCGCGAGCGGAGTATGTAGGGATTCGCCTAAGCAGCGAACGCGGGCGCGGCCACATCGAAACAACTTAAGACTTGCAACTACAAAGGCTTATGGATCGTCCTGCTCCGTTCCACTCGCCACTCGCTACTCGCCCCTCTTTCTCGTCACTCGCCCACCGGATTGCATTCCCTGGCCCGCGCTGATAGTCTGCCGTCTGTGGGCAACGGGCTTGCCGCGACGCCAAGACTCTGACGGAAAGAAGCGCACTGATGACGTCACGTATCACAACGATCTTGCTGGCAACAGGCATCGCCGCGGCCGCGGGCACCGCGAATGCAGCGCCGGTGAATAGCTCTGCACGCGGCTTTTATCAATCAACCGGAGTTGTGAGCCAGAACAACAACTACCTCATAGGCAACAGCTCGGGAACGGTGTACCGGAACTACTTTGTGTTCACAATTCCCGCCGCGCCAGGACCCGGTCAGGGTGTGATCGCCGCGACGCTGAGCACCGGCGCATTCACGGTGACCAACAACTTCACGGTAACGCTCTACGATTTCACAGGTTCCGAGTCAGACCTTGCCGCCCGGTCAGGCACCGCAGGGGTTGAAGGCGTTCAGAGATTCAATGACCTGGGTACAGGCACGGTCTTCGGCAGCCGAAGCTTCCTGACCACAGAGCAGAACTCGACGGTGACGTACGGTCTGAACGCCGCTGCACTGGCCGACATCAACATGAACCTCGGCAGCAGCTTCGCGATGGGCGGGGCCTCTAACGTTGAAGAGACGAGCGGTGTGTTTGCCTACGGAAGTTCACAGGCTGATTCCGCGTTAAATGGCGACGTCCAGCTCATCCTGACCTTTGGCGACCTGAACCTCGTGCCACTGCCAGCCGGCGTGTTCATGGGCCTTGGCGGGCTGGTGTGCGCAGGCCTTGTCGGCGTGGTCCGCCGTCGCCGCATCGCCTGAATCTCCGGCTCTTGGGTGCCTCGCCGCTCCGCGGCGAGACCTGTCTGTCGCTCGACAACGAGCGGCGATCCGTATCAGTTCAGATCGGTGCAGTACCAGCCCGCCTGGCCGCGGACTTCCACGCGGGCCAACAGGTGGAGGTTCACACTGGTCTCAAGGAGACGCCGCGAGCCCTTCGGGCGATCGGTGAAAAGGTGAAGCTCCGCGCTGTCGGACATGCCGCTTGCAACCAGCGAGGCCGATTGCCCAATCGCGGCGGCGAGCATGCACGCATGTGCATCGGCCCACGCGCCGGCGACGAGGAGCTCCGAGAGCGAGCGTTCCTCGGCGCCTGTTTCGGGCCGCGAAAGCAGGTGCAGCGTGCCGCTTCGATCCACCGCGAACTCGACATGCTCGGCATAGGGGCAGCGGACACTGATCGGCCGGAGGCCGGGGAGCAGGAGCGCAAGCGCGCTCGGCGCATCGGCGAGCACTTCCGCGCGCTCGCCCCCAGAAGCAATCCCGACCGCCGAGATTTCCGGCGCGAGCTCGCGTTCCGACTCTCGCATCGGCTCGGGTATCGAGAACGGCTTCGATTCAGGCACCACAGTGTTCCGCTCGGCAGCGCTCACCCGCCGGGGGGGCGCGGGCGGCGGTGACACGTTCGCCGTCGCAGCGGCAGTCGCGGCGATCACAGGCGCTTTTTTGGGGAAAGTCGCAACGGAAGAAGCGGCGGCATCGACCAGTTCGATCTCTTCTTCTTCAGGAACCGCATCGATCTCCGGCTCCACCGCGTGAAGATCCAGCGCGGCGACACTTCGCCCACTCGAAGTCGCGTCCGCCTGCACAAGCCTCGGGCCAAAGCTCTCGGCTTCGAGCACGCGAGGGGGCGCTTCGATGATCTCGGTCTGACTGGAGACCCGGGCGAGGAGCTCCATCGCGGCGGCCGGATCGATCTCGGTGCGTCCGGTGAAGAGGACTTCCGACGGGCGGGAGGAGGCGATCTTCGCGCTGCAGATAGCCGTATCGACCGGCCGTCCGACAAATCGCGTGATGGCATCAGCAAGACGCTTGGCCGCGGGCTGGGCTTTGTCGGGCTGCGCGCCCATGGCGGCGACGCGCATCACGGGGCCGGGCGCATTGATGGTCGGCGCGCTGAGGCTGGCGGCAAGGGACTTGACGGAGCCGTAGGCCGCGACGACCGCGGCCTCATCGACACCCGTCAACAGCGTGATGACGCGGATGAGCGGGCTGGTGGCGAGCTTTGCCTCCTCGCCGACATCCGCGCGAACCACCCAGCGGCGAGTGCGCTGGCTGGCGAGCTTCACGCCCTCGTCGACAGACTTGGCGCTGGGAAGTTCCGCACTGCTGCCGTCGCCCCCGATGAGTTCGATGGAGGCGTAGCCATGCTGGAGGCGGAGATACGCAACGGGGCGACCCGAAGCCTGCGCAACCTCGCGAACATAGTGCGCGGCCCACGCAGCGCCGGACACAGCAAGATGGCCGAGCACGATGCACTCGACGATCGCGCTCGTCTCAGGAACGGCCGCGGAATCGCGGGATCGGTCGGGTTGATCCTGACGCGACCGGCTCTCGCCCTCGCGTGATTCGACTGGTACAAGACGGGTCTTGGCAGGCGTCAATGTCTGCGCCGTCCCGCCGCCAACCGCTGGGGCATCCTCACCGTCAATGGCATCGATGTCATCGGCAAGTCCCGCAAGACGCAGCACCGGCTGGCCGCGGCCGGGCGCAGCCGGCAAAGCTGGCGGAGAACTGACAGCGATGGGCGCCCGGGCTTGGCCGGACACGTTGCCGATCTCGCCGAGAAACAGATCCGTGAGCGCATCAAACTCTTCGTCGGTCGGCGGCGTGGTTGCCGGAGGGAGATTGTCCCACTTGCCCCCCGAACCATCATCGCGCCGAAGGCGGGGCGTGCCGCGAGTGCCATTGTCGATTCGTCCGGTCATGAGTGGACTCCGGCGGGCATGGCCGCGACGTGCGGGGGGGGGGGCGAATCGATCTCGGGGACGAAGAGAATGCTGTTCGCGCCGCCAAATGGATTCGGAGCGATCAGCGGGTTGTACGGGTCAGCGATCCACTGCGTGTCGACGACAACGCGATACTGCGAAGAGCCAGCGGGGACATTGGCCGCGCCTTCCAGCAGGCCGAGGGTGGGGTGTGGGCGCAGCGGCGTAGCGACATCCGACCAGTTGTTGAACTCCCCGGCAATGCGAACGTTCCGCCCAAGGGTGAGGGGCTGGCGGAAGACGACGCCGCGAGGCGTGAAGCGAACCCCGTACCAGATGCTGTCAGAAGTTTCGGTCGATGTGGAAGCAGAGGCGTGAAACGGGGGCAGGGTCTGGGAAGCGGAATCTCGCTGAGACGAAGCGCGAGCGGGCTCCACCGCCGGAGACGGAGCAGTCGCGGTCCCGCCACCGGAGAATCCGGAAGCATTCATGCTGGCGGAAGTTTCGGCGGCCTTGGCGTGCAGCTTCTTAGCGCGGGCAACAAGGTCGGCCGCGCGGGTCGGCGTGAACGTGCTGGAAGCATCGACAACGGGCGCTGCGTGCATCCAGGCAGAACCGGCAACGGGCGCTGCGACGTGGGAGGCGACCGGCGAAGCGTGGACCGCGAGAATGACCGGAGAGGGAAGCGGCTCGACATCGACCTTCGCCGCGCGAACCGCAGCCCGGTCGGCGATGCCCGGAACGATGTGAATCTCCGGCATCGCGGCGGCGTGTGCCGGCCGCGGCGAAATGGATTCGATGCCCGTGACGCTGGCGACGGTGCCGCCGAGGCTCACGCGGCCATCCTTCCGCCCCAGCGAGTGCTCGACGAGGAACGTCGCCAGGTCGCCGTAATCTCGAGCGCCAAGCGAGTCCGAGGAATACTCGACGACAGGCTGGCCGAAGCTCGCAGCCTCCCTGAGCGACGAATCCATGCGGATGACAACCGGTGTGACCCGGCCGGGGAAGCGGCGGCGAAGCTCCTCAAGCAGGTCGCGGGCGAGCGCGCTGCTGGGTTCGTGCATCGTGGGCAGGAGGCGGTAGGTCGGCTGCACGTTCAGCCGCTTGGCCACGGCCTTGATCGTGTTCACCTGCTTCTCTGCGCCATGCAGGGAGAAGAACGCGGTCTCGACAGGGATCAGGATCTCATCGGCTGCAACGAGCGCGTTGAAGGTGAGCAGGCCGATCGCCGGAGAGCAGTCGATCAGGCAGACGTCGTACTGGCCGGCGAACCGCGAGAGTGCGTGCTTCAGACGGCTCTCGGCGTCGGGCTTCTGGGCCAGCTCGCCGCGGGCAGCCTCAAGCGCGGCCAGGCGGACAGTGCTTGGAGCCAGATCGAGGTTTCGGCTGACGCGCCAAAGGAGGCGGTCGGCATCGATCGGCGAGTTGTCGGGGGCCAGCATGGCATCGCCGATGTGCTTGTCGATGCGCTGTTCGGGGATGGCGAGGCCGGCGGCGCAGTGGGCCTGGGGATCGAGATCGACCAGCAGGGTGCGATAGCCGCGCGAGGCAAAGACCCCGGACAGATTGATGGCTGAGGTGGTTTTCCCGCAGCCGCCCTTTTGATTGACCACCGCAATGGTGTGCACGCGCAACTCCCGCAATGCCGGGATATTGCCACTCCCCCCGCCCCCGCACGAAAGGCGGTCCCGGCAAGGCTTGCCGGTGTTATCGGCCACGGGGCTCGCCGTGCTGCACAAGGCGAAAGTTCAAGTTTGGGGAAGGGACTAAGGGATAAGGGACCTAGGGATCGAGTGCCGGAATCAGCACCCCATCCCTCGGTCCCTCGGTCCCTCATCCCTTCCCCCCTATCCTCCTCCCCCAGGCACTGGACTGATGAAGCTCTACAGGGATTGGACACCTCGGGTCCGGTCATTATCAACGACTCCAAGACGCCCTCCGGCCGCGCCCACGTCGGTGCCCTCCGCGGCGTGCTCATCCACGATGCCGCCTTCCGCGCCCTCAAGGCCAGGGGCGTCAACGTCACCTACCGCTTCGGCTGCGACGACTACGACCCCGTCGACGAGATCCCCTTCGGCCAGGGCGAGATCTGGCGGCAGCACCTGGGCAAGCCGCTGTGCAACGCCCCCGCCCCCCCCGGTTCCTCCGCCACCGACATGGCGGACCACTTCATCACCGAGTTCTGGTCCGTCTTCGCCGATCTCGGCGTCACCTGCGAGTTCTACCGCATGCGGGACATCTACCGCGCCGGCAAGTTCAACGACGCGATCGACCGCATCCTCCGCGCCGCCCCCACCGTCCGCAAGATCTACAAGGAAGTCTCCAACTCCGACCGGCCCGACAACTGGTACCCCTTCCAGACCATCTGCGAAAACTGCGGCCGCATCGGCACCACCGAGGTCACCGAGTACGACGGCAAGGAAGTCGTCTACGAGTGCAAGCCCAAGCTCGTCGAGTGGGCCCAGGGTTGCGGCCACCGCGGCAAGGTCTCCCCCTTTGACGGCCGCGGCAAGATGCCCTGGAAGCTCGAATGGGTCGCCAAGTGGGCCACCTTCCCCGTCGCCGTCGAAGGCGCCGGCGAAGATCACAACACCAAGGGCGGCTCTCGCGATGTCGCCGCGCACTGCCTCGAAGCGATCTACGGCCGCAAGGCCCCGCTGAACATCCCCTACGGCTTCGTCCTCGTCGGCGGCGCGAAGATGTCCTCCTCCCGCGGCGTCGGCGTTGCCGCGCGCGATGACGCCAACTTCCTGCCCCCCGAAATCCTCCGCTTCCTCATGCTCCGCACGCCCCCGAAGCGGCAGGCCAACTTTGAACCGACACACGAGCAGCTCGTCAAGGTCTTCAACGAGCTCGACCGCGCCCACACCAAGACCTTTAATGACCCGAAGTTCTCGGATGATGAGAAGAAGACGTACCACCTTTGCGAGGTGAAGCCGGAGGGAGACTTCTTCTCCTGCGAGTTCGGACTCGTCCTCGCGCTCGTGCAGATGCCCCACCTCGATATCCGCGCCGAGTTCGAGAAGATCAAGGGCGCGCCGCTCAACGATCTCGAACGCCGCCACCTCGAACGCCGAATCAACGCCGCGAAGGTCTTCCTCGAGAACCATGCGACCGCCGATGAGCGGATGTCGCTCCAGCAGTCCATCCCCACCGCCGCGGCCGAACTCTCCGTCGGCCAGCGCGGTTTCCTGCACACCCTCGCGGGAATGCTCGACGCCGCGCAGTGGAACGGCGAAGCGTTGCAGTCCCTCGTCTTTGATGCCGCCCGCCTCACGCCCATCGAGCAGCGTCTCGGCTTCGCCGCGCTCTACCGTGTGCTCTTCGACAAGGCCGCGGGCCCCAAGGCCGGCAACCTCCTCGCCTTCCTCGACCGCGCATGGGTGAAGCAGCGCCTGCTCGAAGTCCCCGTCGATCAGGTCGAACTCTGGCGCGCAACCGCCGAACCCGCAGAGAAGATCGCCAAGTGGCTTGCGGAAAACACCGCGTCCATCGCATCCAAGTCCATCACCACGCGCGAGTCCGGCGCGGTTGGCGTGGCCGAACTCCACATCACGCTCGCGGACGGCAAACGGCACCTCAAGCGCCTGTTTGTCGAGAGCGGCGGTGCAGCCGCGGCACAATCCGCCGCAAACTCACATCGCGAACTCCATGCGTGAAATCGAAGCCGCCGAAGAAGCGAAGGCGACGGAATCTCGCTCGTAGCGCTTTCTCACGCCAATCCCAGCTCCCTCACCTTCCTCATCGCCATGTACAGATGCCGCGGGTCATGCGCCATCTCTGTCAACCCATACTTCAAGTCGAACCGCTTGGCCGCCTCATCACTCGCCGCGGCCTCCGCGCCCCGCCCCCTGATCCGCGCCCCCAACGCTCCTCAGCCCCCCCCGGCGCTGCTCCACGCGCGCGCAGTCAATCCCAACTGAACAAGTCGCCCCTGTGATTCAATCTCGAATCGCGGCCGCTTTCGCGCGCACTCACGGCGCCGCCTGCGGCACGGGCGGCGGTGATGTCTCCGTCGTCGAGGGCGTCGTCCCCGTCATCCCCGGCGCCACGGCCGAAACCGCCCGCACATCCTCGATCACGTAGAAGCACGTCGGGTCCATCGACCGCGCCAGCCGCGCTACATCCTTGATCTTCTTGCGGGAGGCCTCGATGTACAGCAGCCATACCGGACCATCCCGGCCGCGGCCGTCAAACACGGTCACCCGGTACCCGTGGCCGCGCAGCCGCGCCGCCAGCGAGTCGCCCTGCCGCGAAAACACCCGGATGACCTGCTCCCCGTGCGCGAGCCAGTTCTCGATGGTCATGCCGAGAAAGTTGCCGCACGCAAATCCGAGGGCATATGTGACCGCGTACACCGGTTTGTCGAGATTGTCGACGACGGTGGTGAGCGCGAAGACCCAGATCAGAACCTGGAAAAAACCGAGTCCCCACGCCCACAGGCGCCGGCCGCGGATGACAAAGACGACGCGGAGGGTGTCGAGCGAGACATCGCCAAGGCGGGCGACGAAGATGATGAGGCAGCCGAGAACGATTTCCCAGTTCATGCGCGGATCGTTGGCGAGCAGGCGACAATGGACAACGGAAAGTGAACAGCGGAAATGTGAAAGTGCACGATTAGAGCGAATCGGTCAGTTTCTCAGGTGGCAGCCGCGCGGTGGGCATCCCTTCCCTCAACCTTTACCCCTTCACCGCTGCTCGCCCTCTTCCCCAGCAGGCACACACCAAACGCGCACACCGCGGCGATGGTCATACGCCACGGGAACGCGACCGAGACATCCGCCAGGGTGCGAGCCTCTCCTCCGTTGACAGCATCAGAGATCGGGATCGCGATCGTCCAGAGCTTCCAGACGACCGGTTCCTGAATGAGAACCACCGCCGCGCCGGTGATGAGCGCGGCGATCACGCTGGAGGTGCTGCCCTGCTTCGTGAAGATCGCGCAGAAGTACACGCCCACAAGGCCCGCATATGCAAAGATCATCACCTTGAGCGCAAACTGGATGAGCGTTTCGCCGGAACCCTCGTGCCAGAAGACACAGATCGCGGCGAAGCACGCGACGATCATGCCCCAGCCGATGACCGCTGCGCGACTGACAAGCAGATAGTGCTTGTCGGTGCGCGCGGGCCGCACCTTGCGGTAGAAGTCGGTCACGAACGCCGCGGACATCGCGTTGAGCGCGGAGAGGATGGTGGTGAGGGCCGCCGCGAACAGCCCCGCCATCATCAGGCCCTTGAGACCGCTGGGCATTCGCTCGAGGATGAACTGCGGGAAGACCTGCGTGCCGGGGGCGATGGTGTAGGAGGGTGGGGTAACCAGGTCCGGCCGCTTGTTGACGATGAACAGCAGCAGCCCGATGACTAGAAACACCATGACCACGGGAACGGTGATGAGCTGCGAGATGACCACGGACTGCGCGCCCTTGGCGGGCGTCTTGCACGAAAGCATGCGCTGGGCCAGGTCCTGATCCGTGCCGAGCGCCGCGAGGTTCAGCAGCATGAACCCCGTCAGCGCGGTGAAGAACGTGTAGGACTGACTGGGGTTGAACCCCAGCCACGGCCGACTGGACTCCAGGCCGGTCGTGATCACCGTGAGCTTCGAGGCAGCCGCGGCATCGCCCGGCACGGGCGTGCGCAGCGCCTCGAGCACAACACCGAAGGGTTTGTCAATGATGTTCCACAGGACAATCACGGAAACGACGGCCGCGCCGACGAACACCACTGTTTGCACCACATCCGTCCAGATGATGCTGCGCATGCCGCCGACAAGTGTGTACAGCGTGCCGGCGGTCATGATGATCGCGATCGCGACCAGCATCGCGCCCCGATCGGCGGTGATATCGCTATAGAGAATCATGGTGAGCGGGATCGCCGCGATGTATACCCGTGCGCCGCTGGCAAAGACGCGACCGATCATGAACGTCCATGACGCCGCCGTGCGAGCGCCGGGGCCAAAGCGGCGCTCCAGCAGCTCATAGACGGTCGTGACGTTGTAGCGGTAGTAGACGGGAATGAAGAAGAACGCGATGATGATCGCGGCGATGATGGGGCCGATGCTCGTCGAGATGTACGTCAGGTCCCCGCCGTAAGACTCCATGGGCGCGCCGACGAACGTCGCCGCCGAGAGCGCAGTCGCGAGGATGGAGATCGCCACCGCCCACACCGGCGAGTTCCGCTCGCCAAGAAAATACTCCTTGTCCGTCGCCGGCTTGCGCAGCGAGAACACCCACCCCGTGCCGGCGAGGATCGCAAAGTACACGGCAAGGACGATCCAGTCGGGGCCGCCAAAGCCGGAGGCGAGCGTCATCCGTGCGCTCCTGCCCGGCTCAAAATGCCGGGTCACCAGAGATACCAAGCTCCGGCACGCAGTGCCGGGCTGCCAGAGCCGCAGATCAGTACGTGTACTTGGGTTCCCAGCTCGCCGGGCCATCCTTAAGCATGTCCAGCATGTGCCAAATGCCGCAGAAGCTGTCGCCCGGTCCGAAGCCCGCGGTTGCGATGCGCGAGATCATCCCATCGGTCGAACGGTGAAACGTCGAGACGCCGGGCCACACTTCATCGGGCTTGGGCTGAAAGCCCATGTCATGCGTGAACGTGCTGCCGTGCCCGGAGACGACGCGGTACGGCCAGTTGCGAGACGCGGCGAACGCTCTTGCAGTGGCGGGCTCATCGGCAGAGCACAGCACGAACGCGGCCCGGCTGTTCAGGTGATCGGCGAAGCCGACAAACCCGTCCGCCCACAGCGTGCAGTAAACGCACTTCTGGCCCATGTTGTGCACCACAATGAGATCGCGTTTGTCGCCAAAGAGTTCGGAGAGCTTCACCGGCGCGCCATTCGTGGTCTGGAGCGTGTAGTCCTGCACCGCCATCGCGCCGGCGCGGCGACGCGCTTCGTTGATGCGTGCCTGAAGAGTGGACATTTCGGCTTCGAGTTCTCGGAGTTCATCAAACATGAGAGGACCTTCACGCGAAACGGTGACGAAAGTTTCCCCCAGTGAGGGGATATCGGCGAGAGATTGATGAACTCGCCAGAGGAAATGGGCTTGCGAACGCGGACGTGCAACAATGATGGCGCAGGGTAACAAGAACCGCGGCCGTGACGACGCGAGACGACGGACCTTTTACTCAACGGAGCGAAGCGATGGCACGGACAGGATTTGGACGAAGAAGTACGCCGATTGCAAACGGAGTGGCGGGCAGCACGCACACGCAGAGTGCCGAGCCGGCGCGACCCGCGCCAGTAGTCCCCAGCACTCCCGCGGCCGCGTCCCAGGTGAGCGCGGCAAAGCCGGGCCTCGATCTGGTGCGGCAAAGAGCATTTGAGTTGTATCAGGCGCGCGCCAAGGCGGGACGCCCCGGCGATTCCACCACGGATTGGATAGAGGCGGAACGGCAGCTCAAGACAGAGTCGGCTCGTTCCCCTCACCTTTCCCGCTAGCCGGCCAGTCGCCGGAGGTCGGGCGTCCCCAGACACCCGAGGGTGGGCGGGTGACGACGCGCAGCGGGCCGTTGACGACATCGGCCTCGGTGGCCAGTGCGTCATCAAGGGTCGCGAAGACATCGAAGATCGTGTCGAGCCGCGCGAGCAGAATGCCTTGCAGCGCGGTCTGTGATGGCGCAGCAATGCGGACGCGGATTCCCGCGGCCTTGCCCAGCTTGTGGAACTGCACCAGCGATCCCAGGGCCATGCTGCCGACGTTGTTGGTCTCCGAGAGGTCGAGAATCACGCAGCTGGGGCGGTTGTCAAGAAGGCCCCGGAGCAGTTGATTGAGGCGGTCGATGTTGACGACGCCAACATCGCCTATGACGCGCGCGATGGTGGGCACGCCAGGGCCGTGGCGGTCGAGGATGAACTGGAGTTGGGGCATGTGACTCCCTGTACCCACGTCAATAAGGCTAGGCGTCGTGAGGCTGGCGGTAGTGTGCGCTGCCGCGGCCCACGGGGCCAGTCGCCTCGCTAGACTGTTGGGAGGAATGAGCGATTGGGCGGTTCTCGGGCCACGGAAGGAACGCCAAGCAGCGATTCCCGCTCTTTCCCCGCCCCAACCCCTCCCGCCCATCACCCGGCTTCAGGCAACCCCACTTCCCACTGCCCCCTCTCCCCACTCACATCCGCGAGCCGACCTGTATCCGCCGCCGCGGCACACACGCACCCACAAGCACGAACCGGAGCGAGACATGGACCTGTACATCGACACAGCGAATCTGGATGAAATCAAGCAGGCCGCCGCCCTCGGCGTGCTCGACGGCGTGACAACGAATCCCTCGCTGATCGCCAAAGAGAAGGTGCCCTACGCCAAGCGACTCGCGGAGATCTGCGAGGTTGTGAAGGGGCCGGTGTCGGCCGAAGTGGTGGCGACGGATTACGACGGAATGATGAGCGAGGCCGAGCCGCTGCGGAAGATCGCCGAGAACATCGTGATCAAGCTCCCGATCACGGTCGATGGGCTTCGCGCGTGCAAGGCACTGTCCGACAAGGGCGTGAAGACCAACATGACGCTGTGCTTCCAGCCGCTGCAGGCGCTGATGGTCGCCAAGGCCGGTGCCTATCTCGTGAGCCCGTTTATCGGCCGGCTCGATGATGTCGCCGAAGACGGAATGGACCTCATCCACAAGATCCGCCAGATCTATGACAACTACGGCTTCCCGACCAAGATCCTCGCGGCGTCGGTGCGTCACCCCAAGCACATGGTCGACTGCGCGCTGGCAGGCGCGGATGTGAGCACGGTGCCGATGTCGGTCATCAAGCAGGTGCTGAGCCACCCGCTGACAGACAGCGGGCTCAAGAAGTTCGTCGAAGATTACAAGAAGGCGTTCCCGGGGTAAGGCGGGTTCGTGCCTCAGCCGCGCGGCGTTTGGCGGGCTTGCGATCGCTGACTGTTGCTTTCGCCTTGGTTTTCACCGCGGTTCCGACGCGGGTCGCCTTTGCGCGCCACGGCTTGGGCGTTTACGCCTTTGGCTTCGCAAGCCGCTGATTTTCAGACTTTCGCAAAAAGTGGAGGTAGCGGTCCAGATCGTGCCCGAAACGGGCAAAGATCTCCTCGCGGCGCTTGCGGACCTCCTCGACGATCGGATCTCGCCACATAAGAGTGCCACGCTCTGGAACACGCCTCACCGCGATAGCCTCCTCACCCAAACAGGGCATTCTCCGGTCACGCCTGGTCGGGCGTGAAGAGCCCGAGACTCAAGTCCCCTCGCGAACTCGACGATTCGGAGATATCGGTCCAAGCAGACCGTCGAGGCACTCTGACCCGGAGGCGACTGTGACAGCGATTCCCATCTCACGGCACATCGAGCGGCGACTGTTTCCCAGGTTCGTAGTCGAGCCCATGTACACGCCCGTGGCGGCGCGTGTGGAAGCAGGCGGGGAAGAGGATGCACCCTTCAACCTTGAGGGCCACGCGTACGACATCTCCGAGGGTGGCGCGAGGTTCGAGCTCGACACCGCGGTAATGCCCGGGACCCGGATCGCGATGCGAATCTTCATGCCCGGCCTCAGCGAGCGCGATGAGGGGCGGAGCGTGCTGGTGTACGCAAATGTGGTGTGGCTGGAAGATCAGGAAGATGCGGGGCCCAATCCGCCGTACCGCATGGCGGCAGTGTTCACACACTTTGCCCGTGCCGGGGATCGCGACCGGCTGGTGCGCCACTTTTCCAGCGGGCGGTACCGTTTGGCGGCGTAATACAAGGGAGCGAGGGATCGAGGGACCCAGGGAGCCAGGGAGCACAAGTTCCCCACGGTCCTTCGACCACCCACTTCCCACTTTCCATCCGCCCTGCTTCCAAAAAAGACAGAGGCCCGGGCGAACCCGGGCCTCCGTGAAGAATCCTGCAATCAAGGCCGGAAGACTTAGTCCCGCCAAACGGTCGCGGGCGCGCCGGTCGGGGGAGCCTGGGCGATCGGACGCAGGTAAGCGTTCGTCGTGGTGAGGATGGTGTTGCCACCCGCCTCATCGCTCTCCCAGACGAAGAGGTTGTCCGACACCGCGCGGGGCTGAACGGTACCGGCGCGAGTGTAAGTGATGCCATCGGGATTGGGCTTGGTCTCGAAGGAGACGTGGCCGTCGTTGTAGCCGATGTTGCCTTCCCACGAGGAGCGGCCGCCGTGGATGAGCAGGGTGTTGGACTGCGTGCCG
>JBBRUT010000002.1:0-80954 GCA_038247555.1 Phycisphaerales bacterium | reverse complement strand
GGGAGCCGTTCACGGTGCGGATCGTCGACATCAGTCGTGGTGGCGTGTGCGCGGAAGCCGACTGGTCGTTCGCCAAGGGCGAACTGCTGCACCTGAGCATTCCTGCGGCCGCGGGCAAGTCGCTCAGTCGTTACGCGCGGGTTGCGCGCGTTCGTTCGGGAAAATGTGGCAAGTGGCTGATGGGCTTGAGCTTCGTCGAGCCGCCGAAGGCCTGACTCATCTTCAACCAGAACGAGACGGCTTGCCTGCCCCGAAAAGCTGGCAGCGTTTTCATCTTGGGTTCATGCTGTGCTCTGAACTTCGCGAGATGCTGTACGTACCACGAAGAGGGGAACGTAACAGGAGGGCGTCGAATGTCTACACACACAGATGCAGCACGCATGTCCTCATTTGGTGGGGAAGAGCGCGACGCGAATCCCGGCCGCGTGACGCGCGTACGTTCGGCGGTGGATGCACCCCCGCCCTCGACATCGGAGATCGAGCCTGAGTTGGTTGCCGAGCATCAGCAGAACATGCCGGAGGGTGAGGGCGCGATCATCGAGGAACGCAAGCTGCTGCCGTGGGTCATGGCCGGTCTGGCGACTTTTGTGCTTGTCGCCGGCGCGCTCATGATCGGGTTGCGATTCGGCTGGATTGCCGCGGGAATGGGAATCATCTGGCTGCTCATGGGCTTTGCAGTCTCCTGGAGCGTGGTGTGGGGCGCAGGACTGCTCCGGGCACGCGATGAACAGATTGTTGAAAAGAAGGTCGAGCGGGGGCAGGTGCCCCCGCCTCCCGGGCGCGTGGGCTAATAGCTCAAGCCGCGGCGGCCCCGGCGTTGCTCGTCGGCTTGTCATCGTCAACACGGACCCGCGGCAGGGAGCCTGGGTACTCGCGCTGCAGAAACGCGATGAGCTTTTCGCGCAGCTCGCACCGCAGGTCCCAGGCCTTGGAAGCATCCGCTGCGCTCGCAAGCACACGGAGCTGCATCGCGCGATCGGTGGTATCTGTCACGGTCACGCCGATCACCCGCCCGTCCCAGTGCGCAGAGGCCTTGGCCAGACGCGAAGCTTCTTCGCGGATGCGATCGACGGGGACGGTGTAATCCGTCCAGACAAAGACGGTACCAAGAATCTGCGAGGTGCGTCGTGTCCAGTTCTGAAACGGTTTCTCGATGAACCACGAGAACGGGACAAGCAGCCGCCGGTCATCCCAAACGTGCACCACGACATAGGTGGCAGTGATCTCCTCGATGCGACCCCATTCTCCTTCGATGATCACCACATCGTCAAGGTTGATGGGCCCGGTCAAAGCGATCTGCAGACCGGCGATGAAGTTGCCCAGTGTTCGCTGGGCGGCGAAGCCGACGACGAGGCCCGCAATCCCTGCTGATGCCAGCAAACTGGTCCCGAGCTGCCAGACGGAGGGGAATGTCATGAGCGCGGCGGCGATGCCGATCACCCAGACGACAGCGGACAGGATGCGGCACACGACGGTAATCTGGGTATGAATGCGCCGGGCGCCGAGGTTGTCATTCACGTCGACATCAAACTGCCGGAGATAGGCCCGCACGGCGATCCACATGAACCGGACGGCCATGAACGTGAGCGAGAGAATCAGCAGAAGCGAAAAGGCGTGAGCCAAGCCTTCGCGCAGCCCCGTGGCGGCCTCGAGCTTTGGCAGCAGGAACAGCCCCGTCAACGCGGCAAACACAAACTGCGACGGGAGCCGCATCCGTTTGAGTGTGGACTCGTCCACATGCTTGGCGCGCCGGGACGCCGCGAGAACGATGTGGAACGTCACGGCGTGGATGATCAGCACGACCGCGATGGCCGCCAGCAGCGATCCGAGCACGACCGCCGCATCCCACAGGGAAGTCGACGGGACATTCAGTTGCCGCAGCGAGGAAAAAAGGGCGCCCCCCCGGTCAGCGGGAACCGCCGCGGCCGCGCCACTGATGAGTTGCGTGAACATGGTCCATCCTACCACCCATATCCGTTCGGGGGGCCGAGGTCCGCTGCGCGGTCGCCTAAGATGAAGTTCAGTTTCATACACGAAACCACGTATCCAACGCGGAGGCCTCATGCCGAGTCAGCCTGTCATTCTCGCCGCCAAGCGCACGCCGATTGGAAAGTTCTTTGGAGGACTCTCCAAGGTGCCCTCGCCTATTCTGGGTTCGTATGCGATCAAGGCCGCGCTTGAGTCTCTCGGCGGGGTCGAGAAAATCGGCTCGCAGATCGACGAGTGCATCATGGGGTGCGTGCTGCAGGCGGGCCTGGGCCAGAACCCTGCAAGGCAGGCGGGGCTGAAGGCGGGCCTGCCGGACACCCTGAATGCGCAGACGATCAACAAGGTGTGCGGATCGGGCTTGCAGGCGGTGATGCTCGCCGCGCAGTCGATCAAGGCTGGAGATAACAATCTTGTCGTGGCCGGCGGGTTTGAGAACATGACCGCGGCGCCGCACTTTGCGCGCGTTCGCGAAGGTGTGAAGTACGGCCCGGCGACAATGGAAGATCATATGGCCTACGACGGCCTGCGCTGCGCGTTCGAGGCGTGCGCGATGGGGAACTCCGCCGACCATATCGCCAAGAAGTTTGAGATCAGCCGCGCGGAGCAGGACCGCTTTGCGGTGCAGTCGCACCAGCGTGCGGCGGAGGCGACCAAGCAGGGCTGGTTCAAGAGCGAGATCGTGGCGCTCAGCGGGGAGCAGTGCCTCGACAAGCGATCGCCGGGTGTCGCGGCGGATGAGGGCATCCGCGCGGAAACCACGCTCGACGCGGTGGCGAAGCTGCGGGCTGCTTTCACGCCAGACGGGTCGGTGACCGCTGCCAACGCTTCACAGATTTCCGATGGTGCCGCGGCGATTGTGGTTGCCAGCATGGCGGCAGCAGAGAAGCTGGGCGCGAAGCCGATCGCCCGTATCGTCGCATACCACACGTCGGGCGTTGCGCCCAAGGACATCTTCGCCGCGCCGATCGAGGGCATTGGCGGTGTGTTGAAGAAGGCCAACCTGAACGCCAAGGACATTGATCTCTTTGAGATCAACGAGGCCTTTGCGGCGCAGGTGCTGAGCAATCTGAAGGGACTGAAGGCCGCGGGACACGAGATCCCGGAGAGCAAGCTGAACATTGCAGGCGGTGGGATTGCCCTGGGGCATCCGATCGGCGGCTCGGGCGCACGCGTGTTGACGACGCTGATTCACCAGTTGCACCGCACCGGTGGGAAGCGTGGCGTCGCGGCCCTTTGTCTAGGCGGTGGCAACAGCGTGGCGATGGTGATCGAGATCTGATCAGCGCCCGCGAGGACGATGAGAAAACAAAGAGGGCTCGGAGCGTGTCTCCGGGCCCTCTGTATTTGTTGAGAGAATAATGTTGATCAGCGACGGCCCCGGCGCGCAGCGAACAGTGCGGCGGCCAACAGTGCGCCGGCTCCGGGTGCCGGGACGACGATGAAGTCGAGTTGATAGTTCGTGAGCGACGGACCTGCCTGCTGAAGCCAGAACGTGTATGTCCCGGCGGGTAGCGGGGGGGTGAAGCCGTCTGCCCCGAAGCCCTCGCCCATCGCGGGAAGGATGTCGCTGCCATCGGGGAATGCGAAGGGGCCGAAGTGGGTCCAACCCAGCAGGCCTTCTGCGCTGAAGGCGTCAGGGTCCACGGTCATCTGGGCTCCGGCCTGAACCGCGGCGAAGGCCACTTCATCCGCGCCGACATACGAGACCTGGATGATCGCCGAGAGCGTGAAGCCCGCTGGGATGGTGAGTGCGACAAACTCACGGTCGCCCTGCGAGCTGGTTGCCAGCAGCGAGTTTGCGCCCGGCGAGAGGATGTACGCAGTCGGCGTGAATCGATCGTCGGACAGGTCGCCGTGAAGCGATTCATCGTGAATGACATCCGCGTGCGAGCAGGTTGCCGCGGCGGCGATGGTGAATGACAGGAGGTACGGTCGGAAGGACATGTTGCAGACTCCCTTGTTGGGGCCGCGGCTGGCGGCACCCGTACAGGGGCAATGTCGCGGGAGGCACAGGTGCTTGCAGTCGGGGCTCAGTTTTTGTCGAGCTGCCCAATGGTGGACTTAGCCTCGTGGGGTTGTGTCAATTTGGGCAAGCTGCTCGCCTCGATCGCGTGCGGCGACGATGGCCCGGCAGACCGTGTCGAGCAACCCTGCCTCATCCAGCACGCCGATGGCCGCGGCGGTTGTTCCGCCCTTGCTCGTGACGCCCGCACGCAAGCTGTCGGGCGAAGCGGCGGGGGAGGATGAGAGCAGGCTTGCGGCCCCGAGAATCGTGCTTCGGACGAGCCTGTCGGCGGTGGTGTGGTCGAATCCGACAGCTTGAGCCCCGTCGATCATCGCCTGCGCGAGGTAGTACAGGTATGCAGGCCCTGACCCGACAATGGCCGTCGCCGCGTTCATCATGGATTCTTCGATGCGACTGGCGGTACCGATGGCGGCGAACAGCAGCTCCGCTCTGGCCAGATCGGCCTCGACTGCACCTGGGCCGGCGGAAATGGCTGAAGTGGCGAGCCGTACGGCCGCGGCGGTATTGGGCATGACCCGCACCACGCGGACCTGATCGCCCAGCGCCATCTGGATGGCCGCGGCGGCGGTCCCGGCGAGGATGCTGATTGCGAGCGTTGGTCGCGCTGCCAGGTGCGGCCGGAGCTGTTCAGCGAGCCCTCCGAACGACTGGGGCTTGACGGCGAGCAGGATGGGCCAGGCGCCAGCGAGTGCTACTCGGTGTTCGCTGGTGACGCGGATGCCCATCGCCTGAAACAGATCGCGGCGATCGGAACTGGGATCACAGACGATCAGCGTGGAGGCGTCGAGAACGCCCGCCGCCAGCCCGCCGCGGAGGATGGACTCCGCCATGGTGCCCCCGCCCAGGACGGCCAGGGGCCCGAAAGTCTGTGGGATCATGGTCGTATACTTGTCCTCCGGCGGAGCTCCGGCGAACCCACCGCCGCGAAGAAAGCCAGTTCAGGAGCGAGAGACCGCATGGCATCCTACTACCAGCTTGAGTTTGAGAAGCCCGTGGTTGAGATTGAGCGGCAGATCGCTGAGGTCGAGCTGAAGCTTAAGAAATCCCAGGCCCGTGAAGCATCGGAAGCGATTGAGACTCCGGCCTATCCGGGCATCGATGTGGCGGTCGAGCTCGACGCTCCGACGGATGTATTGACCGAGGAGCTCGGTCGGTTGCAGGAAGCAAGAGAGGCGGCGCTCGAGCGTGTGTACGCGACCATGAGCCCGCGTGACACGGTACTGGTTGCCAGGCACCCCAAGCGGCCGCAGTCGCGTGATTACATCGAGATGATCTGCAAGGATTTCTGCGAGCTGCATGGAGACCGCCGCTTTGGCGATGACCCGGCGATGGTCGTGGGATTTGCGCGGATTGGATCCTCGAAGGTGCTGGTTGTGGGGCATTACAAGGGGCGTTCGACGAGGGAACGCATTTCGTGCCATTTCGGCTGCGCACACCCCGAGGGTTACCGCAAGGCGATGGCGAAGATGAAACTCGCGGAGAAGTTTGGTCTACCGATCGTCACGTTCGTGGATACGCCGGGTGCGTATCCGGGCCTGGGCGCTGAGGCACGCGGGCAGGCGGAGGCGATCGCCGTGAATCTGCGCGATATGAGCAGACTGAAAACGCCGGTGCTGAGCATCGTGATCGGGGAGGGTGGGTCGGGGGGTGCGCTGGGCATCGCCGTCGCGGATCGTGTCGCGATGCTGCAGTATGCGTGGTACTCGGTCATCAGTCCGGAGGGCTGTGCCGCGATTCTGTGGAAGCAGGCGAACGACCAGACTAACGCGCTCGCCGCGCAGGCGCTCAAGCTCACTGCCAAGGACAACCTTGCCTTGGGCATCGTCGATGCAGTGATTCCGGAGCCAGTCGGCGGGGCGCACCGCGACCCCAAAAAGGCCGCGCAGAACCTTGAGCGATGGATCACGGATCAACTGCACGAACTCAAGTCGGTGAATCCGGCGACCTTGCCAAGCAGCCGGTACGAGCGCTTCCGCAAGCTGGGGGCGTACACCGAAGTTCCGGCAGCCTGAGCGGTCGATCTGGCGATACTCGTTTAGGGGAGTGTTTGCAAGCGGTTCGTAATCGCCCTTTGACCATTCGACCCTGACCCGGTACACTCGTTGCCTTTTTCGCCTTGAGAACAGTGCTCTTGTGAGGCCCACAGTGGGCTTTTGAGCACGGCAGGGCCGGCGTCATGAGGGCTTCGACCGTGGCGAAGGCAAAGACAAAGCCAGCAAAGACGAGCAAGGCACCTTCCAAGCTTGCCAAGGAATCGGCGCAGAAGTCTGCGGCTTCGAATAAGAAGCCGGCGGTCCCTGCGAAGAAGCCTCTACCGGCTGCCAAGCCGGCCGGCAAGGCTCCGCCCGCCAAACCGGCACCGGCCAAGGTGGCACCTGCGAAGCCCGCTCCGGTGAAGGCAGCGGCGGCGAAGCCCGCCCCGGCGAAGGCAGCGGCGGCTCCCAAAGGGTCGCCCGCCCCCAAGACTGTCCCGGCGAAGAAGCCAGCGGTGGCCGCGGCGATCATCAAGCCGACCACCCCTGCGAAATCCAGTACCCCATCTGTAGCGGAGTCGCCGGATAAGAAGCCGACGGGTCCGAAGGGCATCACCATCGTGAATCAGAAGCCGATGCGGAAGCCCAAGCCCAAGCCCAAACTCCAGATGCCGATCGCCGAGCCGTTGCTCAAGCCGGGTGGCAAGTGGAAGCCGCTGATCCCCTCAGGCCCCAAGGCCCCGCCGACGCAGACGGGCTTTGCGCCCTTTGAGACCGAGGATGACGGCAAGCCTGTGAAGGCGAAGCTGCCCAAGCGCGAGCTGGACCGGTACAAAGACATCCTCAAGCGCAAGCGCTCTGAACTCGTGGGCGATATCGCCACGATGGAAGAAGAAGCGCTGAGGCAGAACAGCGGTTCGCTGTCATCGCTGCCGCAGCACATGGCCGAGCAGGGCTCGGATGCGTCGGAGCAGTCGCTGTCGCTCGATCTGGCGCAGGTGGATCGCAACCTCATCCGCGAGATCGATGAGGCTCTGCACCGAATCGAGGCCGGTACGTATGGGATCTGCGAACTGACGCACAAGCCGATCAGCGCGGACCGCCTGGCCGAGTTGCCCTGGGCCCGGCATTCCATTGAGGCCGCACGCGAGCTTGAACGTCGTTCCTATCGCTCGTGAGCGACACCAGCGCCAATCCTCCTGCGGCCACTGCACTGCCGGCACCACCTGCGTGGAAGTCGCGTCGCGCCTGGATGGTCCTGCTCATCACCGCGATCCTTTCGCTTGTCACCGACCTTGGCAGCAAGTCGCTGGCGTTCAGGCATGTCGCCGGAACCCCTGTGCACATCGATCGCGCCGCCGTGCTCGATACCGCTCGCAAAGACCCGCGATTGATCAACACGCTCGTGCCCAATCATGAGCCCGTGGTGGTGATCCCCAAGCTCCTGCACTTCACGCTTGTGCTGAATCCAGGGGCTGTCTTTGGGACCGGTCCGGGCAAGCGATGGTTCTTCGTGGGCTTCACCATCGTCGCCCTGGGGTTCGGCTTCTTCATGTTTGCGAGGTGGTGCACCACCCGCGACGGCTGGGCGCATCTGGGGATCGGGTTGCTGCTGGGCGGAGGGATCGGCAATCTGTACGACCGCCTGGTCTTCGCCTGCGTGCGGGACTTCCTGCACCCACTGCCCGGCTGGCGATGGCCCGGAGGGTTCACGTTCCGCGGCACAGCCGAGATCTGGCCCTACGTCTCCAACGTGGCCGACGCCCAGCTTCTTGTCGGCATCGGCATCCTGCTGGTCTTTCTCTGGAAGAAAGACCACGCCTGATCCTCAGATTCATCGGATTCATCGGATTCATCGGGCTCATCGGACTCATCGGGCGTGGACGGGCTCGCTGCCGACATTCGCCTTGGCGAGGATGCCGTCCATCATGCTGCGCACCTCGGTGGCCATCCGGGTATTGGGGAACTCGGCGATGATCCGCCGCCCCACAGCCGCGGCGACCGACCACCGGCGGTCATGCACGGCGATCTTGAACTGGGCACCCAGGTTCTCGCGGGCCTTGCCGATGACGCCGCGGGCAACCTCGCGGAACTCTTCAGCCTCGTGATCACTAAGGTAGTTGTCCAGTTCCTTGAGCAGCGCCATGGCCTCTTCGATACGGCTCTGATCGGCTGCATCCAGGAAGCGGCGTTCCAAGTCTTCCTTGTACACCTCGCGGGCCTGTGACACGCGCTCGCGAAGCCGCTCGACCTTGGGTGATTCGGGGAACAGCCGCTGGATCCGTCCGGATTCGAGCAGCGCGACATCCCACCGCCGCTGCACGATGAGCCCGTCGAGATGGGCGACCGACTCGCGGACGCGGTGCT
Organism: Phycisphaerales bacterium; assembly: GCA_038247555.1. GTDB lineage: Bacteria > Planctomycetota > Phycisphaerae > Phycisphaerales > UBA1924 > JAHBXL01. Next base: position 72,599 of record JBBRUT010000002.1, on the reverse strand, counting down.
CCTGCACCTCCGAGCGTGCCGCCTCAATGCGCCCGCGGAACTCTTCCGCATCCGCGAGGTAGCCGAACCGGTCGGCGAGTTCGCGGCAGAGCACCATCGCCGCGTCCCAGTTCTGAGCGCGGATGTCTTCTTCGATCGCGCTGCACAGCAGGTCCCTCTCCGCCCGGCGGTTCAGGACCCGCCGCGCATCATCTGAGAGCGAGGACTGCTGGTGCAGCAATCGCACCGCATCCGACATCGTTTCCATCGTCTTCACCAGGCGATCGTTGCCGGATCGCGCCCGGGAGAGCAGCATCCACGCCAAAGGTGCGTGCGTCAGGAACAGAAACAGCCCGACGTAGCCCGCAAGGCGAATCTCCACTGCACCCACAAAGCCCAGCCTGCCAGCACCGGCGATGATGAGCCCCACGCTCGCCACGAGCACGAAGGTGTAAGCCGCGGTTCCAAGGATGAGCGCCAGCGTGCCGGGACCGGCGGGGCCGTGCGTGGTGTTGTGTGCGGATGCATGATCCATTGGACGCTCCTCCGAAGAAATGCTGAAGGTGTATCGGGCGGTGGACAGTGGGGGGTGAATCAAGCGGTCGGGGTCAGCTTCCCTCTATTATTGGCCAATGACCACCAAGGATGCCCAATCAAAGTCCGGACATTTTCGCACAGCCGTTCGCGGCTGGTCTCTCGGTCCTTTCGACACCAACTGCTACGTGGTCACGGCCAATGGCACGGAGGCGTGCTGGATCGTCGACCCGGGTCTCGACCCGGCAGAAGTCATCCAGACGGTGCGGGCAGCGTCGCTGCACCCTGTGGCCGTCATCCTCACCCACGCACACCTTGACCACGTCGCCGGACTGCCACAGATCCTGCGGGCATTCCCGGGCATCGCGATCTTCGGTCATGAAAGTGAACGCGACTGGCCCGGCGATCCGGCCCTGAACCTTTCGGCTGGCTACGGCATTCCGATCAGCGTTCCCAATGCCACGGCCTTTGTCGGCGACGGCGAGGAACTCCGGCTGGGTGAGGATGTCTGGCGGGTTCTGCACACCCCCGGCCACTCTCCGGGCGGCATCACGCTCGTCAATGATGGCGCGGGCGCGGCAATCGTCGGCGACACACTCTTTGCGGGAAGCGTGGGGCGTTCGGATTTCCCCGGCTCCGATGAGGCGACGCTGCACGATTCGATCCGGAAGAAGCTTTACTCGCTCCCTGATGCGACGGTGGTGTACACAGGCCACGGCCCGAGTACGACCATCGGACGCGAGAAGCGGTCAAACCCGTTTGTTCGTGCGTAAGCCGTCTGGGCGGCGCGCGATCACTCGGTGGCGGCGCCGTGCCCGACGACCGGCTGGCCTCCGGTGGTGTTGACGGGGGTCATGGCGCTCAGGAGCTTCTGCGCAGCGACATTCTGCGGGTCACGATTGAGGGCCTCCTCGAGCGCGAGAATCGCATCGTCGCTGCGTCCAAGGTCCTCGAGCACCATTGCGGCCATGACACAGGGCGTCGGATCGGTGGCGGTGCGGCCGAGCGCTTCCTCCAGAGACTTGAGCGCAAGCTCGTTGTCGCCATCGAGGCGCGAGAGCATCGCACGCAGCATCCAGCCCTCGAAGCGGTTGGGAGCCAGCGCGAGGACGCGCTGCGAGGATGTTCGCAAGTTGACGCGGTCCTTCAGGTTCGCGGCCACGTTGCCCAGGTCGATCCAGGCGCGGACATCGCGCGAGCCTTCATCGTGCGTGGTCAGTTCCAGCAGTTCGGTGCGGGCCTCGACCGTCCGCCCGAGCGCGATCAGGCAGGTCGCCTTCATGTGCTGGAGATCGCGGCGTTTGCCGTTCTCCTTCTTGGCGGAAAGCCGCGTGATGTAGAACTCCGCCTCGCCGAACTGCCCGCACGCCATCTGCGCACGGATCAGGTCTTCGATGATTCCGCTGTCCTCGGGCGCCAGGGTCAACGCTTCACCAAAGAGCTGGGCACCGAGCTTCGGGTTGCCGCGGAGCATCGCCACGTGCCCCAGTGCCTGACGGACAGCGGGGTTATAGCGGAACTGTTCGCGGCCGTTGGTGAGCATCTGCTCGGCCTCATCAAGCTGGCCCATGACCAGCTTCATCTCGGCTGCGGCAACCAAATACTGCGGATTTGCAGGGTCGAGTTCCCCGGCCTTGGTGTAGCGAACGAAGGCTTCCTGCGGCTCATTGATGCGTTCGTGGATGATGCCCAGGAAGTATTGCGCGTCGAAGCTCTTCGGGTCGAGTTCCTCAGCGCGGACGAACGCTTCGCGTGCCTGTTCGAGTCGACCCTTTTCCATCAGTACGCGGCCGCGCAGGACGTGCGACTTCGCCACCTCGGAGTTGAGCGCCAGCGACTTGTCGATCGTTCGCATCGCCTTGTCGAGATCGCCCGCCAGGAACTGCTGGTTGGCCATCTGATACTCGGTGCCGCTCTTGAGCATCGACATCTTGTCATTGGCCGCGGCGATGTGTTCCTTGGTGTACTTGCCGTGCCCGGCGCAGCCCGAGAGTGTGCCCGCGGCGAGGGCCAGCGTGAGCAAGGTCAGACGGGCGGGGCGGAAGGAGGTGGCGGTGGGCGAAGTCTTCATCTTGGTTCTCCGGTCGTTCCGAGAAGTCGAGCGTTCAGGGCAGAAAGAAGGGGCATCGGTTTCCCGACGCCCCTTCGTGAGTGTGCTTATCGGTTGTTATTCGTTGATTCTGTGGGCGCGCCCGTTGTCTGGGTGGTGCCAAGGGTCTTCATGAACTCGTCCATCTCCGCCGTGTTGAACCCGAACCAGGCCGCCCAGCCGGCCTGATCGAACGTGCCACGGCCTGACTGCGCCGTCGCGTTGTCAGGGGTGGAGGGCGTAAGGGGCTTGTCGTTGAGATCAAAGCCCGCGGCCCAAAGCTGGCCGGTCTGGTGATTGAAGATCCAGCCGTAGTCGGCGTGGAACTTGGTGTCGGGGCTGGTGCCCATGACCACCTTGTTTGCGTTCTTGCCGCCGACATACTCGTTGGCGGGAACCTTGGTGATCAGGTTCATGTCAATCAAGGGCTGCCAACCGTCGTTGCCGCCGTTGCCCAGTTGGGGTACCTCGCCGTCACGCATGACCGTGTAGATCTCCACCTGGCTGCGGAGCGACTTGAGATTCGTCTGGGTGAGGCCCGCGGCGGCTTCCTTCTCGACGGCGGTCGTCGCGATGGTGCGGGGAGGCGTCGATGCCCGCGTGTCAGTCTTGCCGGCCTGCGCGGTGGCAGCGCCGCGGGTGCTGGTGGTGGCGTTGGTCGTGGTGGTGCTCGTCGAGCTGTTGCGCGAGGCCGAGGACATGAACGAGCGCTCGCCGGTGTTCATGCTCGACCCGCCCTTGCCGCCCGTGGGCTCCTTGGGGATCTTCTTGTGATTCCACGGAGTGCCATACTTGGAAGGCTCCGTTGCCGGGGTGATCTCGTTGAGCTTTGAGGCACGCCGGGTGGCCTCGGCGCCAACCATGCCGTCCAGCAGGCTGGGGTTCGGCCACACTTCACGCTCGGAGGTGATCTTCTCGCGGATCTGGTAGACAGACGGCTGGTGCGGATTAAGAGCAAGGGACCGCTGTGAAAGCCAAAGTGCCTTCTCGGTGTCGCCATCGCGTGCGGCCCGTTCGGCCTCGACGTTCAGGGCGCTGGTCATGCGCTCGCGGCTCCAGGGCAGCAGGCCCTGACGCGTGCCGGCGCGGATACGTTCGATATCGCCCTCGGCCTGGGCCGCGGCGGATGCGATCGACGCATCGCTCACGATGCTCGGGGTGATCATGAAGATGATCTCCGAGCGCGTGGTGCTGTCGTCGTGGCCACGGAATGCGGCGCCGATGATGGGGATGTCGCCCAGGAAGGGGACCTGACGACGGGTGAAGGTCGAGTTCTCGCTGAACAGGCCGCCCAGCACGATCGTCTGCCCGTCGCGGACGTTGACGTTGGTGGTGAGCTCCTGTGTGATTTCATCGGGGATCGTCACCGCGACGCCGCCCGAATCGGTCACCGTGCGGATGTCCGCGATCGAGACCTGCGGCTTGAGTTCCATGCGGATGTTGCCGTCATCGGAGACGAACGGGCGGAAGTAGAGCTGGGTACCCGTGTCGAGGAACTCAACCGACTGCGTCGTGCTCGTGTCGGTCGCGGTCGTGCTGAGATATCCGACGCGCTTGCCGACGAGCACACGTGAGGGCTGACGGTTGAGGGCAAGGATCTTGGGGTTTGAGAGCACGACGGTGTCCGTTACCTGGTCGAGCATCTTCACGAAGATCGAGACGTCACCGGTCACGATGCCGGCCTTGAAGGTGCCGGGGCCGGCGGTGTTGCCGGGGGTGGAGCCAATCGCCATGCCCTTGTTGTCAGCGGGGGAGAGCCCCTGGCCCGTCGCGCCTGTGCCGCCGCGGATCAGGTTGTTCGCGGCGGAGAGGGGGCCGCCGATGTTGATGAAGTCCGAGAAATCCATGTCCGCGATGATCGAGAAGTCGACGCCGAAGGCGTTGGCCTCGGTCAGCGAGCACTGCAGGATCGTCGCCTCGACGAGCACCTGCTGGGGCTTGGTATCGAGCTGGGTAAGCAGCGTCTCGATCGCGCCGATGTGCTCGGGGTAGTCATAGATCACGAGCGTTGCCGACAGGGCGTAGTCGTCCTTGCCGACCGGCGCCTTGTCGTTGATCACAAACTCCTTCGAGGACTTGTTCACCTGGATCTCGCCGCCGTCCTTGGACAGCAGCATGGAGACGAACTCCTTGGCGTCCTCGGCGTTGAGATAGTTCAGGCGAACGACCTTGTACTCGCGCTTCAGCAGGGCCTTCTGCCGCTGGGCATACTCCTCCTGCGTAAAGACGTAGATGAAGTTGCCCTGCACGACGTAGTTCCACCCGTTGGGATAGAGGATCGCCTCGAGGGCCTGGTCGAACGTGGCGTTCTTGATCGTGGCCGACACCTTGCCGGTCACGTTCTTGCTCAGGACGATGTTCCGCTCGCTCTGGAACTGGAGCATCTCGAGCACGCTCTCGATGTCTTCGTTCTTCACGGCCATGTCGACCGTCTGCTGGTCGGTGACTTCGACCTTCATCTTTTTGTCGCCGGAGCGATCCGGCTTCATCGGATCGCGAACCTCGGGCTGGGCTGCGTCGGTCTGTGCGCTCGCCACGCACGGAACGCAGGACAGCACGAGTGAGGCCGCGGCCACTGCGGGCAGTTTGCCGCAACGGGCCAGGATCTCGCCGGGGGTACTCAGACGACGGATCGACATTGGAACTCTCCTGGGAGCCGACGCCGGGTTGGTTGTGGCCGGTCGATCGGTCGTGTGCACAAAGGTCTTCCGCCGCAAGGGGTTACGGCGAAGCAGCGAGGGAAGAGTCGGCACCTTTTCCGCGCGACTTTGGGCAACATCATCGTCGTCTGACCTTTCGCGTGGGCTGGGTAAGTGGTGCCGCTTGAAAGGGGGGCAAAGACCGTTTGTGAGGACTGCTCAATAACCCGGCCATCAACTTGGCTGCGCGAACGACACAGCGTCAGCGGGATCGGCGCGAGTTTGCGCAGGCTCCGTGCATTTGACGCCATGCAGCGCCACGCACGCGCGACCACAGCCCGCGGTGATCGCAGCGGGTGCGATAACGCGAACCACGCAGCCGCGGAGTTGGCGAGAGGAGAGTGTCGGCTGGGGGCGGGGGGGGTAGGAGAAGTCAGTCGAGCGTTGTTTCGCCCGAACTCATCGCGTCGGCCGTCGCGGCTCGCGTTTCGGCCTTCGGGGTCGCGCGACCGGCCTGCCGGGCATGGGGCTCGGCGATGGCCGTCTTGGGGTAGTTGGTGACCAGCAGCAGCCGGGACCAGATCAACAACCCGAAGGCGACGCACGCGACGCCAAGGAGCGTCACACGGAAGCGATTCAGGAGCGGCAGAGACCGGCCGTCCCGGGATGCAAAACTGGGAGTCGAGTGATTCGACATGGGTGCCTCCATGTGTGAAGATCGTTGAAGTCTCGCGGCAGAATGCCGGCGAGAGAGAATCAGGGTTCAACTTCGGGCGGTGGGACGACTTCTGGCGCGACCGCTGCGACAACCACGCGTCCGGTGAACGGCTCTACGCGGATGTCGAAGGTCTGTCCAGACCCGATTACGCGGATCGTTCCGCCGTTGCCGGGGATCGCGCCGGCTGCGTCGGCCACGGGCCCGCCCATGCCGTCGAAGATAAGCGTGTTGGTCCCGCTGAACGCCGCGGAAGTGATGCGGGCCTCGCCGAACTTGGCGTCGCGGAAGTCGACCAGGTATCGCCCGTCGGCCCTTGAAGGGTCGAACATGGTGTTGGCGACGGGGTCGACCGTGTCGCCTGGGACTTCGACCAGCGCGTAGCTGGAAGTTTCGACATCGAACACCATCGCGCGGCGCTCCTGGAACGCCACCGCTTCGGCCTGGATGAACGTGATATCCGAAACAATTGTGCGGACCGCGGCCTGCACCTTCAGAATGCCCGTCTGACCCATGGAGGGAATGACCAGCGCACCGGCGATCCCCAGCACCACAATCACGACGAGAATTTCAAGCAACGTAAAGGCGCGCCCGGCATTCCGCATGATGCGGGAGGCCGGTCGCGGCTTGCTGGATACACGATTCAAACCAACGACGGAACGCATACACAACTCCGGTGGTCGGTTCGGGTCCGTGAGCGAGTCCAAACCTTCAAGCCCTTTCAGGGCTTCGCGGGCGGGGGCGGCGACATGGCGGGCATCTCCGTGACCTTCACGTTGATGCCGCGCTCAAGCTTGGACTCGATGCGAGCCAAACGCTCGTTGATCAGCTTGAGCTGCTCGAGCTGCTCCTTACGCTGCTGCGCAGCGTTGAAGGGCGTTTCGGGTTGATACGCGGCGTTGGCCGTGGCAGGGCCGGCGACGTTGGAGTCGCCCAGTTGAGAGACCACCAGCATGCCGACAAAGACGGCCGCGGCGGGAACAAGGGCTGAATATCGCTTCGTGGTACGCATCGGGCTTCTCCTGGCGGGCCGGGCGACGGTGTGTCGCTGCCCACATCACACTATCGGCTGCTCAGGTCCGCGTCTGTCGCCCAGTTCAGGGCCTCGGCAGCGGATCGTCATCGCCATTGAAGCCCGCGGCATAGACCTCACCGTTATTCGGGTCATAGATCCAGCCATAATCCGTATGGAAAGCGGCGTCGGGGACTGCATCAGGAACCACCACGATCACGCGGGCGTTGGCGCCGCCAATCCAGGCGTTGACCGGAGGGGCCTGAAAGTGATCATCGCTGACCAGTTCGCCCCAGGTCCCGTTTCCGTCTTCAACAGTGGGAAGGGCGTCGCCATGCCGCGCCTTGTAGACGCCGATGTGCCGCCGCAGCTTTTGAAGCTCGCTGTAGGTCGTTGTTGCGGCCGAGTCCTGAACGGTGCTGTTGAACGCAGGCACGACAATCGCGGCAAGGATCCCCAGGATCACCACCACGATCAGGATTTCTACAAGCGTGAACGCGCGAGTCGACGTTGTACGCATACGTAAGGCTCCGGGCTGACTCCGAACGGCGGCCGTCCGCTCCAAGGAACTCAGCCTCCCTGCAATGCGTTCGGCCTCCACTCGGAGGCCGAACGCGGATCGATTCGTGCGGACCCGATTCTCGGTCTCGGTGTCCGTCAAAGTTCAAGAGGCCTTAGTCGATCGGACGCCAGGGGATGCCGGCGTTGGCCGAGTCGGGAATGCGGTGATCCTCGTTGAAGTACGCGGCCTCGATCAGGCCGGCGCCGGTGACCGCATCGACGGTCCAGATCCAGCCCACGTCCGCGCCGTCGGCAGCACCGATGGCCGAAGCGCTGGTGCGGGGATTCACGGGAGGGGTGCGCATGTAGTCAGCACCGACGAGGTCGTCCCACGTGCCGGCATCAAGCGACGGGGGATAGGTGCCGTTGTTGCGGACGCGGTAGAGCTCGATCTGCGACCGGATGGTCTGCAGCTGAGTCTCCACGTTACCGACCTGCGCATCGGCGCTCGCGTTCGTGAACTGCGGGATCACGATCGCGGCGAGAATGCCCAGGATCACGACGACGATGAGAATTTCAACAAGCGTAAAGGCCTTTGACACGCGGTTTCGCATACAGGAGTCTCCTTCAAACACATTTGGACACACACACTTGCAAGTCGTTCGGGCCACACATGCCCGACGGGGGTGCTTTTCACTCAGAGGCACCGACTTGGCGCGGGAACGCGATGCCCGGCACCAGTATCGGTGGGCTACTGCCCATGTTGATTCATCGACTCCCCTGCCTTTGGGATTGATCTCGCGGCCGCTCGCTCCGCCCCGACCGGTGCATCTATGACGGCGGGGAGATGTGCGCAGCGCGGACCGCGCGTGGCCGGGTAGCCGTGCCGTGAGTTATCAGCATCAACCCAACGAAAACGGCCCCGGAGTGAACCGGGGCCGCGATCAATCATTCAGGAGGTAGGTGATGTTCAGCGGGAGCCGACTTCCTTGCGGCCGAGAATCAAGGGCACGAGTTCGGCATTGGGAAGGTTCAGAGCCCCCATGAGTGCCGCGGCGGCGGTCGCCTCCGCGTTCTCGCCGGTTGTCACCAGTTCACGCAGGGCGTTCACATGACGGGTTTCAAGCAGGTTGCCGTTTCGCTTGGCAGAGCTGGCAACCTTGCCCAGCAGCACAACGCGCTGCTCGCCGGATGCTGCCATTGCGGCGTCCATGAGGGCCTGCTGCGAAGCTGGGGTGTTGACGAACGCGAGCACTTCGGCGATCTCTTCACGCATCTCGCCACGGTTCTCGTTGAGCGCGGTGATCAGCGGTCCGGAAGCTTCGGAGACGCTCAAGACCGTGTTGCCCGACACCGCGAGATCGCGCAGCACACTCACCGCTCGCATCTTGTAGTCGGTGGCTTCGTCTTCGGAGATGGATCCGCCGATCGCGCGGACAAGCAACTGCTCGCTTGCCTCGCCGATCTCGGCCTGATTCATGCCGATGCGGCCGACGCGGATTGAGGGATCATCGGCGTACTTCTGCGAGAGTTCCTGGTACCCGGCAGAGCTTGCCATCGCCATGATCGGCGCCGCGCGGAGCTTGGCCCGGCCGCGAGCCTCGGCGATGACGGCCTGTGTCCCATTGGTTGTCAGGTCCGTGACGATGAGGTCGACGCCCGGGATGTCCGCGATCGCCTGCTCGAGGTCGATCAACTGAGAAGCGGGACGGACATCCTTGTATCCCTTGGCCCGCAGGATGTCGGCCATCGCGGTCTGCTGCTCGGCTGTTGCGGCGATGACCAGTGCGTAGCGTGCGCCGGCATCCCGGATTGCGCTGCCCAGCAGGGGGACAACACGGTCGGACGCCTCAAAGCCCTGCCGCGGCCCGGCCGCGCCAAGGGCGATCGCGGCGTCATACTGCACGCGACGGCTGGGGTAACGCAAGGCCTCGAGCAGGGATCGGCGATCGGCGCCCGACCAGAGCTGCGAGCCGCCTGCGGTCTGCTCGATCGCCGCGATCGAACGCCTTGCGAGGGGGGTGTCATTGCTATCAAGAGCGCGGCCGAGAACCCGCTGGCTGGGCCCGTTGCCAGCGGCCACGGCGTAATACATCGCCTCGCGACGATCATCGCCGTATGCGGGATTCGTATACCCCTCCGGCCCGTCGATCTCGCGGGAGAAGTTCGACGCAAGCCAAAGGCTGATCGCCCCGGCATTCCCCGAATCCAGCTGCAGGGCCCGCTCGGCGTGGCGCATCGCCATTGCCTCGTGGAAGACCGAGGTATCGATCGGATCAAACAGCAGGCCCGCACCCGGGTCGTACGTCCACCACAGCTGGTTGGGCTCGCCGGCGAAGTTGGTCAGGCTCATTGACTCGGTGTAGTAGTCGTTGCCCAACATCTCGTAGCGGGCCGCGAGCGTGACGTCGTCGTTCACCGCGCCGGTGATTTTCCTGATCGCATCTTCCGCGGCGACCTTGACGGCATCGACCTGCGTGGTTGCGCGGACGTCGTAGAGGAAAGGGACCGAACTGGAGTAGGGGATGTCGCGCAGAACGTTGATCACCGTTTCCTGCGAAACCGGGTCGAGTTCGCTCATGGCGGTGGTGAGCGGAACAACAGACTGACGGCCCATGTTCACGAGCAGTGTCCGCACTTCGGCCTGGAGCTCGGCGTTCTCCCGCTGGATCAGGGCGCGGAGCAGTTGTGGCAGCGCGTACTCGCCGGCCTCGGCCAGACGCTGACGGGCGAAGGATCGCGCACGCTGCATTCCGGTGAGGTCGTTGATGCTCTTGGCGATTGCCTCGGGGTCGCGAACGACGGCGCGCTTGCCTTCTTCAAACAGCCGCAGGAGCTTGCCAGCGGTCATTTCGAGTTCGCGGTAGCGAAGGCCCTGGATGATCGCCCGCTCAAACTTCGACACGCCGCCGCGGGAAGTCTCCACGAGGTTGACGAAGTCGATCGCCGACAGGTTCTTGTCGAGGAGCGAATCGCCCCATTGTGCGGCGAGCGTGGGGTTGTCGATGAGCGTGTTGTGCGTGAAATCTTCGAGCATCTGCTCGTTGGTGGGCTCGCGACCGGCGGGCTGCTGCGCCTGTGCGGCGAGTGGCAGAAGCGTGCCGGCAACCGCGGCCATCGCCAGCGGCAGACATGCCGCGAACGTCAGGCCGGAGCGGCGAAAGGCAACGAGGCGATGGATGCGTTCGGACACAAGCTGCTCCTTCAAGGATCAGTACAAGATTGTGGATCGGGCGCGAAAACGAGGCAAGATGAACACACCGTTCGCCGGGACCAATCCCGTACGGACGCCGCCCGCCCCCGGATGCAGATCGGGGGCCGAGCCAAAGGTTGAGGGCGGTAACGTAACGCCCCAGCAGCGGGGATGTCAACGCGGGGAAACAAGTTGCTCTCGGAACAGCCTCCCCCGCATCAGGGAAGGGCTCTGCCCAACCACCCCAAAGGCCCCCGCAGGCCGCGGCGGCAGCCGAGCGCGACCGGCACAGTCCGAATAGGCGGTACCTCCGCGACCAACGGGTTTAAGCGTCAAGACCCATCCAAAAGGAGTCGATGGCATTGCAGACTGGTCGCCATTGTCAGGCGGTAGGTCCGTGTGTTCCCCTAACGAAGCGAGGGCGTAGAGATGCTGCCGTTCGACAAAGATGTACTTACAACGGGCGAAGTGGCCAAGATCTGCAATGTCGCTCCTCGGACGGTCTCCAAGTGGTTCGATACCGGCCAGCTCAAGGGCTATCGGATTCCCGGTTCCAAGGACCGCCGGATCCCGGTATCTCAGCTCGTACGGTTCATGAAGGAACACGGGATCCCGTTTGACGGGGTCACGGGCGGGAAAACCCGCATCCTGGTGGTGGATGACGAAACCGAGGTCGTCGAGGCGCTGGGCAAGGCCCTCGCCGAGCAGGCGAACTATGAGGTCCGCACCGCCACGACCGCCTTCGAGGCCGGCATCGAGTGCGAGCGGTTCAAGCCGCATGTTCTGCTGCTCGACGCCCACTTGGGCGGGGCGGAGGCCAAGGCACTGGCAGGGCTTGTCCACAAGGACGATGACCTGCAGCTCACCAAGGTCATCGCCATGAGCGGTCAGATGACTGAGGGGCAGCTTCAGGGCCTGCGGACGCAGGGCTTTGACAGCTACCTCCGCAAGCCGTTCGCGGTGCGGCAGGTGATCGAGGCGATCGAGCACTCGACGAACCTGGTGCACTGAACGGTTTGAACAATCCAGAATGAACTTCTCAGGCCCCGTGTTCAAGGACATGGGGCCTGTGTCGTTTTGGTCGCGGCGTTTCAGAAATCTCGCCGCACAAAGATCACGGTCGCGGCTCCGAGGATCAGGAACTCGAATGCGAGCGAGGTGCCGATTACCCACGTCAAAGAACGATTGTTCAGAGCCTCTTCGGAACTGGCCGCGTCCTCATCTCCGCTGCTCTCGACGATGAGCTTCAGGAGCCCCTCCATGTCCTCTTTGTCAACGACGAAGCGCTGAAACAGGCGCTTGGTCTCTCCGGTCTTGGGGAGGACTGCGTTGATCGCATAAATGCGGCGGTGCCAGGTCGTTGTCGAACTCGACCGCTCACGCGTTGGCTCGACCTCGGTCTCCAGCCGCTCGATCTGCCGCACAACCTGGGTCCGGTTCCGCAGCAGCGATGCCGACCCGCCAGAGGCATCGATTTTCCCCAGCAGCGCCCGCCCCGCTTCCAGCAAGTTTCGGCCGGCGCGTCGAGACCCGCGACGTTGCTCCGGTGGCGATCCATCCGCGGCCGGTGTCGGGGGTGCCGCGGCGGCAACCGGCCCAGCCTCAGTTGGCGATGACGCATTCTCAACCGTGACGGTCGCCTCCGTCGAGGCCGGGAGCGATGGGGCGTCAGACGGTTGCTCGGCCAGCGCGGCGGGGTCAACGCCCATATCGAGCAGCTGAATGTCAATCGATTCGAGTGTTTCCTTGAGTGTGTTGATCTGCCCATCGATGCGTTCCACCTGCTGCTCCTGCCGCAGGCGTTGATCGAGCATGAACTCCTCAACACTCGCCGCGAGCCAAGAGGCCAGCCACACGAGGATGGTGGCCAGAAGGGCCAGGAGCGTCGACCGGGTCAGCATGCCGACGAGTGCGCAAACGCTAAAGAGATAGCTGAAGAACAGCACCATCAGCGGGATGGCCATGAGCGGGCGCGCATCCCAAACTCCTCCACGAAGGCCGATGACCAGGATCGCGCCAATCGAGAACACCGCCGCCTGCAAGGCCACGAACATCAGGCCCGCGGCATACTTCGTCAGGAACAGTCGCGCCCGGCTGATGGGCTTGGAGAGCACAAGCTCGACCGCGCCGCCCGAGACCATTTCCGGGATCATTCCGGCCGTCGAGATGAGCGCGAGGATTGTCGCGCCCCAGGCCAGCCAGAGGTTGATGCCGAACCACGAGAACAGAAACTTATAGAAGCCCGCCGGCGTAACCGCCTTGGTCGAGAGGAATGGGATGTCTGCGGTCAGGCCGAATGCCCCGATCCCGCGTTCGTTGTTGCTGGGGATCGCGATTGCTGCAACCACCGCGATCGACAATGCCAGCACGAGCCAGAACAGCTTGCGGCTGTTCAGCTCACGGTACGCATCGAGGAATATCGTGAAAGTCTGCCTCATCGCGCCGCCTCCTTGCCCGTCGAGAGCCCGGCCCGCGCCGCGCTTCCCAACTCGCGTCTGTTGGTGCTCGCCGCGCCAGGCGCCAGGGCGTTGCCGGTCGTCGGATCCACCACCGCCTGCATGAACAGATCTTCCAGCGATGCCCGAACGGGGCGGACGGCGCGGATCGTCCACTGCGCCGCACGCAAAGCGTCGATCACGGGTTGGACCGTCGCCGCGTCATCGGTGTAGATGTTCAGTGTCGCAGCGTGACTTCCTGGCACCGGCCTCAGCGTGACACGAAGGTCATTGCCGAACAGGCCCTCGATGGGCTCGGCAGAAGCGATGGTGCTGCCGGGGGTGCTGGCCGCAGATGGGGTTGTGCCATCGGAAGTCGGCGGAGTCGCAGCGGGAAAGGTCGCGAGCCGGTGCAGTGTGCTCATCAGCATCCGCTGCGTCCCGACGGCCTCAGCACTTTGGGAAGGGGGGGGAGAGGCCTCGATCTCAATCCGGCGGCTGTCCGTGGTGAGTTCATCGATTGTGCCCTGCGACGACACAACACCTTGCACCAGGATGGCGACGCGATCGCAGATGAGTTCGAGTTCGCTCAGCAGGTGCGAGTTGAGGAAGACCGTCCGCCCCTCATCGCGGATTCGGGTGAGGATTGCCCGGATATCGCGACGGCCCACCGGGTCGACCCCGTCGGTCGGCTCATCGAGTACGACCAGATCGGGGTTGCTCATCAGCGCATTGGCAATCCCCAAGCGCTGCCGCATTCCCTTCGAGAAGCCCTTCACCTTCTTGTTCGCCCAGGTTGTCAGGCCGACAAGTTCGAGCAACTCCGCGCTGCGGCGCCTGCGAACCGCCCTTGGCACATCGGACAATGCGCCGAAGAAGTCCAGCACCTGCGCGGCCGTCAGATACTCCGGAAAGCGGTGATGTTCGGGAAGGTATCCCACGCGCTGGAGCGTCGGTTTGTGGCCGACCGGCGCGCCCAGGAAGAGGCCTTCGCAACGGGTCGGGCGTATGACCGTCATGAGGATCTTGACGAGCGTGCTCTTGCCGGCGCCGTTGGGGCCGAGCAGCCCGAACACTGAGCCGCGATGCACGCGCATATCGATGCCGCGGAGCGCGTGAACCTGGCCGCGGCCGAACCGGCCGCTGTACACCTTCTCCACGTTGGCGAGGTCGATGACCCAGTCGCCGGCGAATCGGCCGTTTGCGGATGAGCGTTGCAGACTGGTGGTCACGCCGGTCTCCAGGGACTTCGCATCAATGAACAGGCCGCTCGATCATCGGCCCACGGGCTTCCTCGCCACGATGTGGAACGCATGCCAATGTTTGGGATTCCCAACGGCATCGTTGTCATCCTTCTCGTCGATGCGGAACTCCTCAACTTCCAGCCCCGACAGAAGTTCCCTTGCCAGAGACTCTGTCTGGTGGGATCGATCGGGGATCGATGCCCACGAGTCGCGATCGCCAAAGAGTTGCCCGGCGAAACGGCCGCCCGGCTTGATCGATTCGATGATCCGGCTCCACACTTCGTCAAAGTGCGACGGATGACAGAACGGTAGAGAGAACGAGGCGTTCAACAACATCGTCTTTGGCCATCGTGCCTCCTCAAAGCTCGCCATCTGGGTCGTCAGTCGCGATCGCTGCTCGGTTGGCACCCTGGGGAGCAGGAGTTCAAAGGCATTGGGATGGGCGTCCACTGCGTGGACACTCCAGCCGCGGCGGAGAAGCTCAAGCGTATCGCGGCCCTCGCCGCATCCCAGATCAATCGCCAGCGGCGGTTGTGCATCGGGGATTCGTGGCGACGCATCGGATCCCCACTCGCGCTCGAAGCGATCGAGCGCCGAGATGAGCGTTTCCCGCGGCGGCTTTCCGAGCACGACGCTGAAGTAACCGGGCCAGTCGCGTTTCTCGGCGAAGTGCTGGGCTTTGGGGCTGGGCTGAGGTTTGGGCGTGGGGGGTTGGGTGGTCATACTGTGTGCTGCAATGTACGAGAACACACGCGAGTTTGTCGCCGCGATGGAGAAGGCCGGGGAACTGAAGCGTATTTCAGCCCGGGTGTCGCCGGTGCTGGAGATCACCGAGCTTGCGGATCGCGAGAGCAAGTCGCCGGCGGCGAGCCTCCCGAGCGAGGCGACACGCCGCACGGACCCGCGATTTCATCATTTGGGCGGACGTGCGCTGTTGCTTGAGAATGTCGAGGGTTCGGACATCCCGGTTTTGATCAACCAGTTTGGCAGCTATCGGCGGATGGAGATGGCGCTGGGATGCAATGACGCTAGCGTGGGGATTGCCGCGGGTCACACGCCGGGAGGGCTGGAGGCGCTGGCGGATCGACTGGGAAGGCTCATCAAGCCCGAGCCTCCGCCGACGCTGCTGGCGAAACTGAAGAAGCTGCCGGAACTGATGGAACTGGTGAAGATCCCGCCGAAGAAGGTGCGAACCGGCGCGTGTCAGCAGGTGATCACGAAGGGCGCGGATGTCGACGTCACAATGCTGCCGCTGCTGCGGTGCTGGCCGCATGATGGCGACTTCGCTGCGCTCGGGTATCCGGCGAATGTCAATGACGGCATTTCCGGGCTTGGCTCGGGAAGCGAGTGGGAACAGCGGCATCGCGGCCGGTACATCACCCTCGGCACAATTCACACCATCCACGCGGATGACCGCGACAACCCGAACCCGCCCAGCCGCAACGTCGGTATGTACCGGGTGCAGCTTCTCGGCAAGCAGCGCATGGCCATGCACTGGCACATGCACCACGATGGTGCGCGGCACTGGCGTTCTTGGAGGGCCCGCGGCGAGAAGATGCCGGTCGCGATTGTGCTCGGCGGCGAAAGCGTTCTGCCGTACGCCGCGACAGCGCCGATGCCGCCGGGGATCAGCGAGTTGCTGCTTGCAGGGTTCCTGAACCGCGGCGGTATCCCGCTGTGCCGCGGCGTGACGGTGCCGCTGGATGTTCCGGCGAACGCGGAGATCGTCATCGAGGGGTATGTCAGTCATGAGGCAGGGATGCCGGGCTTCGATCCTCGGGCGGAAGGCGCATCGCTCGGAAGCGGCGCGGTGTTTGAAGGACCGTTCGGCGACCACACCGGGTTCTACTCGTTGCCGGACCGGTATCCGATTCTCGAGGTGACGGCGATCACACACCGGCGCGACCCGATCTATCCGACGACGGTTGTGGGATTGCCGCCGCAGGAAGACTACTTCATGGGCAAGGCGACGGAGCGGCTTTTCCTGCCGCTGCTGCGCACGATCATCCACGACATCATCGACTACGACCTGCCGATGTTCGGCGCGTTTCACAACTGCGCGTTCCTGAAGGTGAAGAAGGAGTATCCGCTGCAGGGGCGGCGGGTGATGCATTCGGTCTGGGGCGCGGGGCAGATGGCCTGGACCAAGACGATCTTGGTGGTTGATGACGATGTTGATGTGCATGACACCACGGCCGTGCTGCGAGCAGTGGGGGAGCAGTGCGTGCCGGCGCGCGATATGGAGCTGGTGCGTGGTCCGCTCGACATTCTTGACCATGCCGCGCCGCACCTTGGCGCGGGCGGGAAGATGGGGCTTGATGCGACACGCAAGGTCGGCGATGCCGAACTGCACCGGGTGATGGATCCGCTGGCGACTGAGTTGTGTGCGGCGGGCGGGATTGAGGCCTCAGTGGGAGATGCGGCTCGAGCTGCAGAAACTCGGCTGTGTGCTCTTCCGGGCGTGCTTGATGCCCGTATTCCTGAGGAGCTTGGCGGTTGGTGGCTGCTGGTGCGTGTCGCGGCGAGCGAGCAGGGCGGGGGGGGCGGCGCGGCAGTCATCAAGGCGATCGGTGGACTTGCTGACGAGATTGCTTTGCCGCGGTGGATCGTGGTTGTGGGCCCTGATGCCGACCTTGGCAACATCGATGATGCATTGTTCCACTGGATGGCCAACACCGCGCCCGACCGCGACCGCTATCTGAGCAAGTGCGGCCGCCGGACGGCGTTTGATGCGACGCCAAAGACGCCGGGCGAGGTGATCAACGGGTTGCCGGTGCGGGATTGGCCGCCGATTCTGATGATGGATCCACCGACCAAAGCTCGGGTAGACACCATCGCGGCTCACGCCGGCAGTCACGGCAAGTAATACTCCGGCACGCTCAGCCCGTTCACCGTCGCCGTCCGCTGACGATACGCCGAGACATTCTGGAAGTTCGGCGGCGGCTCATCCCAGCTATCGATGTACATCTTGACCAGGCCCGCATCGGCCTTGAAGAACCTCGCGTGCCCATCGGCAAAGGAGATGTTGTACCCAGCCTTGCCGTGATTGTTCCAGGTGTCCGGCCAGTTGTTGATTCCGTCCGGCCTTCCCACACTCGGAAGGATCGACTGGTCGTTGTCGTTGTCGATGATCAGGTAGCAGCGGTCGGGGAACTGCACGTTGCTGTGCTTCTTGAGCAGGTTCCGCGTCTGGAGCGTGAAGACCAGGGGCATCTCGGTGCGGCTCCAGCCAAGCTGATCGCCGACTGTCAGCGGAGGCGGCACCGCTACGCCGCGACCGTCAGGGTACTTTCCCGCGGTGAACCAGGCGCGGATCTCGTAGCTGTGTCCACCCTCATCATCAAACTTGTCGCGGCCAGCCCAGTAGGTGTCGCGGATGAAGTCGCGTCCATAAGCATCCTGCACCTCGCTTCCCTGCTCCTCACTCAGCATCACATCCGCCCGGACCCGGTTGCGCGTTGACGGGCAGATCGCAACGTTGTAGTCCGAGATGTACTCGGGAAAGAGCCAACCGATGTTGTCTTCCCAGTCAAAGTACGCGGGGATGAAGTACCCCTGCCGCACATCGTTTGAGTAAGAGGTGCATGCCAGCGTTAGCTGCCGCGTGTTGGAGAGGCACCTGGCCCGCCTTGCCGACTCGCGGGCAGAGCCCAGCGCGGGCAGAAGCAGACCGACCAGCAGCGCGATGATCGCGATCACGACCAGCAGCTCGATGAGCGTGAACCCGCCCCGTCCACATGCTGTTCTGCCCGGGCGTCCCATGGTGCCAGTCTACCGCAAACCCCGCTCCGGGGACTGCAAATTGCCGGTCAAACCCCGACTCAGGGGTTGGCAGCAGGCCGCCCGGCGAGTAGTCTGTGCAGGCTGCTCTTCCTATCTGACCGCCCGACTTGCTGTCCCGGTCCGGAGATCGCTCATGAGGCTCGCATCCGTTCCCTTTCTCGCGTTCTCCGCCGTGCTCGCCGCGGCCGCGCCAGGCAATGCCCAGCAGAGCGTTGTCCTGGTCGATTTTACCGGCGCATCCATCCCTTCGCTGAATACCAACCCGCCCGATGTCATCCGCACATCCGTGGCGACCATCTTCCCCACGCCCGGGTACCGATTCGCGTTCAATCCCATCGTCCAGGGCACCGGAATTCTCGGTGCGCCCTTCGTCCCTCAGCCCACACCGCTGGGCGATGTGGTAAACACCTTCTCGGCGGGGCAGCAGCGATTCCTTTTCGGCGCGGTACGCAACCCGCCCGGCACCATCCCCACCGCGCTCGACAACGAATCGCTCAACGGGACCTTCTCAGGCCTCTCGCTGAGTTTCACTTTTCGCCAGGAGATCCTTGCTGACGGTCGCTGCCGATCGGGGATCTACAACATCTCCAAGCCTCTCTTTGTCGGCTTCAACTTCATCAGCGGCGGCGCGGTCATTGAAACGTGGACGCCTCCCCCGCCCGTTCGTTCCGAGTTCCAGTTCGAGGGCGACCTGCTCTCGGTTCGCCAGAGCGGCGCGGCGATCGCTTCCGGTCCGGCCAAGCTGCGTTACCTCGACGATGCTGCTTTCGGTCCGATCCTTGGGGGAATCGGCCAGGAAGATAGCTTTCCGGCCCAGCAGACGCCGCACGGAGTGACCGCAGAGCAGTCCGGCTTCGCGACCACCACTGCCTTTGGGCTCCCGCCCGTGGGCGGCGTAGTCGACATGGTCTATCGCACAAGCCCGACCCGCTCCGTCAACTTTCCCGGCGACTCTGCACGCCGTCGTGGTGTTGGTCTGGCCCTGTGGCCGGCCAATCGTGACAACTGGCCCGAAGACCGGAATGGCCAGTGGACGATGGTTTGGGACATCCTGATCCCGCAGGATGTGTGGGATGCGGGCGGCTCCGTCGTGCTGCTTGAAGATAATCATCACAACAACGCTGCTGCCGATTCGATCATCCGCATCGTGGATGGGCAGGCGCGGCTCACCTATTGGGCGAGTGGGGCAAACGCGACCGTGCTCTCGCCGGTGCAGCCGGGCCAGTGGTTCCGGCTTGCGTTGTCGAACGATCACTACCGCCAGTTCGCGTCGCGGGTCTTTGTGAACGGACAGTTCATGGGGGCTTCCGGCTCGGGATGGGTGTATGCATCCTGCAAGCAGAGCGACCCTCGCTGGGGCGACCTTTCGTCGGCGAATCCTGAGGGAACGCCGGTTGAGCCGGCGACTTGGAACAGTTGGGGCCAGTTCCCCAGCCCATGGGCCAAGTCCGCGGGCACTTCGGGTGCTCCGATGGCCGCGACGATCTGCCTCTTTGCCGATCTCCAAGGCCGCGGCGAGAGTGTTTATCTCGCCAACTTTGCCTATACCGATGAGGCCATGGCGGATGCCGCGGTCGGCGCGCTCGGTGGGCCGAACGGACTCGGAATCTTCTATCCCCGCGGCGGCAACACCTGCACCGCCGACTTTGACGGCGCGAACGGCGTGGGTGTCCCGGACATCTTCGCGTTCCTGAGCGCGTGGTTCGCACAGGACCCCCGGGCAGATGTTGATGGAACACCCGGCATCGGCGTGCCGGATATCTTCGCGTTCCTGAGCCTGTGGTTCGCCGGATGCTGACTGATCGCGGGCGTTCCATCGATTCGAGGGCCTTCGCGCCGTGTCGCCGCGGCTTTCTTGTGGCTCGCCAGATCCACGGTAAACTGTGAGGTCGCCATTCACGGCGCAGCGTGGTTGATTTCAGCCTCCGCAGAAAGGGCCTACGAGTGAAGCTTGCCGCGCTGTGTGTTACATTCTTCGCTTCCGCTGGCGCAGCCCAGACATTCTCGGTCCTGCCGGATGGCGCCCGCCCCGATGCCCCGCCCGCGTGGTCCGTCCCCGGGCCGCGGCCGATTCAAGGGCCGCTCGTCAACATCAATGTGCCGGAGTTCGCCGCCGCGCTCGCGCAGGCCCCGATAAGCCGAATCGGTGCCCGACTCGCCGACTATGGCCTGCGGATCGATCTGCCCCATCCTTCCGGGTGGCTTGCGCCCTGCCGCATCGCCGAGTCTCCGGTCATGGAGCCCGAGCTTCAGGCCCGATTTCCGCAGATCCGCACGTACATCGTTCAGTCGGTGGACGGCCTTGCCTCGGGCCGGCTTGAACTTTCGCCCCGCGGCCTGACGGCCATGCTGCGGACGATCCGCACCGATGGCGCAGATGACCCCGATGCTCTTTCCGCACCGGGCGACACATGGATGATCGACCCGTGGCAATCGGGAGGTCCCGATCACGCCGTCGTCTACTGGTTGCGTGATCTCACTGCGACCGCTGATTGGACATGCCATACGGCCAACGAGCCCGCGGCGAATGGTCGCCTGCCGAGCGCGGCGGCTCCCGGCCAGATTCAGGAGACTCCTAAACTGCCGGGAGAGCCTTCGGTTCGCGGCGCACACCAACTCCGAACCATCCGGCTCGCCATGGCCTGCACCGGCGAGTGGGGTCTGCACCAGTGCACAATACTTGGGAACGCGCCGAATCCCGCCGATCCGCTCGCGGCGATCGTCACGGTTGTTTCCCGCACCAACGTCGTCTATGAGGCCGATCTTGCGGTGCACTTCGTGCTGGTATCGAACAACGACCAGCTCGTGTACATCGATCCCGAGACGGATCCTTACCCGACCACCTGCGACGGCACGGCGGGCGGAGACTGCTCCGGGCCGTTCCTGAGCGTGAACATCCAGAACCTCAACTCGGTGATCGGGAGCGATCAGTTCGATCTGGGACACCTGCTGACGCGTGTCTACGGAGGCGTTGCTTACCTGAATGCGGTCTGCACGCAGAACAAGGCCGGCGGCATTTCCGGCATCCCGCGCGGCGGTGATGTCGATCCCCTCGCAGCGCTCGTGGTCATCCATGAGATCGGCCATCAGTTCGGCGCTCGACACAGTTATAGCGGTGTGCGCGGCCGGTGCCAGGGCAATGTCACGCTCAACACCGCATGGGAGGCCGGCACAGGCTCTACGCCCATGAGCTATGCCGGCGGCTGCCCGGTCGGCGATGCGCCGCCCAGCGACAACATCGTGCTCTTCGCCGATCCGTACTTTCACCATGGCAGCGTGCGGGAGATGATGCTCCTTCTCGCTCAGCGCGAATGCCCGGCACTGACCGCGAGCGGGAACAGTCTGCCAGTCATCCAGTTCACCACACCCGACACCAGCATCCCGCCCGGCACGCCGTTCACCCTTGCCGCCGAAGCGACTGATCCCGATGGCGATGTCCTCACCTACTCATGGGAGCAGTACGACACGGGGGTCGCCCGGCCGATCACAGGCGACGACGCTGTCGACAACGGAGAAGGTGCACTTTTCCGTATCTTCCCGCCGGTGCTTCTCCCCGATCGCACGTTTCCGCAAATGTCTGATGTGCTAGCCGGAATCCAAACACCCGGAGAGATGCTTCCGACCGTCACCGGCGTAACGCGGCGGTTCCGCGTTATCGTCCGCGACAACTTCCCCGGTGCGGGCGGCACAGTGTACTCGGACTTCACGCGGCTCACGTTGCCGCCCGGCACTTCGCCGTTTGCCGTAATCACCCCGGCGGATAGCGCATCGATCGAGCCGGGCATCGCGACAGTGGAGTGGACGGTCGGCGGGACCGATCAGTCCCCCATTTCGTGCAGCACGGTCACCATCCGTCTTTCGACTGATGGGGGCGACACGTTCGACCAGTCGCTCGGCACATTCCCCAACACCGGGTCTGCCGCGGTGGCGCTGCCGCAGCTTGCAGCGCCGTCGACGATCGCCCGCGTCCGCATCGATGCCGACGGCCAGATCTTCTTCGCCGTTTCGGCGCCATTCACACTCATCGGTCAGTGCCGCGCCGACTTCGATGGCCAGAACGGTGTGGAAGTGCCCGACATCTTCGCGTTCCTCAGCGTGTGGTTCGCGCAGGATGAGGCCGCCGACATCAACGGCGACAGTTCGATCACCGTCCCGGACATCTTCGCGTTCCTGAGTCTGTGGTTTGCCGGGTGCTAAGCCGCGACGCTCAGTTCGCCTGTGCCACTGAGTCCGACCCCGCCACTGGGTAGGAAGCCGGCACGCCGAGGTATGACAGTGTCCGCTCCATGATCCGGCGCACAACCGGCCCAGCGGTTGCCGCGCCGTAGTGCCGCCGCGATGCCACGAGGCTGGGGCCCGGGTCATCGATCACCACGATCACCACGATTCGCGGATCTTCAACAGGCCCGCCGGCGATGAACGAGGAGTTGTACTGACCCTGGAAGTAGCCATCCGAGCCCTTGGGTCGCCGCTTGCCCGGGGGCGGCGGGCCGAGTGGGATCTCGGCGGTTCCCGACTTGCCGAACGCCTCGTATCGCAGGTGCACCGCCTGGTCCTTCTTCGTCATGCGCTGATCGAGGTTGTGTGTCACGCCGCGCATGGTGTCGCGTGTGATTTCTGCGATCTGCTGTGGCAGGGCGCGAACGCCGGGAACAAACCCGCCGCCCGGGGCATCAGCGGGAATGGCGCGAAGCGTGATCGGGGGAAGAGTTCCGGCGAGCTCGCCCGGCCTTGCGAAAGCGGAGAACGCGCGGGCCATCTGGATCGGTGTCACGGCAACTTCGTGCCCCATCGCGACGGATGTCTGCGTGTACTTCGACCAGTTCTTCTTGGTCGTCACCAGGCCCGTCGATTCGCCGACCAGACCGATGCCTGTCCGCTTGCCGAAGCCAAACCGCAGCACGCCCTCACGGAGTTCGTCAAAGCCCATGCGGCTGGTGACCTTTACCATGCCGATGTTTGATGAGTTCACCAGCACTTCACGCCAGGTCATCACGTCGCGCGCAGTCACATCGTTCACCGGTCGGCCGTAGGGTGTTCGCCACCTTCCGGCCTCGGTATCGATCTGCTCTTCAAGAGTCGCCGCGCCGGACTCCGTCGCGACCGCCCACATGAAGGACTTGAACGTTGACCCTGGTTCATAGACATCCTCGACACATCGATTTCGTGCGAGTGATGCTTCCTTGGCTCGAGAGGGGTCAATGTTGATGGTGACATAGCGGGGCCGACCGCCGCTTTCCTGGCCGATCGGCACATCCCACTTGTATTGCACCGCGCCCGGCACCGGGCGCAGCACATCGGCCAGCGCGAGCACCTCTCCGGTGCGGGGGTCCATCACCACCGCGCGGCCACCGGCGGCTTCGGCCTCCTCGACGCCGCGGCGGACCTCCTCGAGGACAATCCGCTGCACTTCGAGGTCGAGCGACAGTCGGACATCCTGTCCGCGCTGCGGCGCGGCATAGCCATTGGAGTTCACCCACAGCGGGCGACCCTTCGCATCCCGGACATACTCGATCCGGCCGGAGGTTGGAGCGGCCTGACCGTTGACCATCTTCTCAACGCCCAGCAGCCCGGTGTGGTCGATGCCGACCTTGCCCAGCAGGCCCGCGACCAGGTCATCGGCGGGGGTCTCGCGCAGCGGCCAGGTCTCCAGGTGCACGCCCGGAAGTTTCAGCCCCCGGATGACATCCACCCGCCAGTCTTCCAGCGCGCCAGCGTTGGGGCCATGGTTCAGCGCAACGTAGCGGTTGAGTCCCTTGTCGGCTTCAGTCCAGGGGTCGTCGTCGTTCTCCGCCGCGCTGAGCTTCTCGTTCTCTGCGAGCTTCGGGGCCAGGCGGCGCATGATCTCTTCAAACGGGATGTCGGTGGCATCGGCGAGCTTCTGCACCGCTTCCTCGGCGGGGACGGGAAAATCGACTGGATCGATGAACACTCGGAAGGCGAACCGGGTGATCGCCAGCGGGCGGCCGCGACGATCCAGCACGTCGCCGCGTACGCCGGGCTCAGAGCGTGCCGAAACGCGGCTGCCGCCGTGGGCCGCAAGCACCACGCCCGGCGCGACCTGAAGCTGCACCACCCGGGCAAGCATCAGGCCCAGAAAGACGCAGATCGTTGCGATCGACAGGAAGGCGACAAAGTTGATGCGAGCGTCCGGGCTCGAATCGGGCTCGACTCCATCGCTTGAAGCGAGGTTCTGAGCCGAGTGGTCTGGTGCCTTGGTTGGCTTGAGCTCCGCGTCCATGCAGTACCCCTGGCCTTTGGCCGGTGGTCGAGAGTCCAAGTCGGTCGTCGTTAGTGCGTGGTGTCCATGGTGATCGCCTCACTCATGGCTTCCTCACGCTCACGCTGCACAAGCTCCACGTAGCGGTCGTCAGAGATGGGCATCAGCGTACCTAGTCGGGAGGCCAAGACCTGCACGCGCTCGGGAGTGACACGCGAGGCGATTTCTGCTCGCAGCCGCCAGAGCGTCCGGTCATGCTCGGCAACCCGCCGCTGCGCATTTGCCAGTTCGTGCGCAGACTGGATGCGCAGCTGCCGGTTCACCAGCAGCACGCCGGCGATGATGCCCACACTCACGATGAGAAACACGAGCTTGCCAAACACGCGCTCACCTCACAGGGATCCGCAGCTTCATGCCGGCGGTCAGGGTGTCGGGGTCGGGCATCACATCCTTGTTGAGCGCGGCGATCTCGGGCCAACGCTTGACGGATCCGAGCATCTTCTTGGCGACCATGCCCAGTTCGTCGCCGCGCTGCACAACGTACACGGTGTGGCCAGGAGCCGTGCCATTGCGCTTCTGCGGCGAGTCGATCTTGCTGGGAGTGGGGGTGGTCGAGGGGGTCTGCCGCGAAGGGCCGGCGCGTGTAGCAGGGGCTTTCATTCCCGGAGGGGGAAGAACTGCCTTGCCCAGCAGCACATCCTTTGGAGGGAGCTCGATCACGACGCCGTCACGAAGCTCGCCCTCATGGCCAATCTTGCCAGGGTTAAACTCGCGGAGGCGAGCCCAGAGCATTCCATCCCCATACTGAGTGGCAGTGATGCGATAGATCGAATCACCTTCCTGAATCGTGTGGCGCTTCATCGACCCTGAGGACAATGGCTTGCTGCTCACCGGAGGAGCGGCGATCTGATCAACAGGCTTCGTCAGAACCGCTCCGGGGCCAATCGGGTTATTCCCTAAACCGGGGATGCTGCGAGAGGTGTTCTCGGCAAATCGTTCGCCGATCGCGCCCGTGGCGGGCTCAAAGTCTGAGCGAAGGGGTTCTGATATCTGGTTGGCGGGCGAGTTGGGAACGCCCATCACCAGTTCGGTAGGGCCAGACGGCCTCGTGACCTCGGGCAGGCTCGGCGGAACCTCTTGGGCGGCAAGGGCCGTCGGCGCGGGCTGCGGCGCTGGAGGCTGATAGGTCGGCTGCTCAGGCAGGCGGTTGGCCACGTGGCTGGAGGTCAGCGTGTCGGGGAGCTGTGGACGGGACGTCGGGTCCGCCGGGACACGAAGCCCCTGAGGCGAACTGCCGAAGCCGACCGGTGTTCCAGCGGACATCGCACCCGCCGAGACGTCCTGCGTCCGTGCGGGTGAGAAATGGTCGCTGATCAACACGCCCACGATGAGGACGAGTGAAAAACCGACAATGAGAGCGAGCTTGTGTTCCCGGGTCACTGCTGCGTCCTTGCTGCGAGTGCGTATCTGAGCGTCTGTGTCTTGACTCGGCGTTCTGACCGCTCCGGCTTCAAAGAGCGGGCTCCTTCCCGCCATTCTGCCGAACTCGATCAGTCGCGATGTCCGAGCCTGATCACCCGCAGTTTAGCGGATCGGGCACGGGAGTTGCGAGTGAGTTCTGCTTCATCCGCCTGAACTGCGCCGCGTTCCACCGCTTCGGCACGACCTGTTGACACCAGTGTGCCGAACACATTCTTGACAGGACGATCTTCGAGCGAATGGAACGCAATGATGCCGATCCTCGCGCCTCGCCCCGGCTCGTTGCGAAGCCATGTTGTTCCGCTGATTTCCGCCGCGCGGCGTATGGACGACAACAAGGCATCGAGATGCCCAAGTTCGTCGTTCACGGCGATCCGAAGCGCCTGAAACGTCTTTGTCGCCGTGTCGATGGGCGAACGCCCACCCTGCCGCCCCCCCCGGCCTGCGACCGAGTGTACCGCCGCGGCGAGTTGCGCCGTCGTCGAAAACGGCGTGACAGTCCTTGCCCGGACGATCGCTCCGGCGATCCGCCGCGCCGCAGGGTCTTCCCCATAGTCAAAGATGATCTGGGCGAGTTCCCTCTCCGGAAGCGTGTTCACGAGTTCCGCGGCCGTAACCGGGGCGGTCGGGTCAAGCCGCATATCGAGCGGGCCATCACGCTGAAAGCTGAACCCGCGGGCACCGTCGCTGATCTGGTTCGATGAGAACCCCAAATCCGCCAGCAGCACATCGACGACCAACGCCTGCTCCTGCGCGAGCCGGGCCGCAGCGGAGAACGGAGAGTGCACGGCGAGCACCTTTGGTGGCGAGGGGAGCGCAAGCACCCGGGCCTCAGCGCGTTGCAGATTGCCCTTATCGACATCGAGCAGGACAAGTGTGCCAGTGGGACCGATCCGCTCTGCCATGGCCGCGGCGTGTCCGCCTAGGCCTGCCGTGCAATCCAGAACCGTGTCGCCCGGCCGAGGGTCGAGCGTCCGCAGCACGGCTTCCATCAGAACCGGAATATGATCACCAGGAGCGGTCATGGCGCGGGGTCAGAGGATGCCTGTGGCTTGAGGCCAAGCCGTGCGATCACAGGGAAATGGTCGGATGGGCAACGGCCAGCGGGCATGGTGCGGTCGATCGATGCGGCCAGCACGTCCCAACGCTCATCGACGAAAATGTAGTCAATCTTGTTGCCAGTCGTTGTGCCCTTGAAACCGTTGAAAGTGCCAACTTCGCGCTCTTCGGGGTGAGCGACACGGAACGAATCGCGGAGCGGGGGACACGCTGGCTCCGATTCCTTTCCCGCGGCGGCTGAATCGGTAGACAGCATCGCCGCGATGGCGGCGTTCTTCTCTCCGGCATTGAAGTCGCCCATCACGATCACCGGCTGGTCATGGTGCAGCGCGGCGACCCGCTGTTTGAGCAATGCCGCGCTCTTCTCTCTTGAAGGCTGCGACTCGTGGTCAAAGTGCGTGTTGAAGACGCTGAAAACGTGATTGGCTTTGGTATCTCGGAATCTCGCCCATGTGCAGATCCGGGTGATGTTGTTTCCCCACGACTTCGAGCCGGGTTGCTCCGGCGAGTCGGAGTACCAGAAATTCCCGTGCGCGGGCGTAGATTTGCCACTCGCTCCCGGCGATGCTGGCTCAAGAGCGAGCCGCCCGTGACGATACAGAATCGCCGAATGCTCTCCCGCCTCCTTGCCATCGTCCCGGCCAACCCCCACCGTGCTGTACTCGGGCATCGCGATGAGCAGTTCATCGATCTGAGACTTGAGCGCCTCCTGCAGCCCCACCACATCGGCCTTGCTGTCGCGAATCCGGTCGAAGACCATGTGCTTCCGCCGCGGCCAGGCATCATCGCCATCCCGCGCGGTGCCATACCGGATGTTGAACGACATGACGATCAGCGAGGAGTCGGGGTCATCGCGTGCCGGCACGTCTGGTGATGAGGTTGCAGACAACGGTGCAGTGACGAAGCACGCTGCCAGCAACACGAGTGCGACGGCCATGAAGCTCATCCGGACCATGAGTTCCTCCGCTCAGACAATCCGTACATCCTCGATAATCGGCTCGACCGTGGTCCGGCCATTGAACGTGTTGATTGCCGGTTTCACCACCAGGTCAACCGTTGCGCCTGCCGCCAGCCGCGGCGCGTGTTCCGCCCAGTCCCACCCGATGGCGCGAATCGTTCGGACAGCGGTTTGATCGCCCGGGGCCTGCTGAGTGGTGAGGGTCAAAGACAGATGCTTGGCATTGCTGCCGAAGGTCTTGGGAGGTCCGAGCAGCCGGACGTTCCGGATGATCACCGCCACCTCGGGGTTGTCGCGTCCGAACGGCTCCAACCTCTCCAGTCCTCGCACCAGATCCGGAGTTAGTTCGTCAAGCCCCGCCTCACAGTCTGCGGTCAGCAGAGGCCGCAGCATGTCCTCGGTGATCAGGCCATTGGCATGCTCGGTGAACGCTTCCACAAACGCCTCGAACTTCGATTCGGCCAGGTGCATGCCGACCGCCATGTCGTGCCCGCCGTACTTGTCGAGAAAACTTGCGCAGCTCAGCAGCCCCCCGTGCAGGTTGAAACCCGGGATCGATCGTCCGGAACCGTGGCAGAACCCTTCACGTTTCTGAAGAAGGATTGCCGGCCGTGCATACCGCTCGACCATTCGTGAGCACACGATCCCCACGACACCCGCGTGCCAGTCTTCGTGCGCGAGCACGACAGCCCGGCGATCCGGCGCGTTCATGCCCGCAGACTCAGCCATCTCTCGTGCCTGCTCGAAGATCGCCTTCTCAACCTGACGGCGTTCGTTATTCTTGGAAGTCAGTTCCCTGGCGATGTCACGCGCGCGATCCGGCGTGGCGGTCGTGAACAGTTCCATCGCGTCTTTGGCGTGCCCCATGCGCCCGGCCGCGTTCAGCCGCGGCGCAAGCTTGAAGCCCACATCCATGGCGTCGACCTTGTCGCTGCCCAGGCCCGAAGCTTCGACGAGCGCCCGCAGACCGGTGAACGGCGAGTGCTTGATCCGACCAAGCCCGAACCTCGCAATCACCCGATTCTCGCCGACCAGCGGAACCACATCCGCGATCGTGCCCAGCGCAGCGAACGCGAGCATGTCGATCAGCAGCGAGCGCATCGAAGCCGACAGACGCGGCGAGCGTTCGTGCATCGTTGCCAGCCGCCACGCCAGTTTGTACGCGACGCCCGCGCCAGAGAGCTCGCCAAACGGATACGCCGACCCTGGTCGGCGCGGATGCACGATGGCATATGCATCCGGTAGAGCCTCTCCATCTGCCGGCGCATTGTGGTGATCGGTAATGATCAGGTCGACACCCTCCTCGCGGGCACGCCTCGCGGGCTCGAACGCCGTGACCCCGCAGTCGACCGAGACGATGACCCTCGCGCCCCTTCGCGATAGCTCCGAGATTGCATCCGCGTTGAGGCCATATCCCTCATCGATCCGGTGCGGCACATAGGTGATGATGCGTTCCCGAAGCGCTTCGGGTTCGATGGCGCCCAGCATGTGGTACAGCATCGCCGTCGCGGTGATGCCATCGACGTCGTAGTCGCCATAGATCGCGATCGTCTCCCCGCCCTTCAGCGCTTCCAGCAAGCGTGCCGCGGCACGGTCCATGTCGGGGATGAGCGAGGGATCGTGCAGGTGAACCAGCCGCGGATCTAGAAACTCGCCCGCCGCGGCGGGATCAATCCCACGTGCCCGCAGGACGCGCTCCACCAGCCCGGGGGCATTTGCGCCGATCGGCCGGTCTGATCCTCGAAATGTCCAGCGGCAGGTGAGTCCGTTCACAGGTCCGCATGCTACCCGATCGCATCGCTCGCGGCGAAACAGAATCCCCAAACTGGGGGCCGCATCCAGCCGTCGAAGGCAGTAAACTGACAGCATGATCCGACTCACCAAAATCTATACCAAGACTGGCGACGATGGCACCACCGGGCTGGGCGATGGGACCCGTGTACCCAAGACCGACCAGCGTGTCGAGGCCTACGGGACGGTTGATGAAGCCAATGCCGCCATCGGGCTGTGCGTGATCGAGGCCGAGCGTTCGCCCCAGGTCGCCCAGGCAGGGGAGATCGCAGCCCTGCTTCGCGCCATTCAGAACGATCTGTTTGATGTTGGCGCCGACCTGTGTTGCCCGTGCGCTCCTGATGAACAACTCGGCGCTCGGCTCCGGGTGCTACCCACGCAGACCGACAGGCTCGAACGCACGATCGATCGTTTCAACGACGGGATGAAGCCGCTCGACAGCTTTGTTCTTCCCGGCGGCACCCCGCTCGCCGCGGCGTTGCACCTTGCCCGCACGATCACCCGCCGCGCCGAGCGATTGACCGTGCTGCTGATCTCCCAATCGGGTGGTGCCGTCACCAACGCTGAAACGGTTCGATACCTCAATCGGCTGAGCGATCTGCTCTTCGTGCTTTCACGGGTCGCCAATGACGATGGGGCACATGATGTGAAGTGGGTGCCGGGCGCGAGCCGGGCCGGATAGCTTTCGCAGTCGGCGAGTTCTCGCCGCGGGCGTGGGCTGGGCATCGCCCCATTGACGGACCACTATGACTTCCGCATTCCACCAAACCTCCGACTTCCGGCATGAGTTCGAGGCCGAACGCGAGCGCTGGCTGCGCACCCGGTTCCTTTGGTACACGGGGGTCGTCGCGGCCGTGAAGCTGGCCATCCTTGCCGTGGGCCTCACAGTTTGGTTTGTTGCTGGACCCAGCGCAGTCAGCTCGCTCACCTCCCCCTTTGAGATCGTGCTCAGTGTCACAGGGATCGCGATTTTCGGCGCAGCCTTCGCCATGGCTTACCGCTCGCCGATGGTCAAGCGAGAGGTTCTGCGGATGGCCTTCTGGCTGATCGTCGCCAGCGGTGTCATCACGATTGTCGGCGCGCTGCTTGCGCTCCGCGGGGCAAGCCCTACCGCTCGGGCGTATGTCGGTGTGGTCAGTGTGCTGGGAATGTTCTATTCCCACGTCTTTGCGTGCTGTTTCCTGCCGTGGACATGGCGAGAGAGCGTTAAGCCTCTTGTCCCGCTCCTCATCCTGAATGCCATCGTCACCATCATCACTTCCTATCAGACGCCCTGGATCGCCCTGGGCATCATCGCCGCTTCACCGGTGATCGGCGTACCGGGTGCGGCGGTCTGCTGGTGGCGATACAGCCGTTTCCGCGATCGAGTCGCCGCAGCGGCGCTGCGCGGTCGCTATGCCGAGATGCGACGCGAGCTCGTCGATGCACGCCGCATCCACGAGGCGCTCTTCCCGATCCCGGTCGAGGAAGGGCCTGTGCGGTTCCGCTATGTCTACGAGCCGATGCGCCAGCTCGGGGGAGATTACCTCTTTGCCCGGTTCGTCCCCAGCCCGCACGGCGCGGCTCCTGCCTTCAACCTGCTGGTCTTCGATGTCACCGGCCATGGCATCGCCGCCGCGCTCACCGTGAACCGGCTGCATGGCGAACTCGAGCGACTCTTCGCCGAGCACCCGTACTCGGGGCCCGGCGAGATTCTCGGCGCGCTCAACCGCTACGTGCACCTCACGCTCGCAGGTCACTCGGTCTACGTCACGGCCTTCTGTTGCCGGATCGACCCCAACCGGGATGTGCTGGAGTATGCGAGCGGGGGCCATCCGCCCGCCTTCGTCTGTACCGTCGATGGAAGGCTCGAGCAGCTTGATTCCACCGCGCTTGTGCTGGGCGCGGCCGCGGCGGGGGATTTCGACACCGATACCCAGAACCTGCACTTCGGCCCCGGTGACACGCTCGTCGCCTTCACCGATGGCGCGCTTGAGGCCCGCAACGGGCTGGGGCGGCATCTGGGCGTGGTGGGCTTGCAGCGCCTACTCGCCTGCCTTCGCGCTCCGGGAGAGCGTGAGTGCATCCGGACAATCCTCAGCGCCGTTTCCCGCCACCGCGCGGGCCCACCTGAGGATGACGTGCTGGTCGTTGAGGTGCATCGGCCGGTGCCGGTATTCGTGAAGCCTGTGGCCGGCGCGGCGGCGGCGGCGACGCACGTGTGATCGCGGGGGCTTGGCAAGTCAACCCGAGCGCTTGTTGCCTGGGCGGCCGTCCTTTGCGAGCAGGCCAGCACCATCATCGACCTTCTTCATGATGAAGAGGTAGTTGAAGCCTCGAAGGAAGAAGTTGCCATCGGCGGCGGCCTTGTGCCAGTTGCCGCGGTCGAGCTTCGCGTTCTTTCGAACCACCGAGATGATGTCAACTGGCTGGAAGTACCGTCGCATGATCGAGTACAGCTCGAAACCGATGGGCATGAACCCTGTGCCCGCACCGCTGTCCGCGCGGTCGGCTTGCGCAGAGCCTTTCTTCTTCCACGAGTCCGAGACATACAGCCCCATGTAGCGCCGGTTCTTCAGCACACGGTGAAGCTCGCGGATCACCTGCTCCATCGCCTCGTAGTACGCGCGGCCGCCATCCGGGCCGGCACCTCCCGCATCCAGTTTGCCGATGCAGGCGGGGTCATCGGAGTAGTCGATGTGGGTGGAGTAGGGGGGATCGACAAAGGCGAAATCTGCAACGCCTGCTTCGAGCGGCAGCTTTCGGGCATCGGCGCGGAAGATATCTTCGCGTGATGGCGCGAGGTCGTATCCCATGCCGCGGCGGCCAAAGTCGCGGGCGACGTCGATCGTGGTGCCGCTGCCGCACATCGGATCGACAATCAGGTCGTTGGGGCGGGTGTAGCGGGCCAGCAACTGCCAGATCACCCACGAGGGCGTTGCGCCCACGTACGCCGAATCTCCCTGCATCGCGAGTTTGCTGCGGATCACCTTTCCATCGTCATCGACATACGCGTCGTAGTGCTGACTGGGATACTCCCAGAGCGTCGTCGTGAAAACGCGAAGCGGCGGCCGCTCGCCCGGCCGCGGCCCGCGCGTCGTTGATGCGCCGCTGCGCGGCCGGAATGGACGATCGCCTCCGCTCACTTCAAGAGCTCCAGCAGCTTGCCCTTGGTGTCATCGGCCGACGCCTTGACCTTCGCGCCGGCCGCGCGCGCGTGGCCACCGCCCCCCAGCGCGCCCAGCAGTTTGTTGGCGTCGATCGCATCGGGACCGGGCTTGGTGCGCATGCTGATCTTGCTCACGGGCGACGCTGCCGCGATGCCTGCGCCGCCGCCCCCCCCGTTGTCTTCGCCCTCGACGATTACCGCGGATGCCTGAACCGAGTTTACCGCAAGCACCATGTCGGCAAAGCCGGTCGTGTCGTTGCGAGTGGCACCGGTTTGGGCAAAGTCCTTGGCGCGGATGGTCTGGATGGCGAAGCGCCCGTTGCCATGGATCTCCAGCGATGACAACGACCGGCCGAGCAGCTTCCAGCGCCCGGGCTGATCCTGCTGCTCGATCACACGGTAGAGCTTGGTGTGATCAACGCCCGCCGCGAGCAGGTCCCCGCCCAGCACCATCGTCTCGCGGGTGACGCTCGAGTGGCGGAACCAGCCGGTGTCGGTCGCAAGCCCGAGGTACAGCGGCTCGGCGATCTCCAGCGGCAGGTCCGCCGCGGTGTCGCTTCCCAGCAGCTTGCACAGCACCGGCGCGAGAGCCTGCGTGCAGCTCGCGGCCTTCATCTCAACGAGCCGCAGAGCCGCGACATCGGGATCGCCGTGCAGGTGATGATCGATAAGGACCGCTCGATCGCTGAACGCGGACATCCAGCCCTTGAACTCGGAGAGTTGCGACCAGGTTCCGGTATCGACACACACGAGGGTGTCGAAGTCGTCGAGCTTCGGGCCTGTGGCGGGCTTGGCGGGCTCAAAGACGCGTGAGGGAGTCTTGCCCACCAGCGGTTCGACCCATGGCGAGGTCGGGCCGATGTACCAGACCTCGGCCCATGCACCCTTCAGTGCGAGAGCCCGGGCAACGGCGAGCGTTGAGCCCACGGCATCGCCATCGGGTTTGCCGTGCGTGACGATGACGGCTCGCCGCGCTGCGGAGAGCCGCGCTGCGATTCCCGTCGCGTCGGTCGATGAGCCCCATGTCGTGCCGGTCGGTACGGTCATTCAGTATCCTTCTGCAGAACGGGCTCGGGCCGGGCCGCCTTGTTCACATGTGTGTGGGTGCAGGTGACTTGCTTCGCTGCTCTCGCGATTTCCCTGCAGCGCAAGCAGTCCCTGGTCATCTGCGCCAGCAGCGCATCGAGCGACTCGAACTTCGCCTGGTCGCGAACGAACGCGAGGAACTCGAGTTCAAGCTCCCATGCGTACTCTGGCAGCCCCTCGATCCTTCCCCACTCGCCCGTTCGTCCGCCTGCGACAGCTCCTGCGGCGTCATCCATCAGGTATGCCTCGATCGCGCGGGCGTGCGTGCCGAAGGTGGGCTTTGTGCCGACGCTGATCGCCGCGGCGAGCACACGGCCGTCGGGCAACGTGGCGCGGCCTGCGTAGACACCGTCGGCGGGCGCGAGGCAGGGAGAATCAAGGTTGGCGGTCGGGAAGCCGATGGTGCGGCCGCGGCGGTCACCGCTCACCACAGTGCCGGCCATGGCATACGGCCGCCCGAGCAGGCACGCGGCATCGCCGACGCGGCCTCGTTCGATGAGCCAGCGGAGCACGGTGCTGCGAGCGGGCGCGATGGTGTGGTCGGTCAGCGGGACCTCCACCTGATCGACGACGTCGACTTCGAAGCCACGTGACTTGCCGAGATCGCGCATGAGGGCCACATCGCCTGCACGCTTCGCGCCAAAGCGAAAGTCCGCGCCCTCGACAATCGCCGCCGGTCGATACTCCCTCGCAAGCCGCTCCACGAACATCGCGGCGGGCATCGCAAGCAGCTCGCGAGTCGGTTCCAGCTTCACGACCTCATCCGCGCCGGCTGTGAGCAGGTGACGCTCGCGCTGTGCCCAGGTGGTGAGGCGGGCGGGGGCGTTGTCGGGCGCAAGAACCTCGATGGGATTGGGGTCGAAGGCGAGAACGATGACGCTCGGGCGGGTACCGGGCGATGCGGGCACATTCGCTGCGATGGCGGCGGCACGTTCCACAAGAGCCTGATGGCCGAGGTGGACACCGTCGAAGGTGCCGATGGTGAGGACCGAGCCGGGTACACGCGCGGCGTCTCCCGTGGCTGCTGCCGCCGCGGAACCGGTCGAGAATGGAGAATGCGTGGGCACGAAGGGAAGGGTAGCGGGGGAGGGGGAAACGGCGGTGACTACCCGACGATGTCCGGCAAGTTCTCCATGCCCTCGGTCAAGATGCGCGGGCCGGTCTCGGTGATCAGGACATCGTGCTCGTAGTGCACGGCGATCGAGCCGTCCTTCGAGTACACGGGCCACTCTTTGGCGGTCTGGCGGACTTCGCCGGTGCCGATCGCGATCATCGGCTCGGCCGCGAGCACGGTGCCGGGAATACACCTCTTAAAGCCGTCGGGCCATTCGTCGTTGTATGTCGGCAGGACGTTGGAGAGATAGGGAGGCTCGTGCAGGCCCTTCTTCCGCTTGTCGTCCCATCGGCCGTAGCCGTGTCCGCCGAGGCCACGGATGAGGTGGAATCCGCACTCGCCCTCGACGTATTCCTGGACGGTCTGGGCCCAGGCCATGTAGGTATTGGCGGGGTGCAGTTCTTCGACGCCGCGGCGGAGGGATTCCTTGCCGCACTGCATAAGCCTCTGGACCTCGCCGCTTGGGTAGTCCTTGAAGACATACGTCCACGCGGCATCGCCAATCCAGCCCTTGTGTACGACGCCGATGTCGATCTTCAGGACATCGCCAGGCTTCATGGGCTTGGTGTAGTAGCCCGCGGTGCCGTGGACAACGCACTCGTTGACGCTCAGGCACGCGTGCGAGGGGAAGGCGGGAGAGCGGCCAACGCGGTATCCCAGGAAACAGGACCGGCACTGCAGGTCGGTGAGCGTCTTGGCGACAAACTGGTCGATCGCGGCGAGTGTCTGGCCGGTCTTCAGGAAGTCAACCAGCCGCTGGTGCGTCTTTACGACACATTGGGCCGCGGCGTAGGCGATGTCGGTCTCGGAGCTGGAGATGACAGGGGCACGGGACATGGCCGGAATCGTAGGTGCGAAATCGATGGAAGTGGTGGGCGTGCAGCAGACAACCGGCCATCCCCATGCTTCGATCCACTCCACCGAGATGAGCACTTCCCGCTGCGGTCATCCCTTCACCCCAAGAAAAAACCCCGGCAAGAATGCCGGGGCTTGTCGATGAGGTCGTCAGATTCGCCCGACTGAAATCAGCGGACCTCGCCACCATTGAAGTCGACACCCTTCAGCCCGGCGCGGGTCCAGCGGTAGTGTCCTTGGACCGTTTCTTGCGTGAGGGCTGCGTTTCGACAGCGCGGCTCCCATCGCGTGTTCGGTGTGTACGCGTAAGCAGTCGGAGCAGGGGCGTTCGGAGTCGCGGGGTTGAAACCGCGATTGGTGTCCTTGGTGTCGATAATCCGGACGGAGCCGTCGAAGAAACTCACTTGTGTCTTCGAGTTTGAGTATGCGTGGTACTGAGATCGATTCTTAATGGTGTGGTAGTCGTTCATCTCGTACAGCATGACCTTCTGTGAGGTGAAGGTGACATCCGACAGCTTGCGCAGGCCAAGGATCGTTGTCGCTGTGTTGCCTGGCACAGTGAACAGATTGTGCACACCGGCCTGGGATACTGTCGGAATGACTTGGCCGTTGACGACTTGCGCTCTGTCGGGCGACCAGAACGCCGGGACAAAGCTGTATGAAGAGCTGTACGGCCAGCGCTGACCCTGACTGGAAGTATCGCCCGGGTCTTCCCCGTCGGTGTAGTTGTACCAGTCGGTCGAGCCTGCATTGAGGGCCGTGCGGATGCCGGTTTGCCACTTGCGACGGATCCGGTCTTCTGAACAGGCCATCGAAGGCTCGGGCAGCCGCTGCTGCAGATAGTCGTTCAGCACAAGGTGCGAGTAGTAAACGTGCGGGATCCAGTTTGCGATGAGTGCAAGCTCAGGCCGATCTGCACGCCTGCGCAGAATGTCGATCGCCTGATTGGCGGCAGCGGCGGTGGCGTCAGCACCTGCGGGCATGTTGTCCGCGTACTGCACGCCCTTCTTCCACGTGAAGGAAGAAAGCCGGTCCGTGAAGTCCGTGGCATAGTTCGAGGCCGCGACGGCGACCTGTTGCTGGCTTGCGGCGCAAATCACCTTCCTCGCCGCACGCCTCGCTTCCGAGAGTGCCGGAAGCAGAATCGCTACCAGGAGCGCGATGATCGCGATCACGATCAGCAACTCAATCAATGTGAAGCCGCCACGCCAGTAACGCGCCTTCCCAAGCATGATTATCTCCCCGGCTAAAGGCCACAGAACGTGGCTGCCGCGAATCCCCAGAAACCGCCCCGATAAACGAATCTACCTCGCGGAAGCTCCCTTGTCCAGTCCGCGAGTACCCGACTGTGGATATTTCGGGTGGCGAAGGCCTGCCGGGCCAAAAAGAACACCGCCCCGGAGCAGGAAACTCCGGGGCGGGGCATATTCACAGATCGTGGATCGGAGTATCAGTTAAGGCAGCATGGTGCCCTGAACGTCAACGCCTCGGAGTCCGTTGCGGGTCCAGCGATAGTGTCCGACGACCACTTCGGATGCGGTTCCATTGCGGGTACCCGGCTCCCAAGGATCTGGGGTGTACGCAAAGGACGTCGGTGCCGGCGAATTGGGTGTTGCCGGGTTAAAGCCGCGGTCGGTATCCGAAGTCTTGAACGTTCTCACGGAGGTATCGAAGAACAAAATCGGGGCGCGGGCGTCGGAGTATGCGTAGAACAACTGTCGCCGCTTGTCAAAGTGGCGCGAGTGCGAGTCGTACATCAAGACCTTCTGGGAAGTGAAGGTCACATCCGACAACTTGCGGAGACCGAGCGTGGTTGTCGTGCCGGCTCCAGGAACATTGAACGTGGCATGGTTGGGGCCCTGCGAAACCGTCGGTACCACAACGCCGCCCACGATCTGGGCTTTATCGGGCGACCAAGCCGACGGAACAAAGCTGTATGAGGAACTGTACGGCCAGCGCTCCGGGCTCGCTCCGCCCGGCCGCTCGACATTGACGATCAGATTCATGAACTCCGCGGGGTCATTCGCAACCGCCGCCTGCCAACGCAGACGCAGCGAATCCTCGGGGCATGCCACACCCTTCTCGGGCAGTCGCTGGGCGAGGTAGTCGTTCAACACCAAGTGCGAGTAAAGGACGTGTGGGATCCACCCCGAGATCACCTGTAGGTCTTCGCGGAACGCTCGGCGCCGCAGGATGTCCACGGCCTGATTCGCCGCGGCCTGAGTCGGCTCATTGGCTACCCCGCCAAACCCGTAGTCCACTCCCTTCTTCCACGTGAACGACGACAGCCGGTCCGTGAAGTCCGTAGCGTAGTTCGCCACAGCGATTCCGAACTGGCGGATGTTCGACTCACAGACGGACTTACGCCCGACCTTGCGAGCCTCACCCAATGCGGGGAGGAGAATGCCGACCAGGAGCGCGATGATCGCGATCACAATCAGCAGTTCGATGAGCGTAAAGCCCTTCTTAACGGAATTGGGGGATCTCATGGGCGCTCCTGCGACAGCTCCGGTCGAGCCAAGAACAGGCCCGAGGGAACGTCAATGAAAGAGGCGGAGTCTATGGCCACACGCTTCCAATAGTCACTCGCCACACGAGCAATAGTACGATAGGTTCAGGGGTGCGGATGCATCGTCCACACGAACCCTTTACAAACGTCCCTCAAATTCTGCAATTCTGATTCGTTCTTCGGCCATACGGAGGGCTGCTGCAATGCGTGAATCCGATTTTATCCCTGACAAACGAGGATCCGCCATTGCAGCCCGTACTTTCGAGAGGTCGCTCGACTCCAATTCCTGCACGAGGTCCTCGATCTCGCGCCCTTCACCTGCTTGAGTCGGGTCAGGTTCGGCAGGCGGGGACGTTATTGGCCCCTCTTCGCTCGCCTCCGCATTCTTGGGGGCCGTGCGTGGTTCACTCGAACCCGACCCGCCTATTTTGTTCGGATTCAGAACGGATATCGCATTCTGACGCGGCGTGTTCTCCGGCCCGAGATTCGCGACAACCCACACACCCGCCACGAGTATTCCAATCGCGAGCAACGCCCACACGATCGCGATCATGTTTCGACGCCGCGATCGCCGTTGTCGCTGTCTCGCGGCGATGAACGCCTGCGCTTCGGCTGGGTCATCCACACCCACCAGTGGCTTTTCTGCACCCTCCGGCTTTCGACGATTCGCTGGTTGGCCGTCCCCTAACCGATCCGCCGGCACGCTCGCCGCGGCGATCTGCTCGGGCGCGGCGTGGCCTGGCAGCAGGCGAACATCCGACAACCCGAGCCGCTCCCGATCGGCGATGACCTCAAACGAAGCGCCACACGCCCCGCATCTGGCATCTTCCGGTGAGGCGTCCGCGTGGCACGCGTGACACTCCCCCAGCAGGTTGCCAATGCCGGGAGCGTTTCGGGCAAAGGTCCAGAACTGGCGTGTTGATGGGCCCCGCAGGATCGTGTCGCGGGTCACCTTCCCACGGCGAATCAGCACCCGCAGCGTGTGCAACGAGCACCCCGGAAGAAACGGATTCGCTTCATCCCGGATGAACCAGGGACCCATGCTGTTCTGCGATGCTTGCCGCGACAGCGGTTCAAACAGTCCGCGGCAGCGATCGCAAGACGCGGCTCCCGCGTTCATGTGGCCGCAGTAGGGGCACACGGTGGTCCGCGGCCGGGGAGTCGGAAGAGGAGTTGGGGGGCTTTGTGTTTCCATCTTCGGTTTCAATTGACCCGGGGTCCGCGCGAGCGTGTCATTGCCCAATGCCATCATACAACCACAAGTGCGTCTCCTTCTTCCGATACGCCCTATTCGGTGTGGCGTGTTGCAGTCTTCCGGCCCTGCTCTGGCCGCAACCAGCGCCGGCCCACTCGCAACCCGCCGGCGGCGCGGGGGACCGCCCAGCAGCGGTGCTTGACGGGCAGGCCATCGGCTGGCCGGAGGTTGCCCCATTGCTTGCCGAGGCGGCAGGGGCCATCGTGATCGAAGAGGTCATACTCTCTCGAGCGCTGGAGCAGGCCTGCCGCGACCAGTCCATCGTCGTCGGCGATCCCGAAGTGGGCTTCGAGCGTGACCTCCTTCTGACATCTCTTTCTCGCGCAGCGCAGGTTCCGGTTTCCGAGGGCGAGCGGCTGGTCCGGGATGTCCGTATTTCGCGAGGGCTGGGCGAACGTCGCTTCGCCGGACTTCTCCGGCGGAACGCCATGCTCCGGGCGATTGTCCGCAAAGCCGCGGGTCCGGCCGGTGTCGTCGTCTCTCCAGAGGACGTTGATCAGGCCTTCGCGCTCCGACACGGCACACGCATCCGGGCTCGACTGATCCTCGTGCGAACTCAGGAAGGAATCGCGGATGTTTCCAGGCGATTGGCAGCGGGCGAATCTTTCTCCGATGTCGCTGCAAGACTTTCTGCCGATCCATCCCGGCTCCGCGGCGGCCTGCTCGACCCAATCAGTCCGGCAGACCCAAGCTACCCCGTCGCGTTCCGGCGTGCAATCGAGGACACCGAGCCCAGCGCGGTGAGCTCTCCGGTGATGGTGACATGGGACAACCTGCCCGGATTTGCAATCGTGCGCATCGAAGAACGGCTGCCGCCTTCGGGAACGGACGCCGCGAGCGTGTCGAAGGAACTTGAAGAGGAGATCCGAGCCGTGCGCGAGCGTGCCCTGATGGACCGGGTTGCCAGGTCGTTGATCGAGACGGAAGCCGCGCGGCTCAGTGTGCTTGATGATGCGCTTGAATGGTCGTGGCGGAGCCGACGAGGCACGGAACGGTGAAGTTGGTCAGCCCTGAAGGCTGAGTGTGCCCTGGCGCGGCCGGTCGGATGCTGCGGCGCCGACGGTCTCGCGACGGACGCCACGCTCTTCCGCGGCTTTCTCTATCGCCAGCACCCATGTTTCACGCTCGTACTCAAGAATTCCAAGCACCTTCTCGGCCTTGACCAGGTCTTTCTCGAAGCCAGCTTCGACGAGCTGGGTGAACAGGAATGTGTAGAGCGAGGTCACCTTGGAGCAGAGGTCCGGGTCGATGTCGGGCCGGACCGAGCTCATCAGCTCCAACACGATGTTGCGACACTTCGAGAAGCCGTCGAACACCGCTTCCCAGTCCTTCCGCGTCAGGCCTTCGCATCCCTGCCGAAGAAACTTGATCGCCCCGTCCAGGAGCAGCAGGCGCAGTTCCTCCGGGCTCGCCGTCAGAACCTTGGTGCGGAGATAGGTATTGGCCGTGCCGTTTGCCTGCGTCATGGCGTGGAGTATCGGACGAAGTGGGGGGAGGCTTGACCGTGTAATGGAGATGGACCAAGCCGCCAGCGCCAATTTGGGAAACGCTCAAAGCTGCGCTTGTTCAGCCAGCCTGAGAAAGCCCTGCGAGCGAAGACTGCTGACGCTGCAGCTGCGCGAGCGTGGTCTCCAGCCCGGCGAACTGGCGAACGAGAGTGTCCCGACGCCGCGCCAGGCGGGAATCGATCTCACCGATCCGCTGGATCTGCAGGTTGATTTGGTTATCCAGACTCTCCCGTTTGCGAGTGAGCAAGCCTCCGGCTGGCGAAAGGTACCTGTCAGCAAACAGCGCGATCTGTTCCGCGACACCCAGACGGGCGTACGTGTCGCCGCCGGTATTGCGGACAAACACGCCGGGGAGAACCTCGGTGCGTTCCTCGCGGGTGTTCGCCTCAAATGCCGCGAACAGCTCTGCCACGCCCTGAGGGTCCGTTTCGAGCGCAGCCCGAAGCTTGGTGGAGTCAACAGCAAGCTGACCCCCGGGTGCGGTCTTCACGCCTACCTGGCTGAGGAACTGATACCCGCCCGAGACACCCCTGGCGCGTCCCTGCACGGTCGAGAACATCGCACGCCGGAGTTCCAGCGCAACCGAATCGCCCAGCAGCGGTCCTGACTGCTTCGTCGCGGCGTCATACGCTGTGGAGGTGGCGATCCGGCCCGACAGCGAGTTGAAGGCCGTCACAAAGTCGTTGATCGCCGTCTCGATCGCCGCGGTGTCGCGGTTGAGGTTCACCGTGATCGGTTCGTCGCTCACGCCGGAGACATCGATCGTGGTGCGATCGATGATGTTTGAGAATGTGTTTGTACTGCTGGTCAGGAGGATGGCCCGCGCCGGGTCATCGGACCCGAAGAACATCCGCGCGTTGCGAGCCTGAGCGGTGTTCTCAACGCTCAGGTCCGCCCCCGCCGTGTCGAAGGTAAACGCTCCGGCCACGCCACTGTCCCGCGCCGTCAAACGCAACCGGAACGGTGCCGCGGCCGAGCCATCGCTGATCACCGACGCCAGCACGCCGGTGCGACCGGCATTGATCTTCGTCACGATCGTGTCCAGCGTGTCGGTCGCCGAGACTTCGATCTCGCGCTCGAGTGACCCATCGATGAAGTTGCTCGCCCCGGTCCCCGAAGCTTCTCCGACGATATTGAGTGATCGCCCGACCGTGCCGCTCACATCCTGCACGCGGATCTTCAGCGATCCTGCTGTGTTCAGATCGCGAGGCTCGATGACCAGCCCATCACCGTTGTCATTCACGCGGGCCCGCACATTCAGGCCGCGGCTGTTGATCTCTGCGACAACGTCGCCAATCGTGCGGGAGTCTGCGCCGATATCGATCAACGACCGCACGCCCGACGTATCAAAGATCTCGAAAGATCCCGTGCCCACGCCCCGACCGCCATTGAGCGTCGAAAGCAGCACCGCACTGTCAACATACCGAAGCTGCTGACGCTCCCCGCTGATGGTGGATGAATCCACGCCATCCGCCGCGGCAACGCCAAGCTGCTCCGCCCCTGCACCGCTCACCACCAGCGGGTCAAACCCGCCAGTTGTGTCGCGCAGCACCAGACTCGTGCCCGACGACGACAACGACGCGACCACCTTGCCGCCGGTTGCTGCGGATATCTCGCCGATGATGCGTGACAGCGAGCCGGTTGTCGAGACAGCGAAGCTGTAGTCAAACCCGTCTCGTGTCGAGATGTTGAACGTGCCCGACGACAGGCCCTGCCCGCCCCGAAGATTCGATGCCAGCACCGAGTTCAGGCCCGAAAGCACCGTGCGGCCGTTGAGTGTGCCGGTGCCGCTCGAGCCGACCAGCCCCAGATCTGTCGCCGCGGTGCTTGACGCCAGCGCGATGACTTCCAGGTTGTTAGAGCCTGTCGGCGCCGATGCATCCACAAGGCGGAATCCCAGACCGTCAGCGGTCGTCTCGACCGAAACCTTGCCTTCTGTCTGCGAGGAGATCCTTGCGCGGAGCTGGCCCACGGTCGCCACCGCCGTCGCGGTCTGCTCACCCGTCGGGCCGTAGATGTTGCCGATGTCAATCGCGTACGTTGAGCCGTCGCGAGTCTTCAGCGTGAAGTCCGCGGTGTTGTTGCCCACCGCGCCGTTTAAGCCGATCCCCAATCCGTCGCGAAGTGACGAGAGCGGCGTCGAATCCCCGAGCCGCAAGATTGCCTGTCCCTCAAGCGAGCCGTCAGCCGCAGAACCCTCCAGCCCGAGTGAGGTCGCTGTCGAGAACCCCGAAACATTCGCCACACTCACCGAGCCCGTGCCGCCCGACTCATCCGTGAGCACAAACCTCGAGTCCTCGATCGAAAGCCGGACCCGCACGCCAGCCGTCGAGTTGAACGCCGTCAGGACATCATTGACCGTCCCCGCCCGCGACAGATCAACTGTCGCCGTCGCGCCCGAGGCATCGGTTACCGTCACACGCCCACGAGAAACCCCTTCCCCACCATTGAGAAGCGACAGGTCCGTGTCGCGATCAAGCCTCGCCTGGGCGGATTCCACAGTCACCGAGGTCAAACCCAGCCCCGTGCTGTTCCGATCGACAATGCCGCGCGACATCGATTGCTGACTCTGCACCACCCGGTCCACCAGAAAGCTAAAGCTACCCAGGGCAGCGCCGGGAGACGCTCTGGCGGTCAGGACATCCGGATTCGAGCTGGTCGCCGAGGTTGTGTTGAAAATATTCGATGTGCGGAACTTGCTCGCGGCGGTCTTCAACGCCGACAGTCGGCTGTTCAGGTCCAGAAGCGCCGCCTGCTGGGACTGCAGCTTCAGCACCCGCCGCTGCGCAAACTGCTTCGGCCGCGCCTCGATCGCCAGCAACTGCTGGATGAGCGAGCCGGAGTCAATCCCGCTGATCAAACCCGTACTCGATGTAATCCCGCTCATACCAAGTCCTCCGTGCAGGATTGTTCAGATGCGATTTCGCGCGGCGGGCGTGAAGGCCCAGCCTCCTGAGACGACCGCTGCAATCTCGACCAGTTCGGCGACAGCAAGCCACGCCGCCCAAGTCCGAGGATGTCCGATGCCCATCCGGCAATGATCCGGCGCGTCAGTTGCCGGGCCTCAGAGACCGTCGCCGAGTAAGGAGATGAAGGAGTGGTCTGCAAGGCTCAAGATCCTCGTTGAAACCATCCGCAATCGATGTGCCGTTATGGGCTACATCGGCTCAGTCGGCTCTCATCGTGAAAACGCGGTCGGGAACTGATTGGATTCGGTGCCTTCCGCCCCACAATCGCCCTCGCCGAGAAGGTCCTACCCATTATCAGGGAGGGACATTCGGGGAGCGTGTGTACGAAAGCCCCGCTCACTGTCGAACCACATCCTCTTCGCGTCGATACAAACGCACTTCCCGCACATCCAGCCAACGGGGGATCCGCCTCATGCAGCGACAACAGCTTTC
This sequence comes from Phycisphaerales bacterium, assembly GCA_038247555.1. Taxonomy (GTDB): domain Bacteria; phylum Planctomycetota; class Phycisphaerae; order Phycisphaerales; family UBA1924; genus JAHBXL01. The sequence continues at coordinate 28,092 of JBBRUT010000002.1, read as the reverse complement.
TGACCATTCACTTTTCCGCATTCCGGTCGGAGTCCTGTGTGCCGCGACGGGGCTCAGCTCCCTCGTGTTGCTGGCGATTGCGATCTGGAACCAGCCCACAAGCTGGTTCCTCGTGGGGTTTGAAGTGGTCATCGCCGTGGCCGCGGCGATGGGCGTGCTCGCGGCGATGGGGCGTTTCCGCGATGGACCGGCCCTCACGCTTTTGTGTATCGCCGGCGCGGTTGGCGTCGGATCGCTCCTCAGCTACATCGGTGCGGGAAAGTTTCTCGCGGGTCAGAGCCTCAGGCCTTACCTCATGCTCCGACTCGTCGATGCCGCCCTCCTCGCCCTTGCGGCAGCCGTCATCGTCCTTGCCCGCAGCCCCCGACTGGCCCTGCCCGCGTTGGCCAAGGGGTTGCTCTTCGGTGCCGTGCTGTGCGGAATCGTGGCCGCCGCTTGGTTCTCGCGTTCCTGGATCAGCTCCAGCGCGGGCCCTGCTCGCGCCGCGATCTTCATCGCGATGGGAATCGCCTCCATCTGCCTCATCGCTGCCAGCGGGCACTACCTCATCCGCGCCTTCGCGGCGGGAGCGGATGCACACCCTGTCGGCAGCTCGGCAACCTGAGCGCAGAAAGAAGGCCGGAGCTGTGTCCCGGCCTTCTTTGCGCACGTCAGTTGTTCAGCCGGCCGAGTCTCACTCCGCCTTCTTCTTGGTCTTGCTCTTGGGCTTGCTCTCGGTCGCTTCCTCAGCGTCGGCCTCGGCCTCATCCTTCTTTGCGGACTTCTTGGCGGGCTTCTTGGTGCCCTCGCCCGCCTCGTTCTGCTCGCTCATCACCTTGTTGAACTCATCGAGGCTGATCTCATCAACCTTCGACTTCGCGATGATCGCGTCGAGCGTCTTGTGCTCGCGGATCTGTGTCCACACTGTTCCCATCTGGTTCCGCGAGAACAGTTCCTGGCGGAGCTTCTCGGGACGCTCGCCTCGCATCGCGGCCATCTGGGCGATCCGCCCGTTCAGTTCAGCCTCGGTCACCTTGACATCGAGCTTTTCGCCCGCGCGATCCAGGATGAAGAATAGTTTCAACTCCCGCACGGCCGAGTCGTTCGACGCCGCGCGGATCTCTGCCAGCTGCTCTTCGATCTTCTGCTGATCGACGCCGCGATACGAGAGCTCCAGTCGGCGACGCTCAAGGTTGCGTGACGTCTGTGCGGCGGTGACGCGTTCGGGCATCTCCATCGTGACGTTCTCAAGCAGCCAACGGGCGATCTGGTTCCGCATCGCAGCCTGCTGCTCGATCCCAGCGCGCTGCTGGATCCGGTCGCGGATGATCTCGTTGACCTTGCTCGCGTCGTCAAGGCCGTACCGCTGCGACACTTCTTCCGCGGTCGCCGGGATGATCTCATCGGCGCGGGCAATCTGGAAAGTGATCGTGAGCTTCCTGCCGCGGATCTTGTCGTTCTCGTGGTTCTCCGGTCCGGTCGTGGTGACGGTCAGTTCGTTGCCGACTTCCGGCTTGCCAAGCTGCTTGGCAAAGTCGTCGACCATCACGCCCAGAATCATTCCGCGGCCGTTCTGCTCCTCGGTCGGGATCTGGATCACCGCATCCTGGATGTCGTAGTGCTTCTCTTCCGAGTCGTCCACCATCACCGCGTGCCCGGTGAGGTAATCGCCCTTGCCCGGCGCGGCCTTCGGCTCCAGGCGGCCTTCGTTCAGCAAAAGCCGGTCAACTTCGCGCTTCACAAGGACTTCCGAAACCTCAAGCCGCGGCTTCTTGATCGCGATGCCTTCAAACGCCGGCAGTTCAAACTCCGGCAGCACCTCAATCTCGACCTCGAACGCCAGTGCCTTGCCGTCCTCGATCTCCGTGTTCAGGAGGTCCTCGCTGATCGGGTCGCCGATCACGCGGAGCTTGTTATCCTCGACGGCCTTGGAGTATGCCTGCGACACCAGCTGGTTCCGCGCCTCGCGACGCAGCGTGCTCCCGAACCGCTTCTCCACAAGCCGACGCGGTGCGCGCCCCTTGCGGAAGCCGGGAAGTTCGGTTTCCGAGGTGAGCGTCTCGATCGATGTACCCAAGTGCTCCGAAACCGTCTCCGCCGGGATTTCGATCGACAGCTTCTTTCGCGAGGGGCCGACATCGGTGATTTTGACTTTGTTCGGACGCTCTGCGGTTTCAGTCGAGGCCATGTTCAATTCTCCGGGGTCCAGAGCTGGCGCCAGACGTGGCGGCGACTCCCCACCCGAGGTGCGTTGAAGGATCCTAGGGTCCTGCACCGCCACGGTCACTTGATTGGCGTTTGTTCACGCTTCGGGTAAACTCGGTACGTGCAGGAGGGCACACCATGCGTGGCGAACGGACGGAGGGGTGAACGGAGTTTGATCCTGCGCGGAGCGCCGGAGCCTGAAGATGATCTCCAGAAATGCCTCAGCCATCGCCGCTCTTGCGATCTGTGGTCTCGCGGCCGCGGCCGCCGCACAGAGTCTCTGCGAGGCCACCGGCCCTGATATTGTCGTCTCGCACATAGAAGGCGTGCTGAACTTCTCACCCACACAGTCTGCCGACGGCGTGGCCTTCGCCACACGGCAAACTAACGTCGGTGACGTGTCCATGGTCGCCAATCTGCAGACGCCGCAACACCCGGTGCAGGCGCCCAATCTTTATCGCCACACATTTGTCGGCGGGGTCAGCCGGTTTGAGCAGATCGGCATGGGCTGGTGCTTCCACGCAGGAATCCCGCTCAACATGGGCGGCTTCTGCGCCTGCCGGGGCGGAAGTGGCGCACTCATCGGTCCTGGCTGCTCCGATCCGCACAGCGCAGGGGCGATGGCCGGGCCCGCCAATCTCGGTCCGCGGTGGGGGGTCGATGCCGCCACCGGCCAGTTGGCCCATCCACACGCAACCCCTGCGGGCCAACTCCCTGGCATCGTCCGGTTCCGAAGTGTTGATGTCGACGCCGTGGCCTACGCCGGCGCATCCTACTTCGCGGAGGTGGTGGTGCTGCACATTGATGAGCCCACCGAGAACCGCGAGAACAACGCCACCTGGCGGCCGCTCGATGCGACCCAGTCCGGCGACAACACATCCTTCTTTCTTGCCGGCGCCGTTCGCCCCGGCGAGGCCGCGATCCAGGCTTGGAAATCGCTTGTGCCCGGCGTGTCCGAGGCCGCCATCGATGTGCCGGCCGACGGCCGCTTCATCCTCGCGGCCCGCGTCGTCAGGGTCGGCGGCAATCTCTGGCATTACGAGTATGCGGTGTACAACCTCAACTCCAGCCGCGCCGCGGCCGCGTTTGTGCTTCCCCGGCCGTCCGGGCTCAACATTGCCTCCGCTGGTTTTCACGATGTTGAGTATCACAGCGGCGATGGCCCCGAAGGCCAGAGCATCGTGGGGGCCGACTGGACATTCGGCGGCAGCGTTGCGCAGATCAAATGGGAGACGGAGCCCTACGACATCAATCCCGCGGCCAACGCCCTGCGATGGGGAACGCTCTACAACTTCCGCCTGAGCTGCAACGCTGCGCCCGTTCCTGGAGCCCCATCGCTCGAGTTGTTCTTGCCCGGCGAGCCGGGCGTGCTGAACGCGGCCCTCCCCGTCCCCGGCGGTCCTTCCTGCCTGGGCGACCACGATGGCGATGGCAACCGCGCCATGACCGACATTTTCGCGTTCCTCTCCGACTGGTTCGCCCGCAACGATGCCGGCGATGCTGATGGCGATGGAACCTGCAGCGTGCCGGACATCTTCGCTTTTCTCGCTTCATGGTTCGCCGGCTGTTGAAGTCGGTGAACTTCGAGCCCGCGGCCGCGGTACGCTATCGCGTCGCCGTCACCCCGCCCGGGGCGCGGCCACGCGGAGACTTGCATGCAAACCCCGATCCTTGTGCCCGCGGCGATTCTTGCAGTTTGCACCGCCGCGGCTCACGCCCAGCCCACCGATGACCTCGCCCGCTACTTCGGCTTTGAGCCGATGCAGACGGTCGTCGTCGACGACGATTGCGGACCCACGATCGTCGCTGACGCAAACGGAGATTCCCGCCCCGACCTGATCGTCGTCAACAACCGCAAGAGTCGCATCGAGGTGCACTTGCTGCGCTCCGAGCCGCGAACTGTCGAGCAGGCCGAGCGGCAGTCGCGAGCCAACGAACTCCCGCCCAATGTCTGGTACGACCGCCTGGAGGTCAGCGTTCCGCATCGAGTCACCGCGCTCCGCGCGCACGATGTTGATGGTGATGGGATGATCGATCTCGTCTACGCTGGCAGCAATCCTTCCGAACTGGTCATCTTGCGACAATCCGCCAAGGGGCGATTCGAGATCATCACCCGTCGCCGCACGCCCGACCTTGCTGCCCGGCAAACAGGATTTCATCTGGCGGATCTCGTCGGCGACGGTCAGCCCGAAGTCATCGCGATGGTGGATGGCAAGGCTCAGCTCTTCCCGCTCAGCAAGTCCGGCGTGATCGGTGATCCGCTTGTGCTCGCATCCGCAGGCGCGCTCGCGGCGGTCTTTCCGGAGGATTTCGACGGCGACGGCATGCTCGATCTGCTCGGAGTGTCCCCCGATGATGCCGCGCCCCTCCGCCTCTGGCTGCAACGGCAGGATACACGCGGCGCCGAGAAGCTCGGATTGCTCGGCGCCGAGACCCGGTTCGAGATGCCTCAGCTTCGAGACGTTGAGACTGTCCGCTTCCCCGGACGCGCAGCGGCGTCGATCGGCGCCATCGAAAAGGCTTCCCGTCGTATCGTGTTCTTCGACTTCGTCAGCCGGCCCGGCTCCGCCATTCTTTCGCAGCACGAAGGCGGAGCCGAAACCGAAGCGCAGGCGGAAGTCACCGGGTTTGCCGATGGCGCAAGCAAGGACCGCTCCCTCGCGATCGATGACCTCGATGGCGACGGCCTGCCCGACCTCGTCGCAACCGACGCCAAGACCAACTCGATCGTTGTCCACCGGCAAACACGCGGCGTCGGCCTCGGCCGCGGCGAGTCGTTCAGCGCATTCAAGAAGCCAAAGACTGTTGCCATGGGCCAGTGGGATGGAGACGGTCCGCTGGAAGTCTTCGTTCTCTCTGAAGAAGAGAAGGCTGTGGGCGTCGCTACTTTCGACCCCGTCAAAAATCGTCTCGATTTCCCCAAGCCACTGACCCTCAAGACTGCCGGCTCTGTGCCCGTGGCGATGGCTGCGCTGCGCATCGATAAGTCCCCAATCCTCGCGGTCGTGGTGAAGGTTCGTCGCGATCACGCGCTGGAGCTCCATCGTCCCAGTGGCGAGGTGACGGTGATCGAGCTCAAGAACGTGAATCGCCCGCCGCAGAGCATGCTTGCCGCAGACCCCGATCAAGACGGCGTGACCGACCTCCTGCTCTTCACGCCGGGTGAACCGATGGTCATGGTCCGCGGCACGGGCGACACTTCCGGCACCGGCTTCACCGTTCTCACCGATGCCGATATGCCCCAGTTCGGACTGGTGCAGGCCGCGGGACCCGACAACACCGCGCTGCTGGATGTCACCGGAAACGGACTTCCCGAGCTCCTCATTGCCGACGAGAACTACGTGCGAGCGTGCACATTCGATGTCGTGTCCGGTTGGAAGGTTGTCGAGCAGGTGACCGTGCGAGATGCAGGTGCTCGACTCACCGGTCTCGCGACGTTGGGCGTTGGACCGGACGCGAAGGTCATCGCAACTGACCGTGCCAACGGCCGCGTCCTCGTGATGGCGCGCGAGAAGCCTGATGAACCACTGACCGTGAGCGCCAAGCTGCGCGTTCGGGGCTTCCCCCTCTCCGGAGTGTGGGCCGGTTCGTTTGGCGGCGCGGCTGAGGCGGCCATTCTCTGCACCAATGAAGAGGGCATGGCCCTCGTTCGGCTGACCGGCCAGCGCTCCCGCCTCGATGAGTTTGCCGCCTATCGCTCCGAAAGCGAGCTCCGCGTCGAGCACGAACTGGAGATCGGCGATGTCAACGGCGACGGCTTCGTTGACGTTGTGGTCCTCGACGCCGGCGAGCAGATGTGCCAGATTCTCACCTTCTCCGCTTCTCGAAAGCTGCACATGGCCATGGAGTTCGAGGTCTTCCAGACCCGTCTCTTTTCCCGCGGCTCCTCACGTCAGTTCGAGCCCCGGGCCGCCGTCGTCGCCGATATCACGGGCGATGGACGCCAGGACCTACTTTTGATGGTGCACGATCGCCTTCAGATCTATCCCCAGTCCCGCAAGCCATGAGCGTCATCTCAACGGCATATTGCCGGTCGGGGTGGCCGCGGCTATTGTTCAGGTGCTTGTGAAACGCGGTCGTGGCGGAATTGGCAGACGCGCCAGATTCAGGTTCTGGTGGGGTCACACCCGTGGAGGTTCGACTCCTCTCGACCGCATTCGAGAACTGTTGCGAAAGCAAGCGCCAAGGACCCTCCTCACGGAGGGTTCTTGTGTTTTTGCGCTGCGGCGTGTTCGTTGCTCCGCCCATACACTCCTGCCTCTGTCCAATGTGTCGGTGAGGAGCGAAGCGCATGCGGCAAGCAATGATTCTGAACCCCCTCTTTGATGCGGTTTGTCTGTTGGTCACCGTTATCTCGGCGGCGGCTACGGGGCAACCCGAGCCCGCGGAGGCGGATCCCCAGGCCATGCCCGCCGCGCCGACAAAGCCTGAGGCTCAACGACCCGCGCCCAAGCCTGCCAGTCAGGGTCCGGTCGACCGAATCACGCTGAGCGACGGCCGTGCCGTCTCCGCCCCCATCCTCAAAGAGACCGCCGAGTTTCTCTGGCTCGACATGGGCTTCGATGTCCTCCAGATCCCCCGGGGTGATGTCGAGTCGGTGGAAAGGGCACAGGTCGATGAGAGCGGTGTCGAAACTCGCAGCATCAAGGACCTCTTTCGCACCGCCGAACGGCTTCCTGAGCGCACGCCCAAGGAGCTCTCACGCCGCTTTGGTGGCGCAGTCATCAAAGTGCAGACGCCCGGAGGCCTGGGATCAGGGTTCATCATCGACCCGGCCGGCTACGCGATCACCAACGCCCACGTTGTTCAGGGCGAACGCCGTATCAAGGTCACGGTTTACGAGCAGGGGGAGCGCGACTTCCGTCTTCGCATCTACGAGAACGTCGAACTCATCGCCGTCAACAACCACATCGACCTTGCCCTCATTCAGATCAAGCCCTCCAAGGATGAGCCCGCCGTCGAGTTCCCCTACGTCATGGTGCAGGGAGCCGAAGACCTCGCCGCGGGTCAGGACGTCTTCGCGATCGGCTCCCCCCTCGGCCTCGAACGCACGCTCAGCCGGGGCGTCGTCTCCACCACCCAGCGATCCTTCGAGGGCCTCAGCTACATTCAGACCGACACGCAGATCAACCCCGGCAACTCCGGTGGGCCACTCTTCAATCTCCGCGGCGAGGTTATCGGCGTGACCAACATGGGCATCCCCCTTGGAGAAGGGCTCAACTTCGCCATCCCTGCCCGATACGTCAAAGACTTCGTTCGTAACCGCGATGCGTTCGCGTTCGATGCGCAGAATCCCAACGCGGGCTATCAGTACAACGAGCCGCCTACGCGATCCGTTTTTATGCCGCCCGCCGCGCTCGACGATGCCAGCGCACCCTGATCAGCCCGCAATCCGCAGACCCTCACACGCACTCTCCCGTTCACAGGAGCGATCCATGGCCTTCGCAACTCACACTCGTTGGGGCTTCGCAGCCGCACTCTGCGGGTTCACCTCTTTCGCCGCTGCCGACAATCCGCTGATCCAGGACATCGCGCCGACGGACACATTCCTCTTCGTCTCCGTGCCGAACTGGACCGCCGCGAAGACCGCGTTCATGCGGTCCCCCGTTGGGGGCCTCTGGCAGGACAAGTCGATGCAGGACTGGGTCGAGAAGATCTGGAAGGACATGCATGACAGCGCGGACGCGGAGGAGATCGAACTCCTTGGCGACCTCCGCGAACACCTCGAAGCCATCGGCGAGCCTGCCGGAGCGATTGGCGGTGCGTGGAGCCTTGCGCTGGATCCCCAAGCCCGCGCCGCGGCCGAAGGTGAAGGACCCGGCATGATCTCGCACATGCTGCTCATGGCGGACTTCGGGCCCGGCGCCGAGAAAGCCGAAGCCGCGATCATCGAGTTTCTGGAAGAGCAGGAGAAGAAGGACCGCCTCTCCATGCTTCCGGTAAATGTCGCCGGTATCGATGCCCACAAGATCGAGTTGAAGGTCGATGCGGATGCTCCCATTGCCGACCCCGATGACGACGTGAACGACCCAGATGGGTTCGACGACTTTGGCGGCATGGACGACCTTGGCGGCTTGGACTTCGCGTCCTTCCTTGGTGGCAACGACGGCTTGATCACGCTCTTCCTCGCCCGCTCCGGTACGGCGATCGTTCTTGCGTCCCGGCAGAACGGCCTCGAACATGCCCTCGACCGCCTGGCGGGCGCGAACCGTCCTCACCTCGCTGACAACGCCGACTTTGCCGCCGCCCTCGCCCAGCACCCTCGCGGCGGGCATCTCTTCGCGGGAGTCTTTCTCACGGACTCTGTCCGTGAGATGATTCGGGGTGCCGGCTCCGGTCTCTCCGGGCTCCTCCCCTTGCCCATCGACGGTGACGCTCTGGGCATGGAGAAAATCTTCGCCACCCTCGGCCTCGCGCCCGTGAAGGCCATCACGCTTGGTGCACGGCTTGATGCCCAGGTGCAGGGTGTCGAGGCGATGGAGCAGACCTTCGGCGTGCTGCTCGCCGAAAAGAAGGGTCTGTTCGGCCTGATCGAAGGGGAGGGTGCCCCGCTCGATCCGCCCATGTGGATCGGCGCCGATGTCGCCGGCGTGGGCCGTTTCAATGTCCGGTTCGAGCGCATCATCCCGCTGCTCGAAGAGATCGTCAAGATTCTCCCGCCCGAGCTCGCCGACTTCGCTGCCGGCGGAGTGCAGTTCGCCAAGGCCTCCTTCGGCCCAGCGCTCGCGGTGATGGGTCCGGAGATGTACGTGGTCGACAGCATCACACGGCCCCTCTCTGCGACCAGCCAGGCCACGACCACCGCGATCAAGATCCGCGATGAGCTTGCCGTCGCCAATGCCGTTTCCGGCATCGCAGCGCAGGCCGGACTGGATTCACGAGACTTTCAGGGTGCTCAGATCTACGACGACGCTGGAGCAACATTCGCCATCGGGCTTGGCTTCGGCTGGCTGTTCATCGGCGAACCTTCCGGAGTCGAGAACGCGATGCGCCGCGCTGCCAATCCCGGCGTAGCCGGCCAGCCACTCGCCGCCAGCGAGCGCTTCCGTCGCGCGGTGTCGGCCGCCAATGCCGCCGGGCCCGGCCTCATGCAGAGCTGGACCGATGACATCCAAAGGATCGAGCACGGGATCTGGGCGGCCAACAACAGCGACGCGATCATGCGGCAGGAGTGGGTGTCGATGGGACTCGATCCCGCGGAAGTCGACGAGATCATGGAGGGCGTCGAAACCGATGCCCCGGAATGGCTCAAGGACATGCCCTCGGCTGATCTGTTCAAGAAGTACTTCGATTCCAGCGCGGTCTCGTTCCGGTCGACGCCCGACGGCTTCCGCGGCACCTACATCTCACTTCCGGCCCGCAAGCCCTGACGGAAATCCGCGAATCGCGCGTCGCAATGTTCCGGCAGGGGCGCGTGGCCCCTTTGCCGGTAAACAATCCGCCGGATCCTCGGCGGGTGGGGGATTCCAGCCTCGTTGGCTCCGCTGCCTGCGAGGGAGGTGTTGTGACACCCCCTTTCTTTGGGAGACCCGATGTCGATCGTCAGTTCTTCGCCACCGTCACAGGATGAACTCCAGCGACTCAGCGAGCCTCTGCGTGCACTCGAGCGCAGAGTCGGTGAGGTCATCGTTGGCCAGGCGGACATGGTTCGCGGCCTGCTCATCGGGCTCCTCTCCGGCGGACATGTTCTCCTCGAGGGTGTGCCGGGCCTTGCCAAGACCCTCACTGTCTCCACTCTCGCCCGCGGCCTCGACTGCACCTTCAAGCGCATCCAGTTCACCCCTGATCTGCTCCCTGCCGACCTTGTCGGCACGCTTGTCTACTCCCCGCGAGATGGCACCTTTACGCCTCGCAAAGGGCCTGTCTTTGCCAACCTCGTCCTCGCCGACGAAGTTAACCGCGCGCCCGCAAAGGTGCAGAGCGCGCTGCTGGAGGCCATGCAGGAGCGACAGGTCACCATCGGCGATGAGACGTACCCGCTCCCCCAGCCCTTCCTCGTACTCGCGACCCAGAACCCCGTTGAGCAGGAAGGCACCTATCCGCTTCCCGAGGCGCAGGTCGACCGCTTCCTGCTGAAACTCCGCGTGACCTATCCCAGTCGCGCAGAGGAACGCGCAATCCTCGACCGAATGGCCTTCACCCAGCCCCAGGCTCTCGACGCGCAGCGCAAGGAGCCCGTTCTTCATCCGCGCGAGCTGATCGCGGCCCGCGCGATGGTCGACCGCATTCACATCGACGAAAAAGTCCGCGAGTACATCGTCGACATCGTCAGGGCGACGCGCCCTGAGCCCGCCTCCGCCGCGCGCGGCGAAAGGGGCGAGCAACTCGTGGACTATGGCGCATCCCCCCGCGCCACCATCGCCATCGCTCTCGCATCCCGCGCGGTCGCGGTTCTGGAGGGCCGTGCCTACGTTACCCCGCACGATGTCAAGTCCATTGCGCCCGATGTGCTGCGCCACCGTGTTGTGCCCAGCTACGAGGCCGAGGCCCGGGAACTCACCGCCGATGACCTCGTTGCCCGTGTGCTCGAGCGCGTCCCCGCTCCCTGAACCTCTTGCACGGTGACCGCCGATGACGCCTGCCGAACTCGCCCGACAAGTAAGGCTGCTGGAACTCAGCACCCGTCGCCGCGTGACGGAAGTCTTCGCGGGCGAATACACCTCCGCGTTCAAAGGCCGCGGCATGGAGTTCGCCGAAGTTCGCGAGTATCAGCCCGGTGACGATGTCCGCTTTATCGACTGGAACGTCACCGCACGCTCCGGCCGTCCGTTCATCAAGCGCTTCGTCGAGGAGCGTGAACTCACCGTGATGCTCGTCGTCGACCTCTCCGGCTCGTTTGAGTTCGGCACCGCGCCGCGTGCTACCAAGGGGGCCACCAGCGGCGAGTGGTCCGTCCTTTCCGATGGTTCCAAACGCGCTCTGGCCGCGCAGGTGGGTGCCCTGCTCGCCTTCGCCGCTGTCCGCTCTCACGACCGTGTCGGCCTCTGCGCCTTCACTGATCGTATCGAGCACTACGTACCTCCCCGCAAGGGCTCGCGGCATGCCCTGCGTCTCGTACGGGAACTGCTGGCGCTTGAGCCCAAGGGCCGCGGCACGGACCTTGCCCCCGTTGCCGACCGACTCCGCCGCGTGCTGCATCGCCGCTCGCTCATCTTCGTCATTTCCGATTTCGTATCTTCCTCGCCCGAAGGTTCAACCACGTTCGAGCACAGCCTCCGCCGGCTCGGCCGAGCGGGCAACTCCGGGGGCGGCCGCGGCGGACACGATATCATCGCCGCCGTCGTCCGCGACCCTCGCGACACCGAACTCGTCGCCGCGGGTCTCATCCGGGTGCGCGATCCAGAAACCGGTCGAGAGGCCGTCATCGATACCTCCAGCAAACGCGTCCGCGATGCCTACGCACAGGCATTCCGCAAGGCCGATGAGCAGCTTGACCGCTCCTTCATTTCCGCGGGGCTTCGCGGCGGACGCTCGCGCGTCGATCTCTGGACCCACCAGCCCCCTGTGCACAGCCTCGTCGAACTCTTTCACAGGAGAGAGAGATGACCAGCCGCGTGCCCTACTCGGTTTCGGCTTTGTTCCGCGTGCTGATTGCCGCGGTGTTCGCCGCCTGCGCGGCGTTGCCCGCCTGCACGTCGCGTGATGAGCAGCCCGCGCTGCCCCGCTACGCGCAGTCGCGCGTCACTTCCGCCAACGGGCTCACCGTTTCGGTCTTCGTCTCGCAGCAGGAACTCAGCATCGCCGACCGGCTGGAGGTACTTATCGAGGCCCGCCGCGATGCCACGGCAGACCCGGTCCCCTGGCCGGAGATGCTCGAAAGTGCAGCGGCGGGAGAGCCCTTTCCTCCGCAATCCTCCGGCGCCGAACCTGCGGACTGGACCATTCTCGAAATCACGCGGCGCACGCTTAAGCCAGGTCACGAAACGATTGAGCTTGTGCTTGAGCCCTACCTCTCAGGCAATAAGTCCGTTCCTGCATTGACCTTTGATATCGCGGGCCAGCGGCTCACCACCGAACCCATTGGCGTCAATATCACTTCCGAGCTTCAACGCTCAGATTCGAGCGCTGCGCCCGGCGACCCGCTGGCGGCTCTCACGGATCTTGGCCCGGCACTGATGCCGATGCCGCCGCGGCGATCCTTGCTCGAATCGCCGCTTATCTGGGGATTGGCTGGCGCGCTCGGCGTAGTGGTGCTCGCCGGCGGAAGCGCGATCATCGCGGCGAGGTCGGCTCGACGCCGCTCGCTCACTCCGGATGAGCACCTTGAGCGCCTGCTGCTCCTGGGCCGCAAAGCTCTCGAAACTCCCGATTCACCGCACGTCGAAGAAGTCGCCGCGAAGACAGTCGGTGCATTCCGGATCTGGCTCGCCGCCACACGCCGCGTACCTCGCGGTGCATCGGATCGCGAGCTCGCGGCATGGGTCCGTGCGTCGGGTGTCCCATCCGCTCCTCAACTCGCCGGTTGCCTCGCCGCCTACGACGGCTCACGCTTCGCGCCTGTTGGCAGATTCGAGATCGGTCAAGCGCGGGAGCTTGTCGGCGGCGTGTGGAGCTTCTCGCGTGAGCTGCGTGCGCTGGCAGCTTCCGCCGCGGAAGGAGGTCTCGCCAGTTGATGCTCAGCTCCTGGTTCGACAGCCTGATGCAGGTCCGGTGGGAATCACGCTGGGCGTTCGTGATGCTCCTGGTGCTCGCGCCGCTGTGGGTCGTCATCGCGCGTTTCGCCCGCCGCGCACCCCGCGGTGGACTCTCTTCAGCAGCCGGGCTTGAGGCGCTCCCCCGCACTCTTCGCCAGCGGCTCATCTGGTTGCCGGGAACTGCCTGCTGGTTGGGCCTGGCCCTGCTCACCGTTGCACTCGGACGCCCCCAGCTCGGCATCGGGCGGGTCGAGACCTCTTCTGAAGCTGTTGCTATCCAGCTGGTGATCGACCGTTCCGGTTCCATGAACCAGTACATGGAAGTTGACGGAGCGCTCCGCACACGCATCGATGCTGTAAAGTCCGTTCTCCGTGACTTCCTGCTCGGAGATGGTGATCAGCTCGCTGGCCGCCCGAGCGATCTCGTCGGTCTCATCACCTTCGCCCGCTTCGCCGAAACTGCCTGCCCCGTTGTTCGCGATCCGCAAACCCTCACGAGCCTCATCGAAGCCGTGAACACTGCGCAGGCCCGCTACGAGGACGGCACCGCGATCGGTGACGGCTTGGCGCTGGCCGCCGCCCGCCTCAAACGCACAGAAGATGAACTCGCCAATCGCCGCCGCGCCGGAACCACCGAACCCGAACTCACCATCAAGAGCAAAGTGATCGTGCTCCTGACCGACGGCGACAACAATGCGGGTGAGGCCGATCCGATCGAGGCCGCACAGCTTGCCGCGGAGTGGGGCATCAAGGTCTACACCATCGGCATCGGAGCCGGCGCCGACAGCTACCAGATCATCCGTACGCCCTTGGGCGAACAGCGCGTCCGAGTACCAAGCAATGTCGATGAGGGAGCGCTCAAGCAGATCGCCGAGATCACGGGCGGCTCCTACCACCGGGCGCAGGACGGAGAGTCACTCCGGCAGGTGTACGCACAGATCGACCGCCTCGAGAAGAGTTCAGTGAACACCGTCGAGTACACCGACTGGCAGGAGAAGTTCATTTTTCCCGCCGCGGCAGGCGCCATGTTCCTCGTCCTCGGTCTCTTGCTCAATGCCACGTGGCTCCGGAGAACCTTCTAGCCGACCGACCCGCATCCCACCATGACATTCCTTCAGCCCCAGTTTCTGTACCTCCTCGTCGCCGCGCCACTCGCCGCGCTGGCGATGCTCTACGCGCTCTGGGCTCGCCGCCGCGCCGTCGCTCGCTTCTATGGGCCCGGCGCGGGCCGTACATGGGCGCCCGTGCCTCCACGCTTCCGCGGCGTGCTGGCCGCGGTCTGCTGGTCCCTCGCTGTCGCGCTCATCGCCCTCGCGATTGCTCGCCCCGCGCACAGCCCCGTGTCGCGAAAGGTCGAACGCACAGGCCGCGATGTGGTGTTCGTCATTGATGTTTCCCGCTCCATGCTCGCGCAGGATCTCCGGCCAAGCCGCCTCGAACGTGCAAAGCTCATGGTCGGCGATGTCCTCGACTCCGCGCAGGGCGATCGCGTCGGAATCGTCGCGTTCGCGGGCACGCCGGTCGTCCGGTGCCCCATGACCACGGACTATTCTTTCGCGAGGATGTCCCTCGAAGCCATTAGCACCGACTCTGTGGGCCGCGGCGGAACCGCCATTGGCGATGCGCTCCGCTCTGCACTCGCGCTCATCCGCGCGGGTCAGGAAGATCAGACGCTCGCCGCGGATATCTACCTGCTGACTGATGGCGAAGACCATGAAACCAAGCCGCTCGAAGCCGCGGCGGAAGCCGCGCAGTTCGGCGTCCGCCTCATCACCATCGGACTTGGCTCCGATGTCGGCGCGCCCGTCCCGGTCGATCCCGAGCAGGCCCAGACCGCTCGCGCCCAGCCACGCGACGGCTACGTGCAGTACGGAGGAGAGCGTGTGCAGTCTCGAATGAACCCAGCCGCTCTGCGATCAATGGCCGAAGCCACACCCGGCGGCGCGTTCCTCAATGTCGGCGTTGGCAACCTTGAGCTCGATCGCGTGTACCGTCTCTTGCGCCGCGATGGTCATATGAAGCAGCTCGAAGCGACCGAGTCGGTACGGTACACCGAGGCCTTTCAGTTGCCTCTCGCCGCCGCGATCTTGCTCGGGGTCATTGCGATGCTGATCGAAAGGGTGCATCTTCGACTACGTCGCCCCGCCGCACCCGGGCTCAGCGTTGCCGCCGCCGTGATCGCCCTTGCGTTCAGCACGCTTTCTGTTCGTGCGCAGACGGTTGACGATGAACTCCGCGATACCCATCGTCTCCTCCAGGATGGCAAGCCCGGCGAAGCGCTCAGTCTCCTCGATGGCGCCACGGTTCGACATCCCGACTCAGCAAAGATCGCCGCGGCCCGCGGAGCCGCCCAACTCGCGGTCCAGCAGACCGCGGAAGCCGAGGCTTCCTTCCGTCGCGCTGAGCAGCTTGCGCTGGGTCAGGATCCGGCCACCGTTGCTCGCGCTCGCTTCAATCTCGGTCTCATGGATGCCTCCCGCGCCGCCGCGCAGGCACGGGAAGACCCCAAGGCCGCCATCACGACGCTGGAACAGGCTGAGCGATGGTTCCGCAATTCGCGGCCGGGTCTGAAAAGTGACGAGCGTGCCGCCGCCGCGTCGAACATCGAATCGATCCAACTTGCCCGCGAGGCTCTCCGTAAGCAGATTGCTGAACAGGAAGCCAAAGAGACACCGCAGGAGAGTCCGCCGCAGAGCAACACCGGTCAGCCGGGGGAAGGGCAAAGCGGTGACGGCAAATCCGGGCGACCCTCCGGCTCACCGGGCGACCAGCAGCAGGAGCAGAAGCCGCAAACCCCTCCGGAGCAGAAGTCCGCGGAGGACCTTGCCAA
Source organism: Phycisphaerales bacterium (assembly GCA_038247555.1). GTDB lineage: Bacteria > Planctomycetota > Phycisphaerae > Phycisphaerales > UBA1924 > JAHBXL01. Next base: position 12,444 of record JBBRUT010000002.1, on the reverse strand, counting down.
CCTCGCACGTCAGCAAGAAGAAGCCGCCAAGGGTTCGCAGCAGGCACAGCAGCAGCAGGGACAGACGCCCGACCAGAAGCGCGAACAAGCAGACAAACTCGCCCAAGAGCAGCGCAAACTCTCCGAGCAGGCCGAGAAGCTCGATGAGCAGTTGCGTCAGCAGCAGGCTCAGGCCAAGGCCAGTGAGTCTGCGCAGCAGAACTCTGCGCCGCAACCCGAGAACAAGCCAAGTGACAATCTCGCGCGCTCGCGCGACAAGCTTGATGAAGCCCGTCAGGCCCAGGCCCGCGCTGAAGAGCAACTCCGCCAGGGCGACACTTCTGCCGCGGAGCAGGCCCAGCGTGAGGCCGCCGAGAAGCTCAAGGATGCCGCCCGGGCAGCCCTCGGTCTTGACCAGCACGCCGCAGAGGGCGAGCAGGAGTCCCAGCCGCAGGAGCAGCAGGCCGGCGAGCAACAGGGGGATCAGGGGCAGCGTGCCTTCAACGCCACAGCGGCGAACATCCTCGATCGCGAGGCCAAACAGCGCGATGCCATCCGCCGGTTCCTCAAGTCCCAGCAGCGAACCCGAACACCCCCAGTGGAGAAGGACTGGTGATGCGCCGCTTCCTCTCCGTGCTTGTCGTTTTCCTTTTCGCCATGCTTCCCCAGCTGGCATCCGCGCAGCCCGCGCCAACCGCGACTCTCAACACGGTCGATGAGTGCTATGTCGGCGACGTTGCGCCCCTCCGCATCTCGATCGCCAACGCCTCGACTGCCACACCTCCTGATCTTGAGTCGATTCTCGGCCGCGACTGGATCGTCCAGTTCCTGGGCATGCAGCCGAGTGCCTCGAACATGACCATCATCATCAACGGCAAGATGCAGGAGCAGCGCAGCCAGAGTGTTCTGTTCGCGTACACCATCTCGCCGCGAGCGGCCGGAAAGTTCACCATCCCCGCGATCGAAGTCGATGTCGCGGGCAGAGCGCTCCGCACCCAGCCCGCCACGATCACCGTTTCTCAGCCAGCCGCCGCCGATGGCATGGGCACCGCGCTCGATCACTCGCGTGTCTATGTCGGCCAGCCGAGCAAGCTCACGATCAGCTGGGTCCTCAACTCCGGGGCGGAGGACATCATTTTCAATCTGAATCTCCAGCCCGATACGTTTGATGTCCGGCCGCTCGCGCCGTCCTCTTCACAGCCTTCTTCCGCACGCCAACTCGCCGACCTCGACTACCTGGAAGGACCCGGCAGCGGCGGAGGCAAGGTTCGCGGCTCCATCACCCAGGCCAATATCGACGGCGAGACGCGCACCCGCGTTACCGCCGAGTTCCTGCTCACCCCAAAGCGTGCCGGTCGTTTCGACTGCGGCGCAGTCCGCGTTGATTTCGCCGCTGTCGTCGGCCAGCGGCCCCGGTCGCGCCTCGATGCGCCCTGGGAGAGTCGCAACATCACGCAGCGACGGTTCGCCATGGCCCCCGCCAAGTCTCTCGAAGTTATCGAGCTCCCCATCGCCGGGCGACCCGCCAACTTTTCCGGCCTCATCGGCCAGTTCGACCTCGATGCCGAGTGCCAACCCCGGCAGGCCGCCGTCGGCGATCCCCTCACCCTCACGCTCGTGCTCCGCGGCAAGCACCTCTTGATCGATCCGCCAACACTCGATCTCTCTCGCCAGAATTCTGGATCCGGAGTTCTTGCGGAACAGTTCCGCGTGCCCAGAGATCCAGTCCTCCCCCAGGTTGCCGACAACGCTGCGATCTACTCTGCTCAGATCCGCCCGCGAAGCGCCACCATCACCGAGCTGCCTCCCGTGGAACTCTGGTACTTCGATCCCGCCGAGTCTGCCTATCGCGTCGCACGGTCAAACCGACTCCCATTGAAGATCACGGCAGCTCCGGTCGTGGGCCTTGGCACGCTCGAAGCGCTCGCAGATGAATCTGATGACATCCACAGTGCGGATCGCGCCGCTGGCTCCCCCTCTGACCGAGGATCTGTCCAAGCCGCCGCGCCCGAACGCATCGACGGCTTCTTTCCTCCACTGGCCTCCGCCGTCGCGCCCTTGCCGATCTCGGCAGATCGCGGCTCAACCGCGATCGTCCCCGCAGCATCCATTGCCATCGCCATACCCACCACGGTCTGGATCGCCGGCGCGTTCCTCGCGGCCCGCAGGCGGCTTGCCGATCGCGATCCCGCCGCGTGGCGACGCCGCGGCTCGGCCCGCAGAGCCGAGCGTGCGATCCGGCATGCGGCGCCGGACGACACCGCCGCCATCTCCGCCGCGCTTCGCGCTTTCGTTGCCGACTGGTTCAATCTTCCTCCCGAGACGGTGACCTCCGGCGAGGCCATTCTCGCCGTGCAGTCAATCCATCCCGTGCTCGCCTCCCGAATCCGCGGCATTCTCGACTCCTGCGACCTTGCGCTCTTCGGTCCTGATCGCGCCACGCGGACGGATCCCGGAGTTGCCACCGACGCTGCAGCCCTCATCCGCGAGATCACTCGTGCCCCGCACATCCAGCAACCGCCATTTGCAAGCAGCGCAGGCAGTGGCGGAAGTGGGGGGGCTTCATCGCGGAGGGCCGCCGCATGACCACTGCGCGCATTTCAACCAAGTGGGCCATGCTGCCCTTGATCGTCTGGCTGATCGTTTCCGCAGTCGCCATTACCGCGCTGTCTCGCCGCGGCGACTTCCGCTCGCCAGCGGATGCGACATCTCTCTACGACTCGGGCACCCGCGCCGCCCAGGGCGGAGATCACGCCCGCGCAGTGCTGGACCTCCGCCGCGCTCAAAGATTGACCCCTGGCCTGCTGCCGGTCGGCGGCTCACTCGCCGCCCGCCTCGACGGCAACCTCACCGAGGTCCGTGCACGGATCGCCGCTGCGCCCAGTTCTCCCGGCGATTCCCCTGATCCCAGCGATCCGGCCGCAGCGCCTCCCCCGCAGCAAGCGGCCTCCGCGACGACAATCGATCGACCCACTTCAGACCGCATCCTCGCCGCTGTGCGAATGGTGCCCTGGCCCGCGCGAGTCGCCACAACCGCAGTTCTCTTGGGCCTGCTTATTGCCCTCGCCGCAATGCGTGCCTTCTGCATCGCCGCTGGTATGTCTCCCCGTCCGCCCCGTTTCACCCTCGCGATGTTCACGATCGTCGCCCTGCTCGCGGCTTGCTTCTCCGCAGCGGATCGCGTTCTCGATTCACGCCGCGTCGAAGCGGTCCTTCTCCAGCCGGAGGTCGCACGCTCGGGTCCCGACAACCTCACCTACCCGCCCGCCGTTGCCGCGGCGTTCCCGGCCGGTACCGAGTTCCTGATCCTGGGCGCAAACGAAGACGGCCGCTGGGTGCGTGTGGCGCATGTCGCCTCTCCCCGCTTCGCGGCCGCGGCCTCCACCCGCTCGGTTCAGCCCCTCTGGCTCCCGCGAAACTTAATCGAACAGGTTGATGCACAGGCGGGCGCATTCACCCCGCTTTGGTGATCGTCAGCGCGAGTGCTTGGCCGATTGATCAAGCCGCTCGCCGATTCGCATCCCCCGGATCTCCGCCCTGAGCGCTCAGTTGTGCGATCATCTCAGAAGCGAGAGTTCAGTCCTCTGCTCTTCGCCCTCGGCCGTTCGCTTCCCACTCACCCGCTCACATGCACCAGCACGTCACGCGTGTGCGGTGCGCGGCGGTGCTCCCAGACATAAATGCCCTGCCATGTTCCGAGGCCGAGCTTCCCGTCGATGATCGGGATCGACAGGCTCGTCGCGGTGATCGCGGCCTTGACATGGCTGGGCATGTCGTCGGGGCCTTCATCGTTGTGCGTGAAGTGCGGGTCGCCCTCGGGAACATGTCGCGTTATCCATGCTTCGAGGTCGCGACGGGCAGAGGGGTCGGCGTTCTCCTGAATGATCAGGCTCGCCGACGTGTGGCGGATGAAGACGGTGCAGAGTCCCTCCAGCACCGGACCCAGCCCGCCATCGTGGTCCTTGGCCCGGCTGCGCTTCAATGCGCCTCGGACATCTTCGGTGATTTCGTGCAGGCCTTGGCCGCGGGTCTGAATGGTGAGGCGGTGGACCATGCGGCAAGTCTAAGACCGGACTCGGGTGCGAGCGTGCTTGCCCATGGTGCCACGGCGCGCCAAACTCACCCGGAGGCACCCGACATCGCAAACAGAAACAGCAGGATGCCGCTTAAGAGCACCGGAAGGCCCCACCGGCTGCCATGGCCCGCCAGAAGTGCGCCCACGACGAAACCACCAATCGCTGCCGGCAAACAACAAAGCGTCATCGCTTCGTAGAAGTAAGCTCTGCGTCCAAGGAAGACCGTCAATCCAAAGAACTCACGAATCGGCGGCAGCGCCCATGGCGCGCTGAGCAGGGTTCCCGCCGCGGCCAGATACCCCGACATCGCAATCCGCAGCCACGATGGCAGGGGGAGTCTGCGCAGCTTCGCATCGTGCTCCAGCTCGAGAGCGGCATGAATCGACGACTGAATCTTCATCGCACATTCAGGGCACACGCCGTCCTGCGCCAACCCGTGCAGGTCATACCCGCAGGACATGCACGCGACACCCACCGGACCACGAGTTGGAGACGAGTTGAACATTACCTCACCACGGAAACATCCGCACGAGGAGCGGGGGCGGTTCTGTCCATTGACGGGCAGTCTCAATGCATCCGGTGGGGCAGGCGTCTTGCCTGCTGTGGGTCGGAGATGCTGTCACCACTCGTAGCCCATGTCCTCGGCAATGCGGAACATCGCGGTGAGCAAGTGGGTTTGGCTGTGCAGGCGGGAGGCGTTGTCCAAGCGACCGTCCGCGGTGGCTGCGACAGCACCAAGATTGGCCTCGTTGATGGCGGGAATCGCCTTTGCGGCTTCAATCATGGTGATGATCCGCTCTGCATGAGCACGAGTTTCGTCGGAATCAACGAGCCCCGCACTGAGAACCTCGTGAACAGCGGCATACTTCAAACTCGCAAAGAAATCCCTCAACTCCAAGCGCGGCCTCGCCCTCGACGCACTCGCCAGCTTCTCTGCGAACCACGCTTTGTCCCGATGCTCCGAAATCATCTCCAAGACCTAATCCGCGGCGTGTTCATCGGGCATCTCGAAGTTCCATCCGTTCATCCGGAGGAACGAAACCATCGACGCGAACGCCGTCCGCTTGTTTCCATCGCGGAAGGCGTGATTCATCGCGAGGTGGTATCCGTACGCCGCGGCCATACCGAACGGGAAGTCGTGGGCAAACTCACCGCCGAATGCCTGACGAGGCTGCGCGAGCGCGGATTCCAAACTGCCATCGTTCAGGACACCGTCTGCGCCTCCGTATGCATCGAGCGATGCACGATGGAGCGACAGCACCTCGTCCTTCGCGAGGAAGCGAGGCTGCCCGATCTTCAATGGCGCATTCATTCCGCGAGCTTCTTCAGCGTCTTCGGGTACTTCTTGAACACATAGCCCGCGGCATCAGCGAACTTCGCGTCGTGCCCGGGCTGCTGGCTGTTCTTCAGGAACTCAACATACGCCGGGACGGTCAGGCCCATCGCCTTCGCCGCGGCCTCAAGCTGCGCGGCCTGCTCCACAGGGAACTGAATGGGGCGGGTCTGGGACATGCCTCAATTATCGTCTACGCAACGCCCCAAGGCAAAGTTTGGCCGATCGCGGCGAACCGATAACTGAAAATTCCGTCGAATGCCATGGCCGCCAGTTGGACGCGGCGGGGAAGGTCCCCACGGCGAGCCGGACAAGAACAGTGGGGTCGGACCCCAAGAACTCCGGAGCCCGAGCCCCGGGACCCCGAACCCGATCATCCTTCTTCCTTACTCCCACTCAATCGTCGCCGGCGGCTTGCTGGAGATGTCATACACCACGCGGTTCACGCCGCGAACCTCGTTGATGATCCGGTTGCTGATCATCGCCAGCAGGTCATACGGCAGCCGGCTCCAGTCCGCGGTCATGAAGTCCTGCGTCTCCACCGATCGGATCGCCACGCACGACTCGTACGTCCGCCCGTCGCCCATCACGCCGACGCTCTTGACCGGCAGCAGCACCGCGAACACCTGGCTCGTCTGCCGATACAGGTTCGCCGCGACGATCTCCTCGAGCAGGATCTCATCGCACTCGCGCAGCACATCCAGCTTCTCGCGCGTCACATCCCCCAGCACACGCACCGCCAGACCCGGCCCGGGGAACGGATGCCGCCACACAAGCTGCTCGGGCAGTCCCAAGACTTCGCCCAGCTTGCGAACTTCATCCTTAAACAAGTCCCGCAGCGGTTCGAGCAGATCAAACGCCAGATCTTCCGGTAGCCCGCCCACGTTGTGGTGCAGCTTGATGTTCGCCGATTGCCCCGCGTGCCCATGCCCAGATTCGATCACATCCGGGTAGAGCGTGCCCTGCGCCAGCAGCGGTAGCGACGCCTTGCTCAGCACGCCCCCCGGCCCGCTCTTCCCGCCCGTTCCCGCCGCGGCCAGTTCATTCGCCGCTTCCTCAAACACCCGGATGAACCTTGCGCCGATCCGCTTGCGCTTCTCCTGCGGCTCGCTGATCCCCGCCAGATCGCCCAGGAACTCTTTTTCCGCATCCACCACCTTTAGCGGAATGTGGAACGAATCGCGGAACGTAGTCTCGACGAGCCCGCGTTCCTGCTTCCGCAGCAGCCCCGTATCCACGAACACGCAGTTCAGCTTGTCCCCGACCGCGCGATGAATCAGCGCTGCGCACACCGCCGAATCCACTCCGCCTGACAGCCCACAGATCACCCGCCGCTCGCCGACCTTCTCGCGGATGCGTTTGGTCGCGGTCTCCAGGAAGTCCGCCATGCGCCACGTCCCGGCGCATTTGCACACCTCGTAGAGGAAGTTCCGCAGCATGTCGAAGCCGTGCGGCGTGTGCGTCACCTCCGGGTGAAACTGCACGCCATAAAACCGCCGCCCGCCCGCCTTGTCATCAATCAACCGTACCGCCGCGAGCGGGCATGTCTCGGTCGATGCGAGCACTTCAAACTTCGGCCCGCTGCTCCCCGCTCCGGTCGCGACCGCGGGTGAAAGTGGGGCGGCCTGAACCTGATCCCCGTGAGACATCCACACCTGCGTCCGCTCCGGCAACGCGTGGAACAACTCGCCCTTCGTCTTCACACTCACCTGTGCGCGGCCGAACTCCCGGTGATCCGCCCTCGCGATCGTCGCCCCCATGATCTGGCAGGCCAACTGCATCCCGTAACAAATGCCCAGCACGGGCACGCCCATGTCCAGTATCGCCGGGTCACACCGCGGCGCGCCCGCCTCATACACGCTCGACGGCCCGCCCGACAGAATGATCGCCTTGGGCTTCAGCGTCGCCAGTTCCGCCGCCGTTACCTCCGGCGAAACCAACAGTGAGAACACCCCCGCCTCGCGAACCCGCCGCGCGATAAGCTGCGCCGTCTGCGAACCAAAGTCCAGAATCGGAACAATCTCGCCATGCGGCAGCGATGCCAGATCAGGCAGCCGCGACCCCCCCTTGGAGCCCGTGCCCGCCGCAGGGGTGTTCGATGTCCCGGTCGATGTCGAAGGTGAAAGGGCCGTCATGGAAGAGTGTAGGAAGCGTTCCGTCCCTTGCAGCAATTCCTTTCAGTTCCACATCCCGCTGCTCGCCCACGCTCTGCTGTATCATCCATCAATGCGCCCCGCCGCTCCGGCCGCCATCCTCGCCCTTGCCCTGCTCGCGGGCTGCTCCGATCCCGGCTCCGCCGTTGGCTTCAACGAGAAGGACCCCGCGGCCCGTTTTCGGGCCACCCGGCAAGCCGCGCAGACCAACGACAAGGACTCCATCCCCGCCCTCATCCAGCGGCTGGAGAGCGATGACCCCGCCGAACGTATGCTCGCCATCCACACTCTCAACAGGCTGACCGGCCAAACCCTCGGATACGACCACGCCGCCCCCCGCGACGACCGGGACGTTGCAATCGGGCGATGGGCGGATTGGTACAACCAGCAGCAGCAGCCCTTGCCCCAGAAAGCCGATAAGTAAGGTACCCTGTTCCGGAAGAGCCGAATCGACTTCAGGCCTCTTTGCCCCATCGGAACAGCGTCACCGCCGGAAGCGTCAGTGCGAATCGCAGGCAGAACGGGAGTGGGCGGCGTCGGTCGTCGGGGTCGGGATGGAAACTCAGCATGGCTCAGCCCGCAAGTTCAAGCTCTTCACCCCCCAACTCGGCCGTCGGCGATATCGGCGAGCCGCCGCAGATCCGCCTCCAGCTCATGAGCAACCCGCAGTACCTCAGCGGCGCGCGGGAGCTGGTCGGCGCGGTCGCCAAGCGTCTGGGCTTCGCCGATGAAGCTTGCGGCAAGATTGCCCTCGCTGTGGATGAGGCCCTTTGCAACGTGATCCGTCACGGCTACGGCCGCGAGACCAACCGTCCCATCTGGGTGAGCATCTGGCCGCTCATCGAACCCGGCGAGCAGGTTTCCGCCGCAGCATCGAAAGCGCGCGGCGGGGGTGATACGCTCCCCAGCGCGCTCCGCATCGTCATTGAGGATGAAGCACGCCAGGTAGATCCGGCGGTGATCCGAAGCCGCGACCTGGAGGAGATTCGCCCCGGTGGGCTCGGTGTGCACATCATCAAGGCCGTGATGGATGAAGTGGTATACGAACGTCGCGAGGAGGTCGGCATGAGACTGACCATGATCAAACGCAGGACCCCCGAGGCCGATGAGCACATGGACCGGTCCAACTGCAAGGAGTATGGCGGTGGCTGATTCTTCTATTCGCCCGGGTCAGTTCAGCAGCCAGGAGGGCGCTTTTGCCGTTCGGGCCGAGCAGCGCGGCGGCGCAACCGTCGTCCTCCCCACAGGGGAGATCGATCTCAACGCCTCCCCATTCCTCCGGCAGGAACTCAAGCGCATCCAGACCTCGCGCCCGCAGCGGCTCATCGTCGACCTCGCCGGAGTTCCCTACATGGATTCCTCGGGCGTCGCCACGCTTGTCGAGGCCATGCAGTTCGCCCGCAAGAACTCCACCAAGCTCGTGCTCTGCGGCATGCAGGACAAGGTCCGCTCGATCTTCGAGATCGCTCGCCTTGAAACCGTCTTCACCATCGGTCCCGATGTCGACGCCGCGATGAGCGTCTGAGCTTCCTCGCCCGCCCCGATCCCTCGGCCATGAGCAACACGGCGTCCGCCAATCCCATCTCGGCCTCCCTGGGGTTTGTCACGTCCCGCGTTTCCGAGATCCTCGATCAGGTCGGCGCGGTCTGGTTTCTCTTCGCCGAGACCATCCGCTGGATCCTCCGCTCCTTCACGCACAAGAAAGTCCGCCTCGGCCGGCCCGCGATCATCTCGCAGATCGTCCGCATCGGCGTGCGTTCCGTCTTCATCATCTCCCTCGTCTCCGGGTGCGTGGGCCTCATCCTCGTGCTGCAGATGGCCCCGCCGCTCGACAACTTCGGGCAGAAGGATCTCGTCGCCAACATCACCGGCGTCGCCGTTCTTCGCGAGCTTGGGCCGCTGATCGCCGCGATCGTGCTCACCGGCTTTGCAGGCGCGGCCATCGCCGCCGAGATCGGCACCATGGTCGTGGGTGAGGAGATCGAGGCCCTCGAGGCTCACGCCCTCAATCCCATCCGTTTCCTCGTCGTCCCCCGCGTCATCGCCTCGGTCATCAGCATGACCTGCCTCGCCGTGCTCTCAGGTGCCGTGGCCATCTGCGCCGGCTGGCTCATCGGCGTGACCGCCCTCGACATCCCCTCCGACCGCTACATCCAGAACACGCTCGACCAGGTGAAGCTCGCCGACTTCCTCACGGGCATCGGCAAGGGTGTGGTCTTCGGACTGCTCATCGGCCTCATCGCCTGCACCAACGGCCTCCGCGTGACCGGCGGCGCGGCGGGCGTCGGCCGCGCAACCACCGGCACCGTGGTGCAGTCCGTCGTCTCCATCATCGTGGCCGACCTGGCGTTCACCGCGATCTTCTATGCGGTGGGCTGGGTCTGAACTCTGCCTCACTCGTGGCATCGACTTTCCAGTCGATGATGCGGCGCAGCCGCATACACAACTCATCGCTCCGCACCGAAGCTCCGTCCTGCTACCGAGGCCTTGATGACGGCCTGGCTTGTATCGCGGACTATGTCGAAGTTGTTGAACGCCTTACGCTCGTCGCGTACATCGGGCAGCTCTGGTTGTTCCGGGTTCGCTTCCGAGCCGTTTCAGCAGTTCGCGTCCCGCACTGAACCACGGCGATCGTTGCAATCCGCAATCCAAAATCCCTAATCCAAAATCTGCAACTACCGCCGATACCCCATCGGCTGCTGCTCCAGCAGCGCATACGCCTCGCGCACGACGGTCATGCCGAGAAAACCCGCCGCGGCCAGCGCCGCCAGGATCCAGCCCTCCGTCCAGTACCCCTGCCCGAACAGCCACGCGCATGCGTACAGCGACAGCCACAGCGAGCCGTATCGGCTGATCTTATCTGCCGCCCGCGGCCCCTTTCCCAGCAGCTTCGCCCGTCGCCACGAAAGCAACACAAACAGCACCGCCAGCGCGGCCGGGCCCGCCGCGGCCCACGGCGACACCCACGACGGCCATAGCCCGTCTTCCCCGCCGCGTTTGTCACCGTAGTAGATGATCACCGCGCTCCAGAACGCCCAGCCTGAAACCGCGAACGCGATTGCGCGGCCGGAAAGCCCGGGGACCTTCCGGCCCATCGCATACGCCGCGAGCCCGACGACCAGCGCGTGCGTCATCACCAGCCACACCGGCAGCACGAACTTCAGCGACAGATTCGGCACCACCATCTGACCGGCGTAAATGAGCCCGAGCACGACGAGCCCGATCGCCGGGACGAACTTCCCCATCGCGTTGAAGAACAGGATCGCCCCCGCTACCAGTAGCGTCAGCAGCACAGCCTGCATGCCCATCGGCGTTGCGCCAAGCACCGCGGCGCCGAACGTGAGCGCGACGAGCGAGATCGCGGCATCAAGGCTCAGCCGGCCCGAAGGCAGCGGCCGCTCCGGGTGTGTGGCCTGGTCGCGCCGCAGGTCCACGACGTCGTTGAGCGCGGTCGCAAAGCCGAACAGCCCCAGCGCGTTCACCGCGCTCCCCAGCAGCAGCAGCCACAGCGGCGCGGCTTGAAAATCCAGCGTCCCCGGTTCTTCCTCACTGGCATACGTCCACAGCACCACAAACCACACATTCGCCACCGCGGCAAACGCCGTGGTCAGCCTTGTCAGGTGCAATGCAGGGGACATCCGTAGCAGCAGGCGACGCATCGACACAGCATAGCGGCTTTCCTGGTGCACAGGCACTGCGTGCCGGCTGTACGTCTTTCCTGACGGACCGGCACTCCGTGCCGGATATCCGCCGTTGTTGGTGCACCCAGCGAAACTGCTGCCCCTGTTCGCCCTGACGCTTCACCCAGACTTGCACCTCTCCCCGCCTACCATCGGCCGATGCCAAGAACAGCACGGAAGCAGTCTTTACCCCCACGCGCGTCCGACATGCCAAGGGTCGGCGTCGTTGTCAGCCGATACAACGCCTCCATAACCGATGAACTGATGGAAGGCGCGGCCACCGCCTACGCCAATCGCTGTGGAAACACCGACAACGTCGTCTTCGTTCCCGCCCCCGGCGCGTTCGAACTCACCGCTATCTCCGCCGAGCTCGCCGCCTCCGGCCGCTTTGATGCGATCGTCGCCCTCGGCTGCATCATCAAGGGCGAAACTGCGCACGATCACCACCTCGGCCGCGCTGTCACCGATGGCCTTACCCGCATCTCCATCGACCACCGGATCCCCGTCGGCCTTGGCGTGCTCACCGTCAACAACGCCAAGCAGGCCCGCGACCGCGCCGGCGGAGGTGGGCGCGGCGGAAAGCTCGGCAACAAGGGCGAAGAGGCCATGAGCGCAGCGCTCGACACCCTCGCCGTCATCCGCGCTGTCCGCGCCGGAGGGGGGGAGAGGCGGGACGGCGAGCTTGAATCTTCCCGCAGCATCCCCGACAAAGCCTCCCGCCCCACGGCCAAAAAGAAAGCGGGGCGTCGCTGATGTCCACCACCCCCCGCGAAGTCCGCCGCCTCGCCTTTCAGGTCCTCTACCAGCTCGATGCACGCAACGGCCAAGATCCTGACGCCGTGCTCGCCTCGACGATGAAGGACGATGAAGACTCCGGCGACGCGACCGACTTCTCCCAGTCCGAGCGCAAGAAGGCGTTCGAGCTCGCGACCATGTCCTGGACTCACCGCGACAAGGCCGACGCGTTCATGTTCGAGGCCGCACCCGGCTGGCCCGCCCACCGCCAGGCCGCCGTCGATCGCGCCATCCTCCGCCTCGCGCATTACGAGATGACCAGCGGCCGTACCCACCCCAAGATCGCCGTCAACGAGGCCGTCGAGCTCGCCAAAACCTTCAGCACCGACAAGTCCCCGGCCTTTGTCAACGGTCTCCTCGACAAGCTCCTCAAGTCCGTTCTCGCCGAACTCGGCGAAGCCGACGCCGCGCCGGCCGACCCTGCCGCC
>JBBRUT010000001.1:0-90417 GCA_038247555.1 Phycisphaerales bacterium | reverse complement strand
GGCTGCGGGAGCGCTGGGTGTGCTTTCGGCGGGGGTGGTTGCGGCGGGGTTTGTGGTAGAGGCCGAAGCCGAGCGCGAGGGAGAATCAGCGGGAGAAGCGGCGGCGGCGCGGGCGCATCGCTGCCTGAAGTCCGTGAGGATGTTGTGGAGTGCATCGGTGGCGGCGGGGATGCGGGCGAGGGCACCGATGCGGGCGAAGGTGGCGAGGCCGGCGGAGATGCTGGCGAGGCTGCTTTGGGCTTCGGGGGATTCGAGCCAGAGGGCGAGCGCTTCGAGGGAGGTGTGGTGGGCGGCGGCGAGATCGAGGAGGGATTCGCGGCCGGAGGCGATGCGGGAAAAGATGGCCGCGGCGGCTTCCGGGTCGGGGCGGAAGGGGGAGAGGGCTGAGGGGATGGCCGCGGTGCCGGAGGACATGATCGGGAACAGTATGGCGTACGGATACCGATCTGTCAAGGGGTCTGTGAGGTTATTGATTGGTTAACAAGAGAAGGGAAGGCAGTACGCGGAGGGCGCGGAGGAGACGCGGAGGCCGCGGAGGAAGGCGGGCGGGGGAGAAAGCAGCCACGGATGACACGGATGGGCACGGATGAGGAGGGTTCAACGCGGAAGGGGGGCGAGGGCGGGTGAGAGGGCGAGGGGGCGAGGGGGCGAGGGAGCAAGGGAGCAAGGGAGTGAGAGCTGAAGATTGTGTGCCGCGGCGGGTGGAGGTAGAGTGGGTTGATGGAGTCGAAGGCAAATGACCCACGGGCCGCGCTTCGAAGACTCGGCGGGACCCGTGGGCACTTCAAGGCAGGAGGAGTGTTCAGGCGTGCCGCTGAGTCTTTGACGAGTCGCACTGGCCACGCCGCCCCAAAGCGGGCCGCTTTGTCCAGTGGCACTTCAAGGCGAAGAAGAACTCTCGGTTTTGCCACCGGCCGATGTGGTACAGAGCAGAGGCATGGTATATGGACTTCGGAATAGCCCGTTGAGAATCCAGTTGCATATAGGTGCGCCACGGGTGGAACGTGACAGTCCCCCATTTGTGGCATTTGAGCAGTATTGCCGCCAGCACTCGCTTTCGTATGTATTTGGTCGTGATATGTCCGTGCGAGTGTTTGAGGACGATGCAAGGGCACAGGGTTTGTTGGAGGTGCTTGAGACATATGGCATTCGACCGAAGCCAGATGGGCGGAGGGTTGCAAAGGCGGACTACCCGTTGTTCGTATCATATATTCGAGAGCATGTATATGATATTGACGACTGGCGGCGAGCGAAACTGCTTCAAATAGTCGGCGCGCCACGTACGGTGGAGTATCCGAGGGTCGATCTGCAGGACAGCGACGGCTCCTTGGTGTTCAACAAACTCCCGTCTTGGTGCGCGCGGGCGAACACGGCCTGGACCGGCATTGCGGGAGGCTGTGCTCTCATTTCAGAGCGGGCCTGTTCCGTGCTGGCCGAGGCAGGCCTTCGGCATTTGAAGTTGGCGTCCGTGCAGTATCGAATGTCGCCATTGCCAGGTTGGTGGGAGCTTGATTCGGATCTGGTTCTTCCCCGTGTCTCCGACACGATGGAGTTCTCCTGTCGCGGCCGGCCATCGCCTTGGATTGATGACTCACCCCTTCCGATCTTTCCGATGGCCGCGGGAGGTGTCTGGCGATACAAGAGTTCTTCGATCAGGTCCGTTGAATCCTTTGATATCGCCCGCGCGGTTGAGCCCTTTGGGCGCCCGAAATGGCCTCGCCAAGGGCGAAGCGCTCTGATTGTGTCGAATCGTTTCTTTGAAGTATGCCACGCGGCGGGCTTCGAGTTCGGCTGGATTCCCGTCGCGATCGAGCCCGACTGATGAGCAGGGCGTCTTTGCTCGTCCGCTGGACGTTGAAGAAGTGCCACGTGGACGGCGAGTCGTAGCTGTCGGCTGAACTTGGAGTTCGAGTGGGTTGATGGAGTCGAAGGCGAAGAAGCACGGGTCCGCTTCGAAGACTCGGCGGGACCCGTGGCACGTCGAGGCAGAGAAGAGTGTTCAGCCGAGCCAGTCGCCGCAAGAAGCAGAACTGCAGTGGCCTCAAGCGCCGGCCCGGCTGGAAGGCGAAGACGAAGAGGCAGAGGGGGTGATGGGATGCTTTCCACGGGTTGCGCTCCGCCGCGAGGACGCGGGCTGCGCTGCACCCGTGGCTACAAGCCGACGCCCCGGCCGGGGCGAAGAGGCGAGCTGCGTGAGCACCCAAGTCACCTGTGGCGCCCGCCGAAGAGACCCCTCACCGGCCGCCCCCCGCCTGCGCGGCCACCTCTCCCCGCCGCGCGGGGAGAGGGTGCTTCGAGAGGACGACCCGTTACATGGCCCGCTTCGCGGGCGGGATGTTCGTGCAACGGCGGAGGCCTGAGCAACATTCAACCCGGGGCTTTGTCCCAGAGCGGACTCAGCCCCTCTCTCTCGGAAGGAAGGGGAATCGTGTACAAGTGGAAGCGTGGCACATCCGCCTCAGAGCAGGCGGCTGTACCACGGCACCCATCGCGGGCGATCAGGATTGGGGTGAGGGTGCGCCGGGATCGAGGGCGAGGTCGTAGCTGAACGCGCCGTCGAGGCCCAGCACGTAGTGGGTGACCTGCACGTAGTAGTCGCCGGGAGCGAGGTTCGCCAGGCTCAGCGACGTCTGCCCCATGTATCCCGCGGCGAAGCCGATCGACTGACGGTCAGCGTTAAAGAGCGAGAGGTTGAAGGCGTGGGAGGAGGCGATGGAGATGTTCGCGCTGTCGCCGGGCGTTGCGGAGACCGTGAACTTGAAGATGTCGTAGGAGTCGTCGAGAGTCTGTGCGTTCAGCGCGAGTGGGCCGGTAAGCACGCCGAGATTGGGAGAGCCAAATGCTCCGACGGTCGCGGCATCGACGAGGTCGAACGTGTCGTTGGATTCGACGATCGGCGTGCCCTCTCCGCCTTCTCCGGGATCAGATTGCGGAGAATCCGACGGTGCATCGATCCTCAGGCGATAGTTGGGGTTGGTCGCGCCGTCGCGGCCAGAGACCTTCACCATGTACCAGCCAGCGGGTAAACCTTCGAGCGACACGGATTCATTGGCGCGGTTGCTTGCACTCGAATCCAGCTCGACCCGGCCGCGAGCGTTGAAGAGAGCGAGATCGAGGTTGCCGCGGCGGTGCTTGAAGGCAATCGAGACTTCATCCCCGGCCTGGCCTTCGGCGGTCAGGCGGAAGCGGTACCAGTCGGCCCGGTCGGCCAAGCGAAGCCCGCCGATCTGCAAGTCGCCTTCCACCGCTCCCAAGGCAGGGCCGCCGGGCGCTGCCGCGACCAGAACCTGCCGCGGCGTGTCGTTGGACTCATAGGCATCATCCAGAAGCGAGGCGGAATCGAGCAACCGGCGGGCCTCCAGCGGTTCAAAGAAGGCTTGGGCGGAGGGAGCGGCAGCGATCGATCGATTGGACATGGGATTGCCTCCGGGTGAGCGTGAATCGGCCGGGCACCATCGGGTTTGCGAGCTTCCGGTCCCTCCCCTATCCACAATTCAGGGGTGTAGCCTGCGATTCTGGAGGGAAAGCAGCGTCTGGTGAACGCTGCCCGGACCGGATAACCCTCCGCCTGCTGACCCGAGGGCGAGCCCTCGCCCGATGCCCCGGGTGGGTTCGTGGCTGGTTGAATGGTTGAAACCGGTGACCAAGAACGTCCGTATGGCCCAAGACCTCCCGGTCCGTGCGGCGACGGGTCGGGCGACACGGGGGGAGAAACCGAACAGCGGCATCGACTTGCGGGTGCGACGCGCATCCGTTAGTCTGCCGGACGCGGGTCGAAGGGGAACGCTCGGTTGCATTTCCCGGAAATCGGCCTGAGGCCCGCGACAGGCGGGCGCCGCCCGCAGGGCAGAGACGCTTTGGTCGGGACCAACTCCCCGCCCTATCGTCCCCGCCTTTTGAGTGGGCGAAGGAAGCGGCGTGCCGGAGCCGCCGCTTCAAAAGAGGAGAGCCGCGGCCTGCAACGGCGTGGGCCGCCGCACCAGACCCTTTGGACATCCAGTTCCGCCGCATCGAAGTAGCATCGCGGCCGGATCAGCAGCCTTTCGCAGGAGTCGCCATGAACAAGTTCCGACGCGCGGGTTCTTCGTTGCTGGGCAAGCTGTCGGATATGTTCGGCCGAGGTGCGCCGTCAACGGCCGCGCGGCTCGCACGCCGCGCCGGCGGCTCGATGTCGGGCGAGCTGCTCGAGCAGCTTGAAGAGCGCCGACTCCTGTTCACGCTTGCGATCGGTCCTGATGACATCGACCCCGCCACGGGGTTGGGCACCAAGACGGCGACATGGGGATATGTGATCCCCTACCTGTTTGTACCTGCGCCGGACTTGGTCGACAACGAGACGGTCGTTGAAGAGTTCGCGGATGAAATGGCCTTTTGGACCATGTTCGTTCCTGCGGTCCCACCGAACGGCACGTTCTTTGAAGAGTCCGATATCCGCATTTCGTACGCGACCCAGTCCGCGACGGCGATCCGTCTGGTGCCCGGTCCGGACCCTGGTCAAGCTGGCCAGATGGACCGCGACCTGCGGATCCAGTTGTCGGCCAACGACCGCGTGACATTCACGTTCTTCACGGGCGTCGATGAAGGGGATCCGGCATCGCGACTGGCAACTGCCGCGAACTTCACGATCCGACCGGCCACACTCGCGACGGAACTGCCGGGCGACGGCGATGGCCTGCGGACGACGAACGACGGAACCCGAGTGGAGCTCTTGCTCGACGGTCAGGTTGTGCAGACATTCATCGGAGCGGCGCTCGCTGCGCTGGGCACGCCGGTCATCGGCGGCGGTGTGCAGTACAACATCGGTTTCAACGCGGGCTTTGATGCGATCCGGTTCGCGAGCGCGCAGGTCGCCCCGGACAACGCAGGCTACCAGGACATTTTTGTTCTTGATGACATCAGCGGTACCTTTCCGGGTGGCACCTTCGCTGACTTTGTTGAGGACCGTATCTATGGAGCAAGGTTGACCTTCACCGGTCCCGTGGGCTCCAGCGTTCGAGTTCTTGATCTGTATGGCCGCGAGGTCCAGGCGCGGTTGGATCTGGGTGTCCCTGAAGGCGCGGAGACTCCGATTGTCGATCGGAACGACAACGGCATTCCGGACTTCAACGATGGAATCGGCCAGATCATCATCTCCGGCTCGGATGCGCGGACTTCGATGACGATCATCGGGGGCAAGGTTGAGTTGGTCGATGGCGTGTTCACGTATGTCATTCCCGATGCGGTCATCGGACTCTATGATGACTTTGAAGGTTCCGGCTTCGGATACACCCTCGATAACTCCGACCCGCCCGAGGTCATTGGTTTGCCCCCCGGGCCAGGCTCCCTCATCATCGGGTCGCCCTTTGTCCGCAGTCTGAACAACTACTTGGCGCCTGTTCCCTTCCCACAGCCGGATGATTTCATTCGAGGCAATCAGGGCATCTTCGTAAACGGCGGCGCGAGCATGGGCTCCATCGTCGCGCACGCGATCCTGCACGGAGCCAGCAACTTCACTGGCGCGCTCGATCGGTTGAACGTCGGTGTCCTTCTTGGATCCGTGAATGTGGCGGGCGACCTCGGGTTGCTGCAGGTCGCCGGCGATGCTGGGCTATGGGTGGCGGATGATGTCACTCTTATCGATCCGGACCTCCGGGTCACCAACCCCACCGCCGGACAGCTCGTGGTTGGCCGCACCGTTCGCGAGATCGCGATCGGCGGCCGGTCAGCATTGGACATCACGGTCCTTGGCGATGTGAACAACCCCGGACGGGCCCGGCTCAACTTCCTCGACTACTTCGAGCGTGAGGTGATGTATCGCTATGGCGCCCCGGCGATGCCCAACTCCACGCTGACCGTCACGCAGAATCAGAACGCCACGCCACGGACTCAGCAGACGTTCTTTGGTGAGGCGTTCTTCCGCAACGACTCGCTGCTCTCAGCGGAGTTCATCGGCTACTCCGGAACGACAACCCGCGTCTCTGGCTCGATCAGCGGCGGCGATGTCGTCAATACCGGGCTCGATGGCACAGATGTATTTGCCTTCCCCGCCGATCCCACACGCGAGATTGTGATTCAGAGCGGCAGCTTCGTCGCCTATTACCGGATCGTTGACCGTGATGGACGCGTGGTGGCGGCGAGCGATGTTGGCGGCGCAGGCCGCGGCCCTGCGGGCAACAACCTCGGCCTCAATACCATTCGTTTCCGTCCTGATTACGCCGACGTGTACTACCTCGTCGTGAACAATCAGCCGGGAGGGATCGGCAGCGGTACCGACTACAACTTCACGGTCGCCGGCATGGCGCCCGTCACACTCGGCGCCCTCCGCACGGCGTCGGGCTCGGGCGGATTCGGCGATCCGTTCTTCCTGAACCTGGGTTCTGGTTCGATGGGCTCTCTCCGCGTCGGCACCGGCTACATCGACGGCTCGGGCATGGAGAACGACACGCTCTCCATCCTGAACACGAATCAGGGTGTCGATGACCTGCTGAACCTGTCCGCGGCGACGATCTCGGTTCCGGTCAACCTCTACAACGTCACCACCGGTTCTGATATCAACGGCGTCGAGATCCTCGTCGGCCGTGATCTGGGCACGCTCGTCACCGGTCTGTCCCCCATCGTCGGACAGGCAGTGACCGAGGGCGACCTGACGACCGGCAACATCCGGGTCGGTCGCCGCATCGGCATCCTCGACATTCGCGGCGGGCTTGGTATTGACCAGGACCCTGACAGCGACTCGCGCGGGCAGATCGTCAACATCCGATCCGGTGTTTCCGGCCAACCCGGTCACATCGGGCAGATCCTCGTCGGTGCCTATGTCAGCGGACTGGGCGTGACGATTACGACTTCCAACAACTCGATCATCGATCAGTTCCGCGTGGGCGTGAACAATAACGGCCAAGGCAGCGAGGTACCCGGCGGCGCGATCATGGACGGTACGCCCACCTTCCGCATGGGTGTCGGATCCGATCTGAGGTTCGCGGACTTCAACCTCATCCAGAACGGCGGCAATGGTGACATCGTCACGCCGCTGCTCTACAACGTTCCGATTACGTTCGTCGATGACGGCGGCGCCAGCTTCACGGTGCACCTCCGGGGCGGCGGACCCACGGGATTCAACTCCTTCGGTGAAATTCGCGTCCTGCCGGTCGACGGTTCGCAGGGCATCGCGTTTGCCCGCATCAACGCAACCCTGACTGATGGCGCGCAGCTTGTGTTCACCGGACTGACCCCCGGCGTCGTGAGCCTGGGTCGTGTCAACATCACGTCCGACACGAACACTCCCAGCGTCATCTTCAACGGCGTGTCGGAGATCGATGTCTGGCGGATTGATTCCGACGGACTCCCGCTTAGCACCATCCGCAACGAAACCACCAACGGCGACATCGTGGCGATCGATGCGCTCGCGCTTCGTGAAGTTCGGATCGCCACCGGCAGCCTTGGCCGCACACAGACTTCTGGTGCAGGCCCGAGCCAGTTGGGCCCGTGGATGGACCTTGCCGCCGGTCGCCAGGGTGATGTTGGCGGGCCGCTCGGTGTTTCCGGCGCCGCTATCGACGGCGTCGCGTCGCAGGGCGCCGACTGGGATGGTTCCATCTTCGTTCCCATCACCAACCCCGACTACATGCCCGCTTCCCCGCTTGAAGATGTCGGCTCGCCGATCGACGGCTGGCTCAACGGCTTGGTCGTTCGCGGCGGCGATGTGCAGAATGTTGACGTCGGCGGCGCTGTCGGCGATGTGCTCGTCGAGAACGGGCACCTCCTGCGGCTGGTCGCCAACTCCGATCTGGTTGCGGCGCCCAACGTGTTTGAAGGCATCTTCGGCAGCGTCTACGCCGTGGCCATCAACGTCGTGGACGTCGGACAGGGCCTGCTGGGCTCGGGCCCGTCCCCCTTCGCGCAGGCCGGCATCTTCGCCGATGACGACATCATCCTCGTCACCGGAACCAATGCCACCATCCAGGGCACCATCATCGCCGCCAATATCGGAGCTGGTGCCCGCACGACAATCGGAACCGAGAATCCCATCGGCCTCCCGAACCCCGTGTTCGGGCTCAACAACGTCTCGCTCACCAACGGGCGCTTCGACCGGGCATACATCGCCGCGTCGCCCCTCGATGACTTCTGGCAGTCGCAGCGCGTACGCGATGTCAACTACTTCGCGGGTGTGGTTCGTCTTATTCGCGGCGTCAATACCGATCTCTTCGGTTCCTTCGTCATCGGTCAGTCCATCGTCGAAGTCAATCTGACCGGCGGCGCGTACGACGCGACGTTCATGACAGCGTCGGGCAGTATCGGCACGGTCAGCGCTGATGAGTTCCGCAACTCCACTCGCCTGGGCAACCCTGGAGAGATCCTGCCCTCGCGGATCCAGGCTTCGATTAATATCCAGAGCGTCGTGACCAATGGCCTGGCTGGAGATATCTCGGACCTGATTGTTGATGCAGGCGGCTCGCTGTTCGGCTCGGTCGGCGGGCGCAACCTCGCCCGCGTCTCGATTCTCGTCAACAACGAGATCTTCAACGTCATCGCGACCAACGATGTCCGCTCCACCTCCATTACCTCCGGTAGTGTGCGCAACCTGAGCGCGGGCGGAGATATCCGCTCCAGTTCGATCAACGTCGCCGGGCCGATCATTCAGATGATCGCCGCCGGAGAGATCACCCTCACCGAGATCCGCTCCAACGGTCCTGATGGTCGCATCGACCTAGTTCGCGCGACTGGCCGCGTGCAGGGCGTGCTCTCCTCGTCAGGACCGATCGGGACCATCGAGTCGTTGAACAACGACGTCGATATGCGTATCTCCTCCACCGACCCGAGCGACGGCCGCCTCACCCGGCTCTCGGCCGGACGCGATCTGCTGGTCGACTTGCAGATCCTGGGCAACGCCGACACGATCATCGCGGGCCGCAACATCGGCCGCCGAACCGACGGCGCGGATCGGGCGCTCGATATCCGCGGCAATCTTGGTTCAATCACCGCGGTCAATGGTCAGATCTACAACGACATCCTCGTCGGGCAGGACATCACCGGAACCGTGCGAGCGGCGCGTGTGTCCGCGACGCCGCTCAACGACCTCGTTTCTCGCGGCCGCATTATCGCGTTCGGCCGCATCAACGCCATTGACATCGTCGGCGATGTCGCCGGCGACATCATCTCCTACTCCGGCGGAATCGGTTCGATTGTCATCACCAACGGCTCGTTCCGTCAGGGCTACCGCATCTTCGCGGGGGATGGAAACATCGGGTCGATCACGATCGTCGGCGGCAACCTCCTGGGCAATGTGGAAGCGGACGGCTCGATCGGCTCCATCTCGCTGCTCGTGGGTGCAGACGGCTATGTCGGTCATATCGGCATCGCTTCCGCGTACCGAGCCAATCGTCCGTTCGCTCCCTCCGGTGGTCAGCGCAACCAGTTGCCACCCGGCGCCGTGAAGACGAGCGCATACGACGGCCCTTCGATCTCCGCGCGCACCACGATCGGCTCCATCACCGTCGCCGGTACGGGGAAGATCTGGGAATCCCGCATCTTCGCTGGCGAGTCCATCGGGCTCATCTCCGCGATGCGCATCGGCAACGACAACCTCTCCCGCGGTCTGGGCAGTTCGATCGCCGCGGGCGATCTGATCTCGCGTCTTGAGTTCCAGGCGGTGCAAGCGACAACAGTGCTCGCCGGAGTGGTTGATCTTGGTATTGACGGTCGAGTCGGCGGAGCCGGCGGCGACTATGACACCGTGCGATCGGGCGACATCGGCACCATCCTGGTGACCGGCAAGGCTGTGAACCTGCGGATCTCCGCGGGTGTCTCCGCGGCGCCGAGCGGGAAGTACGGCAATGTCAACAACCGAACCGGCCCCGGAACATCGAGCATCGGCTCGGTCTCTGTCGGCGCGGGCTCGCGTGCCGTGTTCGCATACGCCGACGGCTCGGTCGGACCAACGACCGGCAGCATCCAGCGGAACAATGGCTCGAGCCTTGCCGCGGTGGATCCGTCACTGGTTTCGAACCCGAGCGTCTCAGCCGTCGCGATTCCCAATGGTGCCGCGTTCAACATCATGCTGCTCAGCGGCGAGCGTGCAACCGTGGTCTTCAGCGGACCCGGTCAGGCCTTCTGGGACCGTCCCAACGGGCTCATCACGCTCCGCAATACGACCGCCGGTTCGAGCCTCCGGATCTCCGCACTCGATGTCACACTCACCAACCTGCGTGTGCTTGGGAACAACAACGCCGCGCTCGGCACGGGCGTGGTTGAAGGAACGCTCCAGGGCACCTCGGCCTTCTATCTCGACGGCGCGCTCAACAACGCGACCTTCGGAACGATCAGTGCCACGGGCGCGTTCGGCTCCGGCGGCGACATCCAGTCGTTCCGTGCCGCGGCGTTCAACACCGGCCGCCTCCTGGCCCGCGATCTGCGTGCCCTGACGGTGACAGGCAACTTCGGCACCACGGGCTCGGATACCGAGCTCACCGTCGAAGCCCTCGACGTCGGATCGGTCACCATCGGCGGTGTCTTCGCCGGAAACTTCAGCTCCGACCGTGAGATCGACGCGTTCACCGCCGGGTCTCTGAGCCGGGCCGGCGTGCGTGCGGGCAAGATCATCCGCTCGATCAACGTGGGCACATCGAGCGAGTCCCGAGTCTCGGCTCGCGATGCAATCACCTCGATCAATGTCGGCGGCAATGTCGATTCGACGGCGTTCCTCGCAGGTGTCGATCTGGGCACCGATGCATCCTTCGGTGGCACCGGCCGCGCGGCCGATGTGGTCACCGATGGCACCATCGGTCAGGTCATTATCGGTGGAAACTTCACCCGCTCCGATGTCGCCGCGGGCATCCTCCGCGGTCCCGACGGCTTCCTGGGAACCAGCGATGACCGCGCCGATGACGGGCGATCCTCGATCGGTAGCGTTACCATCGGCGGAGCCATCGTCGGCTCGCCGTTCAACTCCCAGCAGTACCGCGTGGCTTCCACGGGTTCGGTCGGGATCGTGCGGGTTGGCGGGTCCAACTTCATGTCCTCGGGCAACTTCAGCGTGAACCGTCTGAATGCCAACCCCGTCCCCGTGCAGGTCGAGGATCTGCAGGTCATCGAGGATGGCCGTGTCTATGTCGGTCGAATCACATTCAACCAGGCGATCGACGCCAGCACGCTCACCAACGCTCTGAGCATCTTTGAGGTGCGGTCGGGCGGCCTCACCATCGGCCTGGCGGAGAACGTCGACTACACCATCGATTACGAAGCCTCGACGATGACCGCGGTCATCACGTTCTCGACGACCATCACCAATCGCGATCTCCCGGCCCTGCAGGGCGTTCCGGGACCCGGCGTCTACCGGTTCGTGCTGAATGCCGAGTTCCTTCGTGGCGCTTCCCAGTCCTCGCGTCTGGATGGAAACGGCGACGGCCAGATCGGCGACGACTTCTCGCAGGACGACATCGTCGGCGATGCCGGCGATAAGATCAATCCCACGAACCCGGTCTCGGATCCCTCGATCGACTTCTATGGCGCGATTAATCTGAACGTCGTGCTGGATAGCAACAGCGAGTCCGACGGCCTGCCCGATACCAATCACCCATTCATTCTGCGTGGGACCATCGGCGATCATCCGGACTCCAACGCCACCACCTTCCGCGCCGGCGGCGATGCCGACGTCTACTCCGTCTCGCTCCGTGCTGGGCAGATTCTCCGCCTTGGTGGAATGCAGGGTGTGGCGCAGCGTGCAGGCCGCGGCATCTACGACGCAGCGGGTACGCTGCTCGCCGCCAACACGGGTCTTGGGACGTTTGATCCGAACAATCCCTTCGGTGGTCTCTTCGGCAATCAGACCGGTGGCGCAACCGGGCCGATCCGCCGTCTGCCCAATGCTCCCCTCGCGGAGGGCGAGCTCTCCAACGAGGATCAGTACCTCGTCGCGGTCACCGGCGTCTATTACATCGTTGTTGCGGGCAACCTCGCCGGCGTGAACCTTGCAGACGGCAACGCGATCAACAACGCAGAGCCGGTCCCGGGTGCAGTCGGGTCCTACCGCTTCAGCATCGAAGTCTTCGACGACGGCGACACCGGCTTTGCTGGCGATACCGATTCTGGCGATGGCACCGAGCTTCTCAACGCACCTGTTCCCACCTCGTTCGCGGGTTCCGACGGGGTCTTTGGCACCGGTGACGATCTCACCAGCATCACCGACGGCCGGTACACCTTCACGCTCGGCCTTGGTCCCGATGGTGTCCCCAATACCCGCGACGATGTCATTCGCGGCACAAGCCTCGATGGCGTCGTCTCCACTCGACGTGCCGGCAGGGATCGGCAGTGGGGCACACAGGATGACGTCGTGCAGCAGGTTGTGACCTCGGCGATCGGCACCCCGGGTGCCGCGGGTAATCCCACCACGATTTCTCCCGACATCGATGTCTATCACCTCAATGGCGGTCAGCCTATCGCCCCTGGCACACGCATCCGCGCGGTCCTGCGGCTCACCGAGACCGGCTCGAACATCGGCCTGTCCCCGATCCTGCAGGGCCGCGAGCGCACCGGCCTGGTGTTCTCCAGCCTCGATCTGCTCGGCGACACCATCTTCGGTGTGTTCGAGGTGCCCGCAAGCACCGGCTTTGATAACGCCCGTCTCCTCGCGGCACCCTCCGAGTTCCTGCCCATTGGCGGTCAGGATCAGGAGATCTTCCAGACGCCGCGAAACAAGTACGGCTATAACGCCAACGGCGACTTCTTCATCGAGTTTGTCGTGCCCGGCGCTCAGGGGATCACCAATCCCGTTCCCGCGCCGTACGCGATCTATCTCCAGGGCGCGATTCGATCCGACTACGAGCTCAGCGTCGTTACCAAAGGCCGCGGCAACGTTGTCAAGGTCGGTCAGAACATCCTGCTCGAAACCATGGGCGGCGTGATCGACTGGCTCGAGGCAGGCGATGGACTCTCGACCCGCATCGATCCCTACTCCACATCGGTCCTGGGCTTTTCCGGACAGATCGGCGGCTTCGCGGCCGACACCTACGTGCTCAACAACCTCGTGTCGAACCTCAACGCGATGATGGTCGCGGCCAATCTCAACATCACCATCTCGACCACGCCCGCCGCATTCGAGGGTCAGCCGTTCTCCACGGTCTTCCTCGCGGGCAATGCCGAACCGAGCCAGTTCTTCAACGATGGCACGTTCGGTGCATCCGAGCGAGTCGACGCATTCAACGTGAATCTCCAGGATCAGTCAGTCGTGTTCCTCTCCTCCTTTGGTGTCCTGGGCAACGATCCGAGCCAGCTTGGTGTCGACAACTTCGTCGCGCAGCTCACCGGTGCGGTCGCTCGGCGCATCGGCGAGATGATCGGCCTGCGCGTGGAGGCCAACGTCGGGGGTGCCGCCGTCCCGACACCCGCCATGGCGGCCAACTCCGTCCAGAACGCAACGACCGTTCGGTTCGTGGGCGCCCTGCGTCCCCTCTCCAACGGCTTTGACGCGATCTCCGACACCAACTTCTACATCGGTGCACAGAACAGCCTGGCACTCGCCCAGACCTACATCGCACCCCGGTTCTAAGCCCCGGGCAGTGTTCGATCTGATCGTTCGCAAAGACCCCCGCATCCCGCGGGGGTCTTTTTCTGCGCCCCGGATGTGACAACTCTCCCTCGGCCCCAAGCGTACGATTGAGCGTGAAAACCTCGCGAAACCCAAACGGTGTCCGGCTCCAGCGCGCCATGGCCGATGCAGGCGTGGCCTCCAGGCGGGAGTGTGAGGCGATGATCGCCCGCGGCGAGGTCCGCGTGAACGGGAAGGTCGTGACCGATCTGCCGGTATTCATCAATCCACGCACCGACACCGTCTTTGCGAACGGTCGCAAAGTCGAACTCGATGGCGGCGGCGGCACTTCAAGGGGCCGCGGCCGATCGACCGTCCGGCGAATCTACATCGCGATGAACAAGCCCGACCGAACCCTCTCCACCACCAAGGACGATCCGTACGGAGCGAGCGAGACCGATCCGGATACCGATTCGCCGCGGGGTGCGCGCCGGACAGTGCTGGATCTTGTCGCCGATGCGGGCCTTGGCCGCCTCTTCCCGGTCGGACGCCTCGGATTCCACGACACAGGCCTGGTCATTCTCACCAACGACGGTGAACTCGCCAACCGGCTGACGCATGCGCGCTACGGCGTGTCGCGAACCTATGTCGTGTTCGTCCGCGGCCGGGTGCCCAACGAGGTGCTGGCGCGAATGCGCGAGAAGCTGGCCGCGTCGCTTGGCCCTGCCCACCCGCGAGCGGCGGATCCGATCCAGGTGCTCTCGCATACTGGTACCGAGACAGAACTGGAAGTCACGCTCCGCGAGTCACCCAAGCTACGCATCGATTCGCTCATCTTTGATGCCGGCCTCAAGGTCAAGCGGCTGGTCCGCACGGCGATCGGCCCGGTTTCCATTCGCGGGATCGCCAGCGGCAGCTGGAAGTTCCTGGACCGGAAGGATCTTGAAAGCCTGATGGTTGCCGCGGGCCTTGCCGAGGCATCCGCATCCCGACCTGAACAGGCAACAGACGCCCGTAGGCGTTCGGGGACGAAGCCACCGCGACGCGTGTCCCCGGTTGGAGGAGCACGGACGCGTGCCGGAGGCGCTGGTGCAAGCGGCGCCGTTGGCGGGGCAAGGGCGGGGTCGGGCGGGGCGACAAGAGGGGCGACAAGAGGGGCGACAAGTGGAGGGGCGACAAGTGGGGGGGCAAGTGGAGGGGCAGGCCGCCGGCAGGCCGGTGCCCGAGCGACCGGTGGCGGCGCGCCAGAACAATCCCCGGTCCCTCCGCGCCCCCGACGCATCATGCCCGTCCGGAAGGCCGATCAACGCGGGGGAAGCACGCGATGATCGGCAAGCCACGCCCAACACCGGATCGCTCCTCTGGCGATGCCCCAAGGCAGCCGTCGAGCGGGGCCATGTTCGGTTGGGGAGCCCTGAGCAAGACGGCCGCGAAGGCACGCGCCGGTTTCTTTGCATCCAAGCGCTCCGCGGACCCCGCGATGGCCACGATGCGATCGGCCGCGGCCGATGCGCAGAAGTCCCGCCTCCCACAGATGGCCGCCGCGTTGTCGTATCGCACGATCTTCGGGCTGCTGCCGGTGATCATCGTCGCGATGGTGGGGGTGAAGTACTTCGCGTCTGAGGAGGATGTCCGCACGGCCGTCGAGAAAGCGCTGGCATACAGCGGGCTTTCGGCGATCGCCGTGCCGAGCGAGGAAATGTTCATTGGCCCTCCAGCACCATCCGTCGATGCGACAGCGATGGATGGATCCGACCCTGCGGAGGCGGCTGTCCCTGATCCTGAAGTGAGCCAGGCGACCGATGAACCAGTGGGTGGTGATCAAGGTGAGGAGATCTTGAAGGAGATCGCGGCGAACGCCAGCGCGAACACGGCCCCGGGGGTCGAGCCCCCTCCCGCGGTTGACAAATGGATCACGAACCTGATCAATCGCGTCAACAAGATCTCGCTTACGACGATCGGGTGGACCGCCGCCGCCATGCTGGTGTATGCAGCGATGGCAATGCTGGTGGAGATTGAGCTTGCGTTCAACCAGATCTATCGCGTGCCGCGGGGAAGGAGCTGGGCGCGGCGGGTGATGCAGTATTGGACGCTGCTCACGCTCGGACCGCTGGGGCTGGTGGCGACGTTCGTGGTAAGCCAGCAGTACATCGCCATGGCGCAGGCTCGCGCCGCAGAGTGGGGTGTCAAGTTCGGGACGGCGACGCTGCCCACGATCATGATTGGGTACGCGATCACGGTGTCGATCAGCACCCTGTTTTTCTTTATCGCCTACATCACGGTGCCAAACACGAAGGTCAAGCTCCGTCCGGCGCTGGCGGGCGCCTTCACTGCGGCGCTGCTCTGGGAAGCGGGCAAGTGGGGGTTCACGCAATACCTGAGCGTGTCGAGCGGCACCGCGAAGCTTTATGGGGCATTGGCGCTCCTGCCGCTCTTCCTGCTCTGGGTGTACTTCACATGGCTCATCATCCTCTTCGGATTGCAGATTGCGTACCAGCTTCAGCACGGCCGGGCCAAGACACGCGCCCAGCCCATCTCCGATATGGGGCCGATGCTCGTGGATCCTGCCGCGGCTCTGGTGGTGTTGACAGCGATCGCCCGCGGGTTCGATGCTGGCAAGACGCTCGATGCACCGACGCTTGCCAAGAACACAAAGCTCCCCGAGCCCGTGGTGCGTCTGGTGGTCGGGAAGCTGGCGGAACGGGGAATCTTGCATCGCTTGGAGAATCCGGGCGAGGATGCCGAATCAACATATGCCCTTGCGCGGTCGCCCGCGGCGATCCGAGTGGCTGAAGTACTGGAACTTGGGTACGAACTCGCCGGGGCGATCGATTCCGATGACGCGATCGAGGGGCTCCACCGCGCACAGATCGACATGGTGGGTGAGCAGACACTCGCGACTCTGGCCGTCGGCAGGCCGACATCGCTGCCCGGCCTTAACACCCGGGGCTCGATCGACCGGTCTCCCGCGCCTCGACTCATCGACCGGCCTTCACAGCCTACAACCGCGCGTCCAGAGACCACCCCTGCTACCCTTGAAGGACCACGGTAAGGAGTTCCCCATGGCCCTCGAAACGCACGCAATACACGGTCTTCGGGCTGGCGCGAGCCGATGGGTGATCATCGCGGCGGTCCTTGCCACCTGCGGCATGACGGGCTGCTACCAGCGCGTCACGCGGGCAACGGGGTTTGGTGCCGACCAATACCAGGTATCCGAGCCCTATCAGCGGAACAGCGCGGTCGATGACTGGATCTTCGGGAAGCAGGAGCAAAGCGCCCCTTCGGGTTCGCGCATTCCCCCGACACCTCAACGCAACTGACTTCTTCAGGGCATATGACACATGGGCATCGAGGCCGCAATTCCTGTCGACGGATTTCTCACGACACAGCTGTCTCGTGTGATCAACTGGGCTCGCCGCAGTTCGCTCTGGCCGATGCCGTTCGCCACGGCATGCTGTGGGATCGAACTCATGGCCGCGGCCTCAAGCCGGTACGACCTTGCCCGTTTCGGCATGGAGCGTATGAGCTTCTCGCCGCGACAGGCGGACCTGCTCATCGTCGCCGGACGGATCTCCATCAAGACCATGCCCGTGCTGCAGCGGATCTATGAGCAGATGACCGAACCCAAATGGGTTCTCTCCATGGGCGCGTGCGCCAGCACCGGCGGGGTCTTTGATACTTACGCCGTCGTGCAGGGCTGCGATCAGTTCATCCCGGTCGATGTCTATATCCCCGGGTGCCCGCCGCGCCCCGAGCAGTTGCTCGAGGGCATCATGGCCATCCAGCGGCACATCGATCAGCAGGGCATCCCGCCGACCCCACCGGGTGGAAAGCGCGCCCCGATGGGCCTGGTGATCGACCCAAGCCACCGCGTTCGCTCGCAGCCAGTCGGGCTGACCGTGGGCGGAACCTAGTCGATTCTCGCAAGGCACGTCGCGGCGATGGAGCCGGCGCGGCGGGTCAGGACAACCAGGACCTTGGCAACTTTGCCCAGGCGAGCGATCATCGCCTCCGCGGGTAAAGGCTGCGCCATGTGATGTGAAGGGACCCCGCCGGAATGCCCAAGCGGAGCAAGCTCATTGTTGTTGCTAACCGGCTCCCGGTCCGGCGCGTCGGACATGGCGCCAGCGCCCGGTGGGAGCGATCGCCCGGCGGACTGGTCTCCGCGCTCGATCAGGTCTTTGAACATCGTGGCGGAACGTGGGTAGGGTGGACGGGCGCGCCGGGCCGCGGCCCCAAACCGTTTGAAACCGGAAACCTGAAGATCGCGCCCGTGGCGCTCAGCGAGAAGGAAGAGAACGATTTCTACCACGGGATGAGCAACCGAACATTCTGGCCGCTCTACCACGATGCCATCCGCACGCCCGCCTTCCGTCAGGATTGGTGGGAGGCCTACGTCGCGGTGAACCGTCGCTTCGCCGAAGCCGCCGCACGCCGTGCCAAAAAGGGCGACTTGGTCTGGATCCACGATTACCACCTTCAGCTTGTCCCAGGCATGCTGCGCGAGATGAAGCCCAACGTCCGGATCGGCTTCTTCCTGCACATCCCCTTCCCGCCCGACGAACTCTTTGCATGGCTCCCGTGGAGGGCGGACATTCTTCGGGGACTCCTCGGAGCCGATGTGGTGGGCTTTCAGACTCCCGAGGCCACATCCAACTTCGCCAAGCTCGCGCGCCGCTTTACGACCGCTGTCGGCGGCGAGTCCGCTCTGGAGTTTGAAGGCCGCATCGTGCAGTGCGGGGCGTTCCCCATCTCGATCGACTACGAAGCGTTCGATGCCACCGCCAAAGATCCGGATGTGCGGAGTGCGGCCGAGCAGATTCGCGAGCGCGTCGGCGCAGACCGACAGATCATCCTCAGCGTTGATCGAATGGACTACACCAAGGGCATCGACTACCGGCTGAACTCGTACGCCGACCTACTTCGGCGCGGCCGGATCTCCGTCGAGAGTACGGTGTTCGTGCAGATTGCCGTGCCCTCGCGCGAACCGGTTGCCGATTACACCGAGATCCGCAGCAAGGTCGAGCAGACCGTCGGCCGCATCAACGGCGAGCACTCCATCCCCGGCCGGGTCGCCGTGCACTACTTCCGCAGATCGCTCTCCCGGACAGACCTGATCGCGTGGTATGTTGCCGCGGATGTGATGCTGGTAACTCCCCTCCGAGATGGAATGAACCTGGTCGCCAAGGAGTATGTCGCCTGCCGCGCCGACAACACCGGTGTGCTGGTGCTCAGCGAGTTTGCCGGCGCAGCGCGCGAGCTGCGTCGCGCGATGCTCGTGAACCCGCGGGATATGACCGGGATGGGCGACACCATCCTGCAGGCCCTGCGCATGCCTCGCGATCAGGCGCAGAAGAACATGTCGGTGCTGCGATCGGTGGTCCGCCGGAGCGACATCAGCGCCTGGGCCGACTCTTTCATCGGAGCGTTGATCGGATGAATCCCCTGCCCCCGCAAATCGTTGCGTTCACGCGCTCACAGACTTGCCTGGTCGCATGTGATTTCGATGGCACGCTTTCCCCGCTCGTGACTGATCCCGCCGCGGCAATGCCCGCCGCGGGGGCGATCGCGGTACTCTCGGCACTGGCGTCATTGCGGGATACGCATGTGGCGATCATCTCCGGTCGCGGCCTCGATGATCTCCGCGCGCGTCTCACCGGGCTTGGCGAATCCGTCGCGCTGGTCGGAAGCCACGGCGCGGAAGAGTCCGGCGGCAGCGGGGTTGAACTTCCGCTCGCGGCCTTGGAGCTGCGGTCGCGGCTCATCGAGGCTCTCGATCGCATCTCCCGAACCATCCCGGGCACGCAGGTGGAGCGCAAGCCGGTGAGCGCGGCTCTTCACTTCCGTGAAGCATCGAAAGCAGGGGCCGCGGATGCGTACGAACAGGCTCTGGCCGTTGCGCACTCCGAGCCCGGGGCACGGTTGAGACTCGGAAGCAAGGTTGTCGAAATGCTGGTGATTGATGCCGACAAGGGCACCGCCCTCCGCCGCATGGCGCATCATCTGAATGCCACATCGATTGTGTTTGTCGGGGATGATGTCACCGATGAGGATGCCTTTGGTGTGCTCGGCCCGGCGGATGCTGGCATCAAAGTAGGCGACGGTCCCACGCTGGCCGCGCTCCGGGTCGATTCGCCGGCGGAGGTGGTTGAGATGCTCGAGGCCATCACGCTCGAGCGTGCAGCTCGTGTGGGCGCGATGCCCGCCGTGCCGATCCAGCATCACTCCCTGCTCTCGGATCAGCGGACTGTGGCGCTTGTCACACCCGACGCCAGAATCACCTGGCTCTGCTTGCCGCGGATTGATTCGGGTTCGGTGTTCGCGGAACTTCTGGACACAGGAGGCTCCGCAGGCGGCGCGTTTGCGGTGAACCACGCCGGCGGCGAAGCGCCGCTCGAACAGGTTTACGATGGTGACTCGTTCGTGCTCACGACGCGATGGCCCGGGTTCACCGTCACCGATTACATGGATTGTTCAGGCGGCCGGGCATGGCAGCGCGCCGGTCGGTGCGATCTGGTGCGGGTGCTGGAGGGCCGGGGCTCGGTCCGCGTGTCCTTTGCGCCGCGTCTGGACTTTGGCCGCGTCGGCACGCGCATCCTCGTGCATCCAGATGGCCTTGAGGTCGAAGGCCAATCCGACCCGATCGTCTTGTTCTCGCCGGGTGTCGAATGGACGATCCGCGACGACAATGGACATCAGACCGCTGAAGCCACCATCGAACTCTCCGGGACCGCTCGAGTGCTGGAGATTCGCTCGGGGACATGGAACCTGAGGCCGCAGGTCACCTCTGAGCCCGATCGCCGCGCGCAGACGCGGCAGTTCTGGTCCGGCTGGGCCCGCGCGCTGATCGTGCCCCCCCTCAAGGGCCACCTCGTGCGAAGGTCGGCCCTGGTGCTCAAGGCTCTGTGCCACGGTCCTTCTGGCGCATTTGCCGCGGCGGCGACCACCAGTCTCCCGGAGCACATCGGCGGCATCCGCAACTGGGACTACCGGTTCTGCTGGCCGCGAGATGCCGCGCTGTCCGCGGCCGCGCTCGTTCGACTCGGGAACACCGGCCACGCGCTCAAGCTGCTGGACTGGCTTCTGGGTGTTGTAGATAAGTGCGAGTCCCCGGATCGGCTCCGGCCGATCTACACCGTCACCGGCGGGATGCTGGGCTCCGAAGGTGAGATCAGCGGGCTCATGGGCTATGCGGGCAGCCAGCCCGTCCGGATCGGCAACGCCGCCGCAAACCAGGTGCAGCTGGACGTCTTCGCGCCCGTCGTTGACCTCGTCGCCCTGCTGGCTGAGCGGGGCGCACCCATCTCCCCCGATCACTGGCGGCTAGTGCGGTCGATGCTTCACGCGGTGGAGGCGCGCTGGGCCGAGCCCGATCACGGCATCTGGGAGATTCGCGGCCCCAAGCAGCACCACGTGCACTCCAAGGTCATGTGCTGGCATGCCGTCACCCGGGGCCTCGTGGTCGAGGAGTTCGTCACCGGACGACGCACCGCGCACTACGACCGCCTTCGCGAGGAGATCGCCAGCGACATCCTGAGCAACGGCTGGAACCCCGAACTGAACTCGTTCACGATCGCCTTCGGCGTTCCGTCGCTGGATGCGGCCAGTCTGGCCGTCGGGCTGACGGGTCTTCTTCCGCCCGATGACCCGCGGTTCATCGCGACCATTGAACGCGTGCAGCAGACGCTGCAATGCGCCGGCGGTGTCTACCGCTATCACGCCGACGATGGCCTGCCGGGCGAAGAGGGCACGTTTCTACTCTGCACCGCGTGGCTCATCGAGTCGCTGGTGCTCATCGGCCGCATCGCCGAGGCCCGCGAGTTGTTTGAGCGCTACGCCGCGCTCGCCGGCCCAACCGGGCTCCTGGCCGAAGAGAACGACCCCACGACCCAGCGGGCGCTGGGGAACTTCCCACAGGCATACTCACACCTAGGGCTGATCAACTGCGCACTCGCGCTGTCCGCGGCGGGAGAGCGGGATTAAGGTTTGCCCGGCCCTCGTGGCTTGGGCTCGGCCGGCTTCTCCGGAAGCTTGGCGAGCGCGGCATCCAGCTCCGCGCCGTCGACCGCTGAGCCGTGCGAAGCCAGTGCGCTCCGCAACGCAGCGCGTTGCTCTGCCGTCGACGGATATCCCTCCAGAAGCGAGCCCGAATCGATCGGCTGACCCTGGTTGTTGACAATCGCGATGAACGGGCAGGGTGCGCCCGGCTTCCCGGTGACGCGGTCCATCACCATGCGGCCCGTGGTCATGCGCTGCGGATCGATCTTCAGGATCAGGTAGCCGGCGCCAAGCGCCTCGGCGACCGATGGATCGTTGAACCAGCGGTGCAGCTCGCTTGAAGCAGCGGATTCCGGCTCCCCGAACCACACCAGCAGCTTTTTCTCCGCGCGTCCGGCGAAGACTAGCTGCTCGCTGAACGCGGTCATGGCGATCCTGGGCGTCGGGCGGTTCTCGACTAGAAACTCATACAGTTTCTGATCGTCATAGACGCGCTGCATCGTCATGGGCTTGGCCAGTGCCGCCTTCCCATCGATCGAGGCGACGGCGCGGCCGTTGACCGGATCGATGATCGTCAACGCGGGTGCACCCGAAGCGCGGATATCCGTGCCAAGGGACTTGGCGAGGTCGATGTGGCGGGTGTTTGCAAACGCCTTGCCCAGATCGATCTTGACGAACTCGTATTCTGTCGAGACAAGGGTCCGCAGCCGGGGATCCTCCCAATCCAGCAGGTCGTGAAGCTCCGAGCAGAACCCGCAGTAGTTCTCTCCCCACATGATCAGGATTCGCCGGTTGTCGCTCCGGGCCCGCGCCGTTGCCTCGCGGATCTGTGCCGCCCCATCCGCCTGCTCATCGTATAGCTCCAGCGGAAACGCGACCTTCTTGCCCTTCGGACCGGGGAATACCGTCTTGCCGTCGGGTGTCTTCTCCGGCCCCTTGGGTGTGGCAGCAGCGGGGGGGGCGTCGGGCGTTGCCCCGGCCGGTTGCTGCTGGGCAAGGGAGGGCAGGCACGTCAGAGCCGACGCGGCGGTCAGAATGAGGGCGGTTCGGATGTTCATGCAGAAGGCTCCGATGTGACAGGCGCAAGAAAATGGCCGACGACCCGGCGTCGGCCTGATCGAACCAGATTGTTGTACCGCTTCGACCGGCGCGGATGCCGGCTCAGTTCAGACGAACACCATAATCGCGGTCGTCCCAGACATTGCTCACCGGTGGCAACTCGGTCAAACCCGCGGCTGGAATCGTTGTCGCGTGTCCGTCCATGAACGCCGCGTTACCGGCCCCTCCGTGTCGGCGGGGAGCAATGCGGAGGATGGTGGAACCCGCGGTAACGTGGAGGGGATCCCAGATGTCGTACAGCTGGGAGCGATCCAGGTCCGTGGCTGGCTGGAGCTCGGTGAGATTCGCGAGCGTCTCATCCTCATCATCCCCAAGTTCGGTGATGTAGATCGTCTGCTCGGGGAAACTCAGACGCGTCAGCTTGGTGGGTCCGCGGCGATAGCGGAAGTCGGTCCGGCCGCGCACGTCAACCTGGGGGGAGACTCCCCCCATTGCATTGGGGGCGAGAATGAACGGAAAGGCGTTGACGACAAAGTGGATGTTGTGACGATCCGGCCGCCGCGACGGGTCCTTGTAGTACGGCGCGTTCGCAAACAGATCATCGAGTTGTTGATCGCTTGGGACCTTGTCGTCCAGATACGGACGCACGCCCACGGCCCAGCTCAGGCGAGGGTAGTTTGCGTGCTGCGAACCCTCGCGCAAAATGAAGTCACGATTGTGGTTCGCGTAGTTGAGCGCGGCGAGTGCGATCTGTCGTTGGTTGGAGAGGCACAGGGTTGTGCGTGCCGCCTCTCTTGCGCCGCGCATGCCCGCGAGCAGCAGCGCGACAAGGATCGCGATGATCGCCATGACGACCAGCAGCTCAATAATCGTGAAACCACGACGATCGGCGCAGACCTCTCTTCCCTCACAAACGGTCTGACCCGGTATGTTGAACATGGTCCAAGCATACCACGTCAACTATGCAAATTGAAGAATTATCGGTTTCTCAAGCGATTCACGGGATTTTTTGGCAGTTTTCAACACCCGTTTCGTTCGGTGTTGTAACTTCCGAATCCCCTCCGAACGCATGACGATTCTCATGGCGCAGGGGCTTGTGAATCAAGCACTTGCATCAACGCGCGGAAAGTGCGCAGTCCTTAGCGGACCTGAACATCTGTCCCCACCGCCGCGCGCCCGGTCATGTCGGGGGGCAGCTCGGGAACCGCCCGGAGCGTCGGTTCCAGCCTGCGCGAATCCTGTGCGGGAACCGGCAGAGAGTTCGTCAGGTTCGAGAAACCCGCGGTCTCTTCCATCAAGCCCCACTTCATCAGATCGGGCGTGTACTGGGTTTCGGTGCCGCTGCCGCGGACAAACTGGATCGCCAGCTTTTTGCCCACTGGCACATCGATCGACCAGAATGCCTGTCCTGTCCGCGTATCGCGAACGGTCACGGTCCACGGTTGCCACGACCGACTGACATACACATGGCTGTCGAGCGACGCGCCAACCCCGCCCTCGCTCATCAGGCTGGCGCCGCCGCCAGTGTTCTGACATCCCGAGAGCGTCGCGCATGCCGCGATGCCACAAAGGGTTACGACGGTCCGGATCGCGCAAGAGCGGATGGTGGTTCGGTTCATGGCCATTACTGTATTCCTCCAGCCGTTTGATGGGCTGGTTTCCTGTGTGCGATGCCGCGGCGGGAATCCGTGTTCGGGCGGTTCCCGCGCATTTCCCTTCGGGTGCGGCCTCTGTGTATCGTCCAGCGGGGTGCTTGTTCCTGATCAAAGCCCGCGATGACCGGGAATGTGGAGTGAAGATGGGTAACTCGGCAGCTTACCGGATTGGCCACGGCTATGACCTGCACCGCCTTGAAGACCGAGCCCCGGCCGGTCCGGGGCGGCCGCTGATCGTTGGCGGCATGACGCTGGATTGGCCAAGAGGCCCGATTTCGCACTCTGATGGTGATGTCCTCTACCACGCCCTGGTGGATGGCATGATGGGGGCCTTGGCCATGCCCGACATCGGGCAGATGTTTCCCGATAACGCGGCGGAGAACGATGGGCGGGACTCGCGGGAGTTTGTTGTTGAGGCCGCGCGGCGGGTGCGAGAGGCGGGGTGGTGCGTGGTCAATGTCGATGCGACGGTGATCCTGGAGAAGCCGCGGATCGGGCCGGTGAAGGACACGATGCGGGCGAACATCGCGGGGCTGCTGGGGATCGATGTGGGCGCGGTGAACGTGAAGGGGAAGAGCCACGAGCGCGTGGATGCGGTGGGGGAGGGGCGCGCGGTGGAGGCGCACGTGGTGGTGCTGCTCACGAGGACGTGAGCAAAGTTCAAAGTTCAAAGTGCAAATGCGGAGCAGATACGCGGGCGGTGCGCTTGGGCCGGCTCACGCGACTGCTTCGGGCGGGAGAGGTCGCAGGCCGAACTGTGTGCGGATGAACCAGCGGCCGAGGTAGATCGCGGGCGTGAGGGCGACGGCGATCACGAACTTCAGGATGTAGCCGGTGAGGGCGGTGCCGAAGACGAAGCCCGCATCCGCGGCCTCGCCGCCGGTGAGTTTCTGCAGCACGATGAAGAACATGAAGGTGACGACGAAAGAGTCAAAGAGCTGGGAGACGACGGTCGAGCCTGTCGCCCGAAGCCAGATCATCTTTCCGCCGGTGAGCCGCTTGAAGATTCCAAAGAGCCAGATGTCCAGCAGTGAGCCGATGAGGAAGGCGACCATCGACGCGATGTACATCAGCGCGGCGGAGCCAAAGATCGTCTCAAACGATGCGGCATCGGCGGTGCCGGGGATGCCTTCGAGGATGGGCATCATTCGGCCGAGATAGATCAACCCGAACGCGAGTGCGCCCATGGCGAAGGCGACGTAGGTGACGCGGCGGGCCGCACGCTTGCCGTAGTACTCGTTGAGCAGGTCGGTGAGCAGGAAGGTGATCGGGAAGGGGAGCATGCCCACGGTGTGCTCGACCGTGAGCCTGCCTTCAAAGAGTTGAAAGCTGAAGAGCTTGACGCCCAGGATGTTCGCCAGCAGAAGGCTGGTGACAAAGATCGCGGACATCCAGAGGTACAGGCGCGTGCGGATGTCCGGGGCGAAGGGTTCGCCCGCGGCGAGCGCGGCGGTGGGGGTGGAGTCGTTCATAGGCTGCGGAGTTGGCGCGTGGTGGAGAAGAGTGGGAGCATACCCGCGGGGTGGTGGACGGTGTGCGGCAGGGGCCGGTGGCGGGGGGCAAGGCGTCAAGATGGCAAGGCGCCGGGGAGTGTGGGATCGTGACGCCTTGGTTCCCGATGGGGATTCGTGCCGCGACGCGAAGGCGTTTCACGCGATGGCGTATGCTGCATGAATGTGCGGGATCGGCGGCATCATCAAGGTGACATCTCCGGGACAGGCGGCTGCGGCGCTGGCGTTGCCGGCTCGGGAGGCTGGGGGGGCGATCCCCGAGGCGTGGCTGGACATTCTCGATGAGTCGATCCGGCATCGCGGCCCGGATGGTCAGGGGCGGTTCCGGGACCGGGTGGTGCGGGCCGATGGATCGGTGGTGGATGTCGCGCTGGTGCACCGGCGGCTGGCGATCATCGACCCGGCGACGGGGCAACAGCCGATGGTGTCGGTGCGAGGTGGGGCGGGACTGCGTGCCGGGCGCGATGTTTTGCCAGCACGCGCAGCGATGATGCCGTTGCTGTTTCACGGCAAGCCCGATGCACCGGTGGTGTATGAGGGGATGAGAGAGGTGGAGACGCACGGGCGCGATGCGCACTCGCTGGAGAATGCGATTGGTCAAGATGCCCATTCCACGGGCGGAGCGGACCTGATTGCCGTGGTGTTCAATGGCTGCATCTACAACCACCGCGAGTTGCGGAAGGAGTTGCTGGCCGCGGGGTATGAGTTTGTGAGCGACCACAGCGACACGGAGGTGCTGCTGCACGGCTGGCGGGCATGGGGGGAGGGTCTATTCGACAGACTCGACGGGATGTACGCGCTGGCGATCTGGGATGCCGGAATGGGCGGACTCATTCTCTCCCGCGATTCGTTCGGTGAAAAGCCACTGCTTTTCGCGCGGGGGCTGGATCAATCGGGGGCGATGGCGCTCACGTTCGCCTCCGTCGCCACGCCGATGGCGAAGATGTCCATGCACAAGGCCATCGCGCCCGAGCACCAGCGCTGCGACCGCGGGCTGGAAGAGTGGCTCCGGTTTGGTCATGCGGCCACGCCCCCGGGCGAGTTTCTCTGCACGGTCGGAGCGGGCCGCACCTATGTGGAAAGGGGTTCTGAGTATCGGCACGGGGCGCACGGGCCGGTGTTCTCGAAGGCGGGACGCCCGGCTCGGACAACCCCAATGTCCGCGGTCGATGCCGAGTCGATGCTCGTCTCGTCCGTTCGCGACCGATTGGAGGCGGATGTGCCCCTGGGGTGCTTCCTCTCCGGCGGCATCGATTCATCGCTGGTGGCGTTGCTGGCGAGGCGGGAACTCGGAGGCCTCAGATCGTTCTGCGTACGAATGCCCGATCCCCGGGATGATGAATCCGAGATCGCGAGCGAAGTCGCCCGGATCGCGGGGACCACGCACTCAACCCTCGACTGCCGCGCTAACCCCGCCGCCGATCTTCAGATGCTCATCCGCCAAGTGGGTGTGCCGCTGGGAGACAGTTCGCTCCTGCCCACCTATTGGGTGAGCCGCGCGGCACGCGCGCACGTCGCGGTCGCTCTCGCCGGCGATGGCGGCGACGAGATGTTCCTCGGGTACGAGCGATACCGCGCTGCCGCGCTGATCGCCCGGCACCGCGGATTGCTCGCGGCGCTCAACGTGCCCTTGCGACGGCTGCCGGTGCGTGGTACGCGGTCTTTGCTTGCGAGAGGCGCGCGGCTTGCGGCGGCAGCGAATGGCCTGGGGTACACGGACCTCGCTTCCGTGTTCCCATCGCGCGAACTTCGCCAACTCCTCTCCCGCCCGCCCCAACCCGGCTACCACGACGGCCGCTGGACAGGACTGTCCGAGGCGGTCCTATGGGATGTGCAGTTCTATCTCCCCAACGACCTGATGCGCAAGGTCGACACGGCCTCAATGGCGGTGGCCCTCGAGGTCCGTTCACCTTTTCTCGCACCAACCCTGGCAAAGAGTTGCCTGAGCGCCACACCCGAATCTCTCATGCCCCGCGGCCGGCGCAAGGGCCTCCTCCGCCAGGTCGCCCGCAAGTACTTCCCCGCCGTGATCGTCGATCGGCCCAAGCGGGGGTTTGCGATCCCGATCGGCGAGTGGTTCCGCAGCGACTATGGCGGCATGAAGCAACTGCTGATGGACCACCTGAACAGCGCGGAGCCGTGGGGCCCGCCGCGGCTGGGGATCGAGCTCAACATGCACTTCGTCCGCCAGATGGTGGATGAGCACATGAACGAGCGCAGGGACCACTCGCAGCGGCTGTACGTGCTGCTGGTGTTGAGCATCTGGGCGAAGTGGATGGGGAGCCTTTAGCCCGCCTTCTTCTGGGTCTGCTCCGCATTCCACTTCGCCAGCAGTTCCGCTTCCTTCTCCGCTGGAATGCCCGCGCGCAGGCGATCGGCCGGTGGCTGGGGCGGCGTCGGCAGGCCCTTGGCCTTGCGGTCGGCTTCGACTTCCTTCGCCACCTTCTCGCGGAGCTTCATCGCCTCGGGCCACCACGTCAGGATCGCCTTGCACGTCTCCTCCGCGCTGCGATACTTCATCCCCGCGGCGACCGCTTTGGCGACACTGCGACCATGGAAGCCCGCGTAATCGCCCTCGCCCGGCAGCAGGATCGGCAGCGCACCCGGCGGGCGGTCGTTGGCCGCAAGCCAGTCGTAGGGAATGTGCGTGAATGTGGCATCGCCCTTGTTCCCGGTCGCTTTGGAAGCGGCAAGACACGCCGCGAGGAACTCCGAAACCGGGAGTTTGCGCTCTGGGCCGGTCGCGTTGAACGTGCCCAGGATCTTGTTCTCAACACAGCGGATGGTGAAGTCCGCCAGGTCACGGACATCGATGAACTGCACGGCGTCGGCGGGGTTGCCGGGGACGAGCACTTCGCCGCCGCGGCTTGCGCGCACGGGCCAGTAGGTGAGGCGATCGGTCGCGTCGCGCGGCCCGACGATATAGCCGGGGCGGATGTTGGTGACACGGCCGGGCATGGCGGTCTCCGCGGCCTGCTCGCAGAGGGCCTTGAGCGCGCCGTAGTTCTTGCCCACTTCTTCGTTGGTCGGGTCATCGATGGTCGAGAGCGTGTCGGACTCATCGAGCCCGGGCTTGGAGTTGTCGGCATAGACGCTGAGCGTCGAGATGAACAGGTACTGGCCGACGTTCGGGGCGAGCAGCTCGGCGGAGGCCTTGACGATGCGGGGCACAAAGCCGGAGTTGTCGATCACCGCATCCCACTTCTTGCCTGCGAGTTCGCTCAAGCCCTTGGGGCTGGTGTCGTCATCGACCTCCTTGCCCTCGACGACCTTGGTCTGCGCGTAGAGGTTGGGGTCGCGGTTGCCGTAGAGCGTTTTGGTGCCATCGGTGGTGCCCAGGTACTTCTCGCGCTGGCCGCGGTTGAAGAGCGTGACATGATGGCCGCGGGCCACGGCGAACTCGGCCATCCACGGGCCGATGAACCCTGTGCCGCCGAGGATGAGGATGCGGAGCTTCTTTCCCGGCGCGGGCTGCGTGGCACGGAGCGATGCGCCCGCGGCCATGGGCAGACCCGCGGCGAGCCCCCCCGCAAAGAGCGCGCCGGTGGCGAGGGCGGAGGTCTGGAGGAAGCCGCGGCGGGAAGAGTCGGAGAAGGCGATCATGGAAGGCTCCGAGTATGGTGGGAGTTGTGCTGGCGGAGAGTTTGGCAAGGCGTCAAGGCGTCACGGGTGTGGGCATGCGACGTGTTGCGTGTCTGATGCGGATCTGCGGATCTGCGGCGATGATGGGGAAGGGGATTGCAACCGACCGATTATCGCTCGGTGTATGCTCCGCCGCGAGCAGCGTTGCATCAGAACCTCGGACTTTCGGTGACGCATGAGCCAGCAAGAATCCGGCAACAATCCTGACGGAATCGCGCGGCTTGCGCATCTCTTTGCCCTGAAACGGGAGGAACTCGTCCCCGCGCTGCTCAGCGCGATGTACTTCTTTTGCCTGCTGCTGTGCTATTACCTGCTGCGTCCGGTACGCGAGGCGTTCGGGATCCGTGGCGGCTACGACAACCTCCCCTGGCTGATGACCGGCACGCTGGTTGCGATGGCGCTGGTGAGCCCGGTGTTCGCGACGTTCGCCTCGCGCGTGCCGCGGCGGGTGTTTATTCCGTGGACGTACCGCTTCTTTGTGATGAACATCCTGGTCTTCTGCGGCCTGCTGCACTGGCTGCCCGAATCGACGCGCACGAATGTCGGATACGCGTTCTACATCTGGCTGAGCGTCTTCAACCTGTTCGTCGTATCGATCTTCTGGGCGGTCGTCGCGGATGTCTTTGGCCCGGATCGCGGCAAGCGGGCGTTTGCCATCGCGGCGGTCGGCGGGACGCTCGGCGCGATCGCGGGGTCGTACCTGTCGCGATACCTCAGCGGCACGGTCCGGCTCGATGCGGCGTACCTGCTGCTGCTGGCGATCATCCCGCTGGAGTTCGCCTCGCAGTTCGTGCGGATGCTCCGGCCGTGGTTTGAAGAGAAGCGAGGTGGGGGGGCAGGCGCGAGGCTGACAGAGACGCAGGAGCCGACGCGCGACCCGCTCGCGGGGCTGAAGCTCATCGCCGGCTCGCCGTTCCTGGCGACGATCGGCGTTTTCATGCTGCTCTTCACGACCGTCGGCACACTGCTGTACATGGAGCAGGGGCGGATCATCGAGGCCGCGTTCCCTGATGAGAAGGATCGCCGCGCCGCGTTCGCGACGATCGACCTGTGGTCGAACATCGTGACGCTGAGCACGCAGCTCTTCCTCGCGGGCCGGATCATGCGGTTGATCGGGCCGCGGGGCGCGCTGTTGATTCTGCCAACTGTCTACATCGCGGGTTTCACGGCGATGATCTTCTCGCCGACGTACGGGGCGATGGCGGCGTTCCAGGTGGCGCGGCGGGGCCTGCACTACGCGATCGATCGCCCGGTGCGGGAACTGCTGTTCGCCGGGCTGAGCGCCGATGCGCGGTACAAGGCCAAGACGTTTATCGATACCTTCGTGTATCGCGCGGGGGACATGGTGGGCGGGTGGTCGCCGCTGGCGCTCAAGTCGCTGGGTGCCGCGGCAACGATCGTCGCGCCGG
Source organism: Phycisphaerales bacterium (assembly GCA_038247555.1). GTDB lineage: Bacteria > Planctomycetota > Phycisphaerae > Phycisphaerales > UBA1924 > JAHBXL01. Next base: position 59,645 of record JBBRUT010000001.1, on the reverse strand, counting down.
TCGCGGTCGGGTTGTCGGTGCTGTGGCTGGGCGTCGCCGCGCTGCTGGGGTGGTTGTGGTCGCGGGAGAGGACCGCCACACCGCCGGTCACATGCCAAGCGTGCGGGTATCTCATCACAGGACTGCCGCAGCGCGAGCCCGAGGGGCTGCGCAAGTGTCCGGAGTGCGGGACTGTGCAGTAAGCCAAGCCCGGAGATGGCGCCGCGATGTCCTACGCTCCCGGCATGGCGGCAACAAGTGTGGCATCGCTGGCGGTCTGCCCGTGGACGGTGCGTGCGGTGCATGCCGACGACATCGACCTGTCGAAGGCGGGCACGCTGGATACTCCGGCATTCCGCGCCAGGCTGCGGCAGGGCGTTGGTGCGCGGGTCCCGGGGTGCGTGCATCACGCGCTGATCGATGCGAAGCTCATCGAGTCGCCAGACGTTGGCGATGCCGAAACGCGGCTGCAATGGGTGGGCAGCGCGGAGTGGGAGTATCGCTGCGAGTTTGACTGGGCGGAAGCGGTAGCGTCGGCGGGTGTAGGCGATCAGAACGGTGAGCAGCACATCGAGCTGGTGATCGATGGCCTCGACACCGTCGCAGTGGTATCGCTGAACGGACAGGTGGTCGGCAACGCCGCGAGCTTCTTCTTCCCGCACCGGTTTGAGATCGGCGATGCGCTCCGCCCAGGACAGAACGAACTGGTCATCCGCTTCGCGCCGCCGCTGGTGCACATCCACGCGGAAGAGGCCCGCCTGGGTTCGCGGCCGTTCAATGGCGACCAGACGGCTGATGCGAAGTGGGAGCCGTTCGTGTTCATCCGCAAGCCCGCGTGCAACCTCGGGTGGGATTGGGGCCCGAAGGTCGCCACGGTGGGTGTTGCGGGCGGTGTGCGCATCGAAGCAAGTGCATCGGGCATGCGCATCGAGCATGTCCGACCGCTGGTGACACGCGCCGATGCCGAGGTCGCCGAGGTGCGCGTGCATGTCGATGCCGTGATGCGGGCGCAGGTGCCCGGGGGCGAGGAACCGCACATCGTCGCGACGCTTCGAGCGCCCGGCGGCGGCACAGTCGTGGCGCAGGGCCGTGGCGTGTTCGTGCCGGATGATCGCTCACGCACATCGGTGCTGCTGGGGATCACCAACCCCGAGCTGTGGTGGCCGCGGGGCTATGGCCCGCAGCCTGCCGATGATGAACGGCCGCTGTATGAGCTTCGGGTTGAGCTGTGGAACGGCTCATCGCTGCTGGATGCGCAAACGACGCGGGTTGGACTGCGCACGGTCGAGCTCGATACCTCGCCGGATCGGTGGGGCTCGGCGTTCACGCTGCGCGTCAATGGTCAGCCGGTGTTCTGCATGGGCGCGAACTGGATCCCCGAAGGCCTGTTTGCCGGGTATGCGGGCGATGAACTGATCCGCGAGCGCATCGGCGATGCCGCGGAGATGAACGCCAACATGCTGCGTGTGTGGGGTGGCGGGCTCTATGAGCCGGCGTGCTTGTACGACGAGTGCGACAAGCGCGGCGTGATGGTGTGGCAGGACTTCATGTTCAGTTGCGGGATGTATCCCGAGGAAGCGCCGTTCACGAAGCTTGTCGAACTCGAGGCGCGGCACCAGCTCGCGCGGCTCAGCACGCACGCGAGCGTCGTGCTGTGGTGCGGCGGGAACGAGAACATCTGGGGGCACGACAAGTGGGGCTGGCGCCAGCGCCTCAAGCCCGGCCAGTCGTGGGGCAGCGGGTTCTGGGTGGATCTGCTGCCGCGGCTGTGCGCGGAGGTGGATCCGTCGCGGCCATATTGGCCGAACAGCCCGTGGTCGGGTGCGGATGCGGGTGGCGCGCAGCGTGATGTGCTGGATGCCGATCACGGCGACCGGCACACGTGGGAAGTGGATGCGTGGAAGAACAGCTTCCGCACACCGAATGCAAGTGGGGGGGGTGGTGTTCCGCGATTCTGCTCGGAGTTCGGGCAGCAGAGCCCATCGAGCATCGACACGCTGCGCGAGCAGGGCGTGCTGACAGATGATCTGATGAGCAGTTGCACCGAGCTTTCGCGCCGTCAACGCGGGCACGGCGGCGATGCGCGGTGGTATGACGAACCGATCTTGATGATGTTCGGCCCGGATCGCGCAGCGCAGATCATCGCAGAGCAATCGAGCGAGGTGGGCATGCAGCGCCGGATCGCGGGTGCGCAGGCGGTTCAGTGCCGGCTGGTGGCCCGCGGCGTTGTGTGGCACCGTGTGAACCGGCCGCGGTGCGGGGGCGTGCTGTTCTGGCAGCTCAACGACTGCTGGGCGGGGCACTCATGGTCGGCGATTGATGCCGCGGGGCGGCGCAAGCCTGTGTGGGAGATGGTCAGACGCGCGATGCTGCCCCGGTTGCTCTCGATCCACATCGTCGATGCCGCGGCAATGCTCTTCATGGTGAACGACACCGATGCGGCGTGGGAGGGCGAGATTGTCGCGACGCGAATCCGTATCGAGGCCCCGAATCCGGTTGCCGCGGTGCTCGGCGAGTGGCGCTCGCATGTGCGGATTGGTGCGCGCGTGGCGGGCGCGATCGTCAACCTCGACGCGAAGCTCGGCGCGCCCGGCGCGGTGGTGGAGGCGGGTGATCTGGGGTGGGGTGGTGAGGGTCGAGAGAGAGTCGAGTTGCTGACCGCCGAGGCAATCGCCGCTGATGACCACGCGAGATTCAGCGCGGTGGAGTTCCGGCGCAGCATCGCCGCGCGTGAACATCCGGGACTCGCGACCAGTGGCATCTCGACGCCTTGAGCCTGTGGGGTACTCGCAGAGAAGATCAAGCCCGACATCCGCGGGGGAGAGGCAGCGACTCATTTGCACGGCAAGGACTCCGACGTGATTGCGTGGCCGTGGCGATGGGCAGCTTCGGCTGCCGGATGGATAGAAAGGGCATGCGACCGATCGAAAGTCCCGGTTCGGCCGTCTGGGCCCGTTGTGACCAATAGTTGATGTCGCGAACGGCCCGGCCTGCTGAGAATTCAGGGGCAGTTGCTTGGGAAAATGGTACAATCGGGCTGATAGTGGAGGGATCCGGGGGAGAATGGCCGAGGAGCTCCAATGCGACACTTGCTCAGATCGCTGCTGAATCGCGGCTCGTTTGCGGTTTCTGCGTTGATTGCCGTAGTGGTGCTCGCGCCCGTATCGCTCGCGCAGTCAACGGTCCCTCTCCGCTACAAATGGAAGGAGGGGCAGGTTCTCCGCTATCGCATCACAAACGAAACGGTGTCCGAGAGCGAGAGCTCCGGTCCGCAGGCCCCTTCGAAGTTCAGCCGCACGGACGTTACGGTCACCCGGATGACCGTCCAGTCCGTGGCTGCCGATGGAACCGCGACAATCGCGGGCGTGCTTGAGTCGAACAAATCTGAGGCCGGAGCAGCTTCCGGCAACGACCACCGCGGGTCGGCGGATCCCGCTGCCAGCAAGTCTCAAGAATCGATGACTGCCGTCCGCGAGGCGATGCTCAACGAACAGGTCATCCTGATTGTCCGCTCGGACGGATCGATCAAGCAGCTCAAGGGCCTTGAGCATATCAAGGACGTGATGCGGCGCACCATATCCGAACCGCCGTTGGAGATGAGGAGCACGTTTGAAGAGATGTTGAGCGAGGATGCACTCAAGGAGTGGATGGGGACGTACACCATCACCTTCCCAAGCCAGGAAGTGAAGTTTGGTGAGAGCTGGACGCAACTTTCAAGGATGCTTCTGCCAACGGTTGGTACGATCTCGAAAGACAAGACCATGACGTTCAAGGGCTTGGTCGAAAGGGCAGGGGTGAGAGTCGCGAAGGTTGATTTCGGCGAGACGATATCTCACGAATCCGCCGCGAAGGACCAGTCCGGTGTATTGCCGGACGATGCCAATGTTTCACTTCTAGATGGCTCCGGAAGTGGTGAGATCTGGTTTGATTCCGAACGCGGCCAGTTGCTCAAGCAGGTCAACCGAAGCGCGATGTCGATGAAGATCACTTGGGGCAAGGACGAGAAGATCACCCAGCGTACCGAGAGCGTTCAAACAGTCGAGTTGATCGACGAGCCGTCCGCGGCACCCGCGGCTTCACCCCAGACGAAGTAGCTCGCGTGGGTGAGTGCGACGGCCCCTTCATCACTCTTTCAACCCCTGCGTCGCCACTCCGTCGATGATGGCCTTCTGCGCCAGCAGGAAGACGATCAGCACCGGCACCACCGCGATGACGCTCGCCGCCATCGTCAGGTTCCACGGCGTCTGGCCCTGCTGCGACTGAAACATGTACACGCCCAGCGAGACGGTGTACATGTGCGGCTGGTTGATGAACACCAGCGGGCCGACGAAGTCGTTCCACGAGCCGATGAACTGCAGCAGCGCGACCACCACGAGCGCCGGCCTCGCAACCGGCAGGATGATCCGCCAGAACACACCCACGGATGAGCACCCATCGATCGCCGCGGCCTCGTCGAGCTCGCGCGGGATCGTCAGAAAGAACTGCCGCAGCAGGAAGATGCTGAACGCTCCGCCGCACCACGCCGGCACCCAAAGCGGCCGGAACGTGCCGATCCACCCGAGCTGCTTGAAGAGCAGGTACTGCGGCGCGATGATCACCGTCGGCGGGATCATCAGCGTCGCGAGCACCAGCACAAAGAGCGCGGTGCGTCCCCGGAATCGCATGCGTGCGAACGCGTACGCCGCGGCCGCGCTCGAAACCGTCATGCCGATGGTGCTCAGCATCGCCACAAGCAGCGAGTTGCGCAGGTATGTCGGGAAGTCGGTCGCGCTGTCGGTCCACACATCGCGGTAGTTGTCGATCGCCTGCGCCGCATCGCTGAATCGCGGCAAGACGCCCGCGCTGGGGTCGAGCACGCTGTCGGCGGTCTTGAACGAACTGGCGAGCATGAACAGAAGCGGCGTGAGGTACGCCGCGGCGGTGATCCAGAGCAGTGCGGTGAGCAGCACGCGATCGGGGAGAGGAGTGCGGCGGGAGGTGCGTGGGGCGGGGGTCATACAGCCCCCCGGTAGTACACGAGGCGACGCGAGAGCGCGAGCGTGAGCCCCGCGATGCCGAGCGTGGCGAGTAGCTGAATCCACGCCATCGCGCTCGCATAGCCCATGCGGCCATAGCGGAACGCAGACTCGTAGATGTAGAGCTGGTAGACGTACGTCGAGTGATCCGGCCCGCCCTCGGTCATGATCTGCGGCGCGCCGAAGACCTGCAGCGACCAGATGATCGAGATCATCACGTTGAAGAGGATCGCCGGTGAGATCGCCGGGATCGACACATGCCACAGGCGACCCAAGCGCGACACACCATCAAGGTCGGCCGCTTCGTAGAGCGATCGTGGCACATCGCGGAGCGCGGCGGAGTACACAACCATCGCCGTGCCGATGTTCCAGAACCCCATGATGATCAGCGACGGCATCGCCCACCGCGCATCCCCGAGCCAGTTGATCCGCGGCAGGCCCATCACGCCCAGCACGCGGTTGAACAGCCCCGCCTCGGGGTTGTACATGAACGCCCAGGCGAGCGCGGCGGCAACGAGGGGCACCAGCGTCGGTAGGAAGATGATTGCGCGGGCAACCCCCCCAGCGCCTCGACCCTTGACGTGCGACTCCAGCAGCACCGCGACCAGCAGCGCGAGCACCGTGCCGACAAGCACGCTCACACTCGCATAGGCAAGCGTGTTGCGGATCACCTTCCAGAACAGCGGATCGCGCCAGAGCTCGGCGAAGTTGGCCAGGCCAATGCCCACCGGCGGCTCCAGCAGCGAGTAGTCCGTGAAGCTGTAGTACAGGCTCATCATGCTGGGGATGAGCATGAAGAGCACGAAGCCCAGGAGCCACGGCGCAACCCAGAGCCAGGGGACAATCGCTCGCCTGCGGGCGATGCTCATGCGTCGCCCTTCCCGTTCCCCGCTCGGCGCCGGCCTCGCAGCTCCGTCGCCTGATCAATCAGCCGCTGTGCCCGCACCTGCACATCGCGCAGCGCGGAGGCCGGATCTCCACCCCGCCACACCGTGTCGAACGCACCGCCCAGCATGTCGGCATACTGCGGCCACACACGCGTCGGCGGGAGCGAATCGCTCCGCGGGCTCCGCGCGATCGCATCGAACACGCCGACGTATCGGCTCGGGTGCGCGCCGGCAAACTCCGCCGACACTTCCGCCATCGGCGAGCTCTTGCAGTGCGCAAGCGCAAGCTGCTCCTGCGTCGTGCGCCGCTGCATGAAGCGCACAAACTCCCAGCTTGCCTCGGGGTCCTTGCAGCCGCTGGGGATGATGATGACATCCGCCTCAACAAGGCCCCGCGGCAGACTCGGCTCCGCCAATCCGTCCGCCAGAGGCACCGGCGCAACCGCGTAGTCGAGCGAGGGGTTGTGCAGCCGGATGAAGTTCGCCAGCCACGGCCCCTGCACGATCATCGAGGCCCGCCCGCTGATAAACGGGTCCTGTGGCGAGTGCGTGCTGCGAGAGAACGTCTGTGCGAACGCCCCCGCCGCTTCGCGTCCGAACCGCTTGGGGAACGTCGCGATCCACTCCATCGCGCGGATGTTGCCCGGGTCATCGGCCATCGCCGTGTTCGTTGCGCGGTCGTACAGCCGACCATCAAACAGCACGCCCCACGAATAGGGCCACCACAGGGGCAGGTTCGGCAGAAACCCCGCCCGCGCGATCGCGCCCGACGAATCCGTGCGTGTGAGCTTCTCCGCCGCGGCGTCGAGTTCGCCGATCGTCCGCGGGGGCACATCCGCATCTGTGCCGCCCAAGCCCGCCTCGCGCATGTGCGTGCGGTTCACATACAGCCCGAGCGTGTAGCACGTGTTCACACCTGCCCACGGCCGACCCTCATGCGTGAGCAGCTTCCACACATTGGGCAGATACCCCGCCTCGCCGCACCAGTCTTCCTGCGGAAAGCTGTCGAGCGGCATCGCCGCGCCGGCCTCGGCGTAGAGCGGCACCGAGTAGCTGAACAGCCCGCACACATCCGGCCCGTCGCCCCCGCCCACCGCGACCATCGCCTTGCTGGAGATGTCGCTGATCGGCACGCGGATGACCCACAGCTTCTCCTGCGACTGGTTGAACGCGTCGATCACGCCCTGCAGCGCGAGGCCCTCAGCGCCCGTCCATTTCTCCCAGTAGTGCAGAACCTTCCTGCCCCGCGGCACGCCCGCCAGCTCCCTCGACCTGCGCGGCCAGGCGGACCACGCGAGCGCACCCACGCCCATCACGCCCAGCGCGGCACGACGCGAAACACCGGATTGAACGATCGCAAGGGTCACTGCGGGAGCATCCTAACACGGATGCGAGAGGCGACCGCTCCACAATCACCGCCGCCGGCGTCGAAGCGTGCGCCGGTCGTCCGTATCATCGCCCATGACCTTTCCCCCGGCCCTCGCGGCCACGATGTCCACACTGCTGCACGTTCTTGGGGCCTTCGGGCCAAGGCGTCACGATGCCACACTCCGGCATCTTGACGCCTTGACGCCTTGGAGCGGCGGACAGTCGCCGGCCTGCTGTCTCCTCGCGCTCGTGGCGACGCTTCTGCCGGCGTGGAGCTTGGGCGGGGGAATCGCCCTGGCCCAGAGCCCCGCCCAGCCGCAGGCTCGCGGCGTTGAGACCACTCGAATCACGGAGCGAGCACCTGTTGGTCATGGCTGGATGACCATCCGCGATGACCGCGACCAATCCACCATCCTGCTGCATCTCCCCCCCCGGATCGCCGGCGGCGATGAGCGGGGCGCGGTGCGAATCGCCCCAGGTGTTGCCGGGCAGACCGATGCCATCGCCTCCTACGACGACCGGGTCTGGCTGGCCCTTGCCCCCGAGCGCGGCCCGGCGAGCAGCATGATCCGCCGGATTGTCACCCTGGCCGCCGTTCGCAGCGTCGGTGGCGCGTGGGGATATCCGCCCGGAAGGCCGGAGGTCCTCGCCCCGCTCCCCGGCCGCGATGAAGTCATCGGATTCGTCGGCACGGTCCGCGGCCCGGTTGTGCTCACGCGCTCGCGCGTCGACAACGCACAGCCGCCGACGGTCCCGGAATGGAACCTGCAGATTCTTTCAGGGTCGAGTTGGCACACGCTTCCCCTGCCCTGGTCCACGTTCGCCGATGCGCCCCCGCCCGGGTCGACAGTCAGACTGGCAAGCCTTGGTGACTCTCTGGCGCTGCTGGTGTTTCCCGCGGAGGCGGGCCCCTGGACCGATTTTCGGGCAATGCTCCCCGACGCTCAGCCCGCGGCCACAACCGGCGCACAGACCCTTGCATGGACGCGGGCACTCCGGCCGCTCGAAGGCCTGAACATGGACTCCGCATCAGGCTTCTCGCCCGATGTCGTCTATGCGGTGGGCGACGGCTCGACTCAGCAACTAGTCGCGGCCCGATGGCTGACTGGCGGCGAGGTCGAACTGGTCTCGCTGCGAAACGCCAGCATTGCGCTTTTGGCCACAATCGATGGCGTGCCGCGAGACCACCGCCTCGCCCCACTCAACAGTACCGACTCTCTGGCGATTCTCTGGTGGGAAGCAGGCGCAGCGAATGATGCCAAGGAGCCCGTATCCGGCTCAACCGCGGCCAGAAAGTTCACCATTGCCGAAGTGTCCACCATCAGTGGAAAGGTCCTGTATCGCGGCGAGCACAAGGGTGGTGGGATCATCTCTGGAGGCGAGTTCAAGCTCCTCGCCATCGCGCTTCTCCTGGTGACCACGCTGGTCCTGCTGTTTGCCCTTCGTGCTGAACCGTCGGCCGTCCTCGCCCTCCCGAAGGGCTTCACCCTTGCGGACCCGCTCCGCCGGATCATCGCCGCGGTCGTTGATCTTGTCCCCGGCGTCGTGATCGCGGCCTTCTCTCTCGGCATCGAGCCGGAGTCCATGCTCAGCCCGGCGATCCTGCTGGGCCCACGGGCGGAGTGGCTCGCCTGGCCCCTTGCGCTCGGCCTCACCATCTTTCACTGCACCCTTGGGGAAGCACTCTCCGGCCGCTCAATCGGGAAGGCGATCAGCGGTTGCGAAGTCGCAAGCCTTGTTCGAGATCGCGAAACCGGAAAGATCGACCTCCAGCCCGTCGCCGCGTGGCAGGCACTCGTCCGCAACGTGATCCGCTGGGGAATCCCGGTTCTGGGGATCATCCTACTCATTGATGGCGGGCGTCGGCATCCCGCCGATGCCGCCGCGCGAACCGTGGTGGTCACGCGAGTCGAAGATTCTGAAGGCGAATAGCCGTTTCGTGGGGTACAAATGCCCAGACTTCCAGCTTGGCCGGGCCACTGCCGCTCTTGGCACGCGCAATCTCTGCCCTTGAAGGTCAAGGTCGCGTTGAGCCTCGCCCGATAAGACCACCTCGCCCTTCCACGTCGGCACTTTCTGCCGGAACAAGGTTGGACGGCGTCCGTGGAGTCTTGTGTGGACGAGGGTATGGAAATCTCAGGCAATCCCGAGCCCAAGCTGGGGTTCTTTGCCACGCTTCGAGCGGCCTGGCCGATCCCCGCGCTCATTCTGGCCGTTGGGCTGCTCTCCGCCGGGCTGTTCACCGCCGTCTCCGCGCAACCAAAGGTGGACCCAAGCCTCCCGCTGACTGAGGCCGAGGCGCTCGTGCAATCGGAGAAGTTCGAGGACGCGATCGAGCTGCTGAATCAGAAGGTGCTTGGGTTCGTCGATTCGGGCAAGGCCACGCCCGCCCAGCGCGGCCGGTTCCACATGGCCCGCGCACGGGCATTCGCCGGAGCGATCGTCCGCCAGGGGCAGACGCACAAAGACAACCACGAGGTCGTGATCACTGATTACACCGCCGCGCAGAAGCTCGGTGAGGAACTCGCTCCTGCCGACACCGCGAGGATGATTGAATCGCTGGTTTCGCAGGACCGTGTCCAGGACGCAACGCGAAAGCTGGACGACCTGCCCGCCGAGGAAACCGCCCGCAAAGTCCGCCTGACTCGACGCATCGTCGAGCATGCGCTCGCAGCGGAGAAGCCCGACCGGGAGTTGATCCTCGAGCTGCTCTCTGATCTCGCGGTCGAACCTTCGCTCGAGCCCGCCGCCAAGGCCTGGGTGCTCGCCCGTCAAACCGAGTACCTCAATCAGGATGGCCGGTACGAAGAGGCGATCACCAAGCTCCTGCGCGACATGCTCCGCCTGGCCGATGCGCCCCCGGAAGCCATGGGTGAACTCCACCTGCGGCTGGGTGAGGCCTACCTCGGTTCCGGAAACGACGCCGCCGCTGCGCAGCGTCTTGAGGCCGCGGAGATGCAGCTGGATCCGGCAAGCCCGCTCCGCGCAGATGCGGCCCTCCTGCTTGGACGAATCCTCAAGGCCAGCGCAGGTGCAGACCCCGAACGTCTCCAGCTTGCCGCCGATCGTTTCGCAACCATCATCACCGACTTCGGTTCTTCGGCCGCGTACCTGCCCGCGCTGCTCGAACTCGCCGAGATCGACGCGGCCCGCGGCGAGCATTCCGCAGCCGCCGAGCGCTACGCGGAGCTTGTCGAAGCTGTCCGTCGACCCACCGCGCGTGCCCGCCGCGAACTCGACCCTGCCCGCGTTTCCGCAAGCCTGATGGACCGGCAATCCGGCAGCTTCCTCGCGGCCGACTACGACACCTCGCTTCGGTATGCCGAACTCGCGGCAAGCCTCTACGACGATTCCAAGCTGCCCGGCCAGCTGCTCCTGGCGCTGGGGCAGACCCACCGTGCTGTCGCCGATCGTGTTCTTGACGAAGCGAAGGACCTTACCGGGCCCGGCTCAGTCGTCGAGCGGCTCGATCCGGCCACACGCTCAGAACTCAAGCGGCACCTCCTCGCCGCGGGCGAGGCATTCCGCCGATACGCCGACATCGTGTCGTCTGAGGATACCGGCAAGTATCTGGAATCCCGCTGGCGAGCGGCGGATTCCTTCGACCTCGCCGGCGATATGGAGCAGGCCAAGCGCGAGTTCTCGCTCTACTCCGATGGCGCACCCGACGACGACAATCGCCGGCCTGATGCACGCTTCCGCCTCGCACAGGTATTCCAGGTCGAGCGCGACTTTGCCAGCGCGGCCGCGCTGTACCGCACCGTCATGACCGGCGTCGGTGCCGCCTCCGATCGGGCCCGTGTTCCGCTCGCCCGGTGCCTGCTCTCCGACGCCGACCCTTCGAACGACGCGGAAGCCGAAGGACTGCTGCTCAGCACGGTCGACGGCAGTGTCGTCAGGCCCGATGCCAGCGCGTTCCGCGAGGCGCTGTTTGAGCTTGGCAGTGTCTACTACTCAAGCGCCCGTTACCCCGAGGCCATCGCGCGTCTCGAGGAGGCCGTTGAGCGGTATCCCGACGATCACCGCATTGAGATCCATCGCTACAAGCTCGCGGATTCAAACCGCCTCTCCGCCGCACAGATCACCCAGACGCTGCGACAGGGCCTGCCCCAGGCCACTCGCGATGCGCTGGAGCAGGAGCGTACGAGCCGCCTCCAGGCCGCGGCGCAGTTGTATGAAGGCGTCCGCACCGCGCTCGAGGCCGATCCTGCACGCCGGCTCAGTGATCTCGAACGCATCTGCCTCCGAAACGCCTACTTCGCCATCGGTGACTGTGCGTTCGATCTCGGGGACTTTGACAGCGCGATCGCCGCGTACGACTCCGCGCGTCTCAAGTACGCGGATGACCCTTCGTCCCTCGTGGCGATGGTGCAGATCGTCAACGCCTATGTCCAGCAGCAGCGATGGCCACAGGCACGCACCGCCAACGAGCGAGCGCGGCAGCACCTGGCAAGATTCCCTGATGATGTCTGGCAGCGACCCGACATTCCGATGGAGAAGAAGCACTGGGAACGGTGGTTGGATGCACGGACGCTCCTGGAGCAGTCCGCAAGGGTGGAACCCTGAAAGGCCGGAGGTTCGCATGAATGCGTACGGCATGAAGAGTGAAGATCGCGGCCCCGAGCCCGATGCGCTGCGCGCACGCCGCATGGCCATGCTCGTCCGCGACCAGCGCGCCCTGTGTCTGGAGCTCGGATCCCTCAGCCAGACCCAATCGGTCATGGTCGAGGGCGGCGACTCCGATGGCGTGCTGGAAGTACTCGGGCAGCGACAGCAGGTCATCGATCGCATGTCGAGGCTGAACGAGGAACTCGCCCCGCTCCGTGACCAGCGAGAGACTTTGCTGACCCATCTTGCCCAATCCGAGCGCGAGGCGATCCGGGCCGCCATCCACGAGATTGGCGAGTTGGTCGAATCCGTCCGGCACCGGGATGAACAGGACCGCGAAGTCATGGTCCGCAGGCGCGCCGGAATCGCCGGCGAAATCTCCGGGGTGTCGCGCGCACGCGGCGCGGTCGCGGCCTATTCCGGCACCCGCGCCCCGGTCCCCGCAAAGTTCCAGGATCGCCAGGGATGAACGCCCCCTCGCCGAGCCACATCACTACCGATCCGGCCATCCGCCCGCACGAGCTGGGCGAGCTGCTTTCCGCATTCAACGATGCCACCGCGCGACTCCAGCTGGCGCACGAATCGCTACACGCCGAGGTCGCCCAGCTCAAGAACGATCTGCGCGAAGCCAACGAGCAGCTCGAACGGTCCCGCCGCCTCGCCGCGCTCGGGGAGATGGCCGCGGGCATCGCCCACGAGGTACGCAATCCCCTCGGCTCGATCCGCCTCTATGCGCGAATGCTTGAGCAGGACCTTGCAAGCCGCCCGGAGGAACGCAAGCTCGCAGAGAAGATCGGTTCGGCTGTTCGTGGCCTCGACGCAGTCGTTTGCGATGTCCTGAACTTCGCCCGCGAGATGCCCATCCGCGCGACCCGTGTTTCCGCCGGCGCTTTGCTCCGTGGCGCAATCGATGAAGTCCTCGCCGATGAACGCCTGATGCAGCCCCGCACCGGGCCTGGTGTCTTCGTTGCGACGATCGACCCCGAGTGCGACACTATCGTGGTCGAATGCGATGAGCAGCTCACGCACCGCGCGCTGGTGAACGTCATCCGCAACGCCGTCGAGGCGATGCTCCACCCCGAGGTGAAGGCCGCCGACTCGCGCGAGCTTCGAGCGCCGCAGCTGTGTCTTGGCGCCAGGCGAACCGAAGCCGGAGACGCCATCTCGCTGTTCGTCCGAGATACCGGGCCGGGCATCCCACCCGAGGCGATGGAGCGGATTTTCAATCCGTTCTTCACCACCCGAGCGACCGGAACCGGCCTCGGGCTCGCGATTGTGCATCGGATCGTCGATGCCCACGGCGGGCGCACACGAGTGCGGAATCTGGCCGTCGAGCACGCCTCGCAGCACCAGCAGCCGGGCGCGGCAGTTGCAGCAGGGGGGTTGGGAGCGGTGGGCGGGGCGGAAGTCGAGTTGTTGTTCCCGGTCGCGAGGGCCTGCGCCGCGGAACGGGATCGTGGAATCGAGATGCCCCGGGTCGAGGTTTGTGTCGGGGCGATGGCAGGATCACAGAGCTTGCAGTCACGCGTCAGGGAGGACGACAAATGAGCACGGTACTGGTTGTTGATGATAAGGAAATGCTGCGGGACAGCGTGGGCGCAACGCTGCAGCGGGCAGGGTTTGAGGTGCTCACCGCGCCCGATGCCAACGCCGCCCTTGAGACGATCGCCCGTCGCCGGCCCGACGCCGTCGTCACCGATCTCCGCATGCCCGGCATGACAGGCATCGAGCTCGTCGAGCGGGCCCGCGACATCGACGACACACTCCCGTTCGTCGTGATGACCGCCTACGGGGCCGTCGATACCGCCGTTCAGGCCATCAAAGCCGGCGCGTTTGACTACATCACCAAGCCCTTCGAGGGCGACGAGCTGATCGTCGCGATCAAGCGCGCAATCGACCACGCGCGCCTTACGCGCGAGAACGCCGTTCTTCGCACCAATGCCGAAGGACCCCGCACCGTCGCATCCGGCGGAGGACCCACCGGCCTGACCCGCCTCATCGGCGACTCCCCCGCCATGCGCCGCGTTCGCCAGCAGGTGCTCGCCGTCGCCGAGTCCCACGGCACCGTGCTCATCTGCGGCGAGTCTGGCACCGGCAAGGAAGTCGTCGCGCGTGCTGTCCACGAGATCAGCCCTCGCGCCGGGCAGCCGTTCCTCGCGGTCAACTGTGCCGCCCTCTCAGAGTCCCTGCTCGAAAGCGAACTCTTCGGTCACGAACGCGGGGCGTTCACAGGCGCCGAGAAGCTCCGCAAAGGCCGCTTCGAACTCGCCGACCGCGGCACGCTCCTCCTTGATGAGATCTCCGAGATCACACCCAAGGTCCAGGCCAAGCTTCTCCGCGTCCTCCAAGAGCGGTCCTTCGAGCGCGTCGGTTCCAGCATGACCATCGGGCTGGATGTCCGCGTCATCGCCACCAGCAACCGCGACCTCCCCCGATCCGTCGCCCGCGGCGAGTTCCGTCAGGACCTCTTCTTCCGGCTCAACGTCCTGCCCGTGCACCTCCCGCCCCTGCGCGACCGCCTGGAGGATGTCCCCGCCCTCGTCAGCCACTTCCTTGGCCTCACCGCCCAGCGGGAGGGAAAGCCAGCCCGTCGCATCTCCGACGATGCCATGGCTGTCCTCCGGTCCTACACCTGGCCCGGCAACGTCCGCGAGGTCCAGAACGTTTGCGAACGTGCCGCCGTGCTCTGCAAGGGCGAGGTTATCGAGCGATCGATGATCGAGCCCTGGCTCCTCGCCGCAGATGCGATGACCACCACCGGGCTGGAGATCAAGATCGCTTCGGGCATGGCGGTGCCAAGTCTCCCCACACACAATGGAGAGGGTGGCCTGATCGCCTGCGATGGCCGACAGCTCGAAGACATCGAGCGCGACGCCATCATCCGGACCCTTGCCCGGTTCAACGGCCATCGACAGCGCACCGCCCAGTCGCTCGGCATCGGCGTCCGCACACTCGGTCTCAAGCTCAAGAAGTGGAAGCAGCAGCAGCTCGTCGAGCAGACTCTCTAGCCCCGACGCTCTCGCTCTAGCTCTCGCTCCCACTGTGGCCTGCGATTTGCGTTCCGGAGTTCCGATGCTCATCAGCGACCTCATCCACGATGGCGCAACCCCGACCCTGGAGGCGATGGTCCGCTTTGCCGGGTCGCGCCAACGGATGATCGCCCACAACATCGCGAACATCAGCACGCCCAACTTTCAGCAGGTCGAAGTTGACCCCGCATCGTTCCAGCGCTCGCTTGCCGAAGCCGTTGAGCGGCGGCGGCACTCCACCGGCAGCACCGGGCCCCTGCAGTTCCGATCCACCGATCAGATCCGCCAGGAGCGCGATGGCTCCCTCACCCTCACGCCACTGGCGCAGAAGCCGTCGCGCAACATCCTCTTCCATGACCGCAACAACCGCGGTATCGAGGAGCTCATGGCCGACCAGGCCGAGAACGTGGCGGCTTTCCGTGTGGCTTCGGATTTGCTCAAGAGCAGGCACGACCTCCTGCGCATGGCCATCGCCGAACGCGTCTGAGGAACTTTGTTGGCCTAACCCACGGAGTCTTTGTTGTACGGATCCCTTGAAATTTCGACCAGCGGCATGATCGCCCAGCGGACGCGACTGGAGGCCTATACCTCCAACATCGCCAACGCGGCGACGTTTACCGATGCTCTTGGCCGGAACATTCCCTATGCCCGCCGTGAGGTCTTTGTTTCTGCCGGTGCCCCCGGTTCAAGGTTCGGCGGCAGGGAATCTGGAGGGGGCGACAGGCTCGGTGTCCGTGTCGCCGCGATAGGCCGCGACAGCACGCATCAGGTTCGTCACGAGCCCAGCAATCCACTCGCGGATGAAGCTGGCTACGTGAAGTATCCAAACATCAACCCAGTGTTCGAGCAGATGAACGCCTATGACGCCATGCGGGCATATGAGGCCAACCTCGCCGCCGCGGAGGCCAGCAAGGCCATGATGGCCCAGGCGTTGCGTCTGATCGCTTGATTTGTTGACGGGAGACACGGGTCATGGCAGATCCACTCGGACTCATCGGACAGACAGGCGGAGTGGGGGGCGTCGGCCCTGCCAGCTACCCGCGCCCACCCGTAGCCGCGGGCGGCGTCGCGCCGGATCCCAACGCGCCATCCTTTAAGGATCTGCTGATGGAGAACATCAAGCAGGTCAACAAGCTTCAGGCAGAAGCAACGACCGCCATCGAGGACCTCAACACTGGCAAACGCGGCGACGTTGAAGGCGTCCTCCTCGCCACCCAGAAGGCCGACACCGCCTTCCGGATGCTGGTCTCTGTCCGCAACAAGCTGACGCAGGCTTACGAAGAAATCAAGCAGCTCCGCGTCTGACATCCCTCCATCTCGGTGACTTCTCATGCCCGTCCATGCACCGAAGCGCAGTAGTTGCGCTCCGACTTTGCGCAATTGGAGCGCAGAGCACGCGCTGTCCGAAAGAGAGAGGCCCGACTTCGAGAGCTCTGATCTGTTGATCCGATGTCGCTTCGAATGCGGGGGTCGCGGCGTGGAACGCCGCGGAATGCGATGGATCGCTCGGCCGGAGGCCCTCTCAAATGGACCAGTTACGCAAGGTCCTCGGACTCATCACAACCCAGGGCGCCAAGCTCACCCCGACGCAGAAGCTGCTCGTCGGCTCAGTGTGTGTCATTGCGCTGATGTCGCTCTTTCTGGTTTCGCAGTACGCCGGCAAAGCGCAGATGGTCGAACTCATCCCCGCCGGGTCGCCCGAGGACCAGGCCAAGGCGGCGGAGTACCTCGACGGCGCGGGCGTGCCGTATGAGTTCAACACCGAGAAGAAGGTCATTGTTCCCACCGAGCGCAAGTTCCCTGCGCTCGCTCGACTCGCCAAGGCACAGGTGATTACGGGCCAGTCGTTGCTCGGGCGAAACAACCTCGTGGAGCATCAGGACTGGCTCAAGCCCAAGGCCGTCCAGGACCAGATGTATGTCACCGCGCTCTGCAACGACCTGGCAAAGGTCATCGGCAACTTCGATGGCATCACAGGGGCCGAGGTGTTCATCTCAGCGCCCGAGACAACCGGCCTCGGCTCGCCAACCAAGCGGCCCGTGGCAACGGTCACTGTCCGCCCCGCCCCCGGCGCGAAGCTTGACCAGGGCACGGTCGACGCTCTGGCCGATCTCGTCGCAGGGACCACCGCCGGACTCGATGCAAAGAACGTCAGCATCATCGACGGTGTGAACCGCCGAAGCTACCGCGCAGGCCAGGACAACGGCTTTTCCGCCAACGGCTACATGGAGCAGGTCGCAATCGTTGAGGAGCGCGTCCGCGACAAGATCATGCACCACCTCGGCAGCTTCATCGGCGACGTCGTCGTCTCCGTGAACGCGATCGTCGATGGCTCCCGCACCGACATCCGCACCGAGAGCGCTCTCCCCAAGGGCGAGGGCACCATCGCGGTCCCGATCGAAGAACGCTCTACAACCTCGACCTCCACCAGCGGCTCCAAGGCCGCGGCCCCGGGGCTCGGTGGAAACGTCGGTATGGATATCGAGTACGCCGCGGGCGATGGCGGCAGCACCTCCGACGAAACCAGCGAGACCCGCTACTCCGCCAAGATCGGTACCCGAACCGAGACCCGGCAGATGCCCCGCGGCCGGCCGACAAAGATCAATGTCGCCGTCAGTGTCCCTCGCGGATACGTGGAACAGGTCATCAAGCAGCGCAAGGGTGCCGCCGCCGCTGCGCCCGGTGCCGCGGCCCCAGCCGAACCGAGCGAAGCCGAGATTGAGACGGAGTGGACCACGCGTGTCGCCAAGGGCCTGGAAGATATGGTTCGCCCGCTCGTGCAGACAGCGGACATGGCCGGCAGCGCGATGGAAGCCGGCGACGTGGTTGTCTCGCTGATCCCCGTGGCGATCGCCTCGGTTGGCCCCGGCGGATCGATGGGCACTGGCGGCTCTTCTTCGGGCGCGGCGGGTCCGTTGGGCGGCGTCTCCTCGCTCGTCTCCAGCGGCTTGTTCAAGCAGGGAGTGCTCGGCGGCCTGGCAGTGCTCTCGATCGGCATGATGTTCATGCTCGTCCGCAAGGCCGGCCGCGCAGCGCCAATGCCCACCGCCGAAGAGCTGGTCGGAATCCCCCCGGCGATCGAGGTCGACAGCGACCTCGTTGGCGAGGCCGACGAGGGCGAGACAGCCATGATGGGAATCGAAATCGACAACGACGAACTGAAGCGGCAGAAGATGCTGGAGGAAGTCTCCGAGCTTGTGAAATCCAACCCACAGTCGGCCGTCGGCGTGTTCAACCGCTGGCTCTCGCCCGAGCAATAAGTCATGCCAAGAAAGCCCGGTGAAAAACTCCCAAGCGATCCCGCGGAACTCAGCGGCCTCACCAAGGCCGCCGTTCTACTCATGACCCTGGAGCCCCCGGTCGCGAGCAACATGCTCAAGCAGCTCCCGCCCGAGGCGATCGAGGAAGTGACGCGCGAGCTGGCAAGCCTCGGACGCGTGCCTCAGCAGCTCAGCACCGCGGTCGTCGAGGAGTTCTACAACCTCACCATCGCCAATCAGTACATCAGCGAAGGTGGGCTCGAGTACGCAAAAACGCTGCTCAAGGACTGCCTCGATAAAGGCACCGCCGATCGTGTGCTCCAGCAGATCCAGACGCAGGTCCAGAAGACGCCCTTCGCCTTCCTTCAGAAGGCCGAGAGCGAGAACCTGCTGACCTTCATTCAGGATGAGCATCCCCAGACCATCGCGCTGATCGTCTGTCACCTGGCCCATCACAAGGCGGCGGAAATTCTTGCGGGCCTGCCCATGCAGAAGCAGATCGAAGTGATCAAGCGCATCGCGAACATGGAGCAGACCAACCCCGAGGTCATCAAGGAAGTGGAGAAGGGCCTGGAAAGCCGGCTCGCCAACATGCTCATGCAGAGCATGGAAAAGGCCGGCGGCATCAACACCGTTGCCGAGATCCTCAACCTTGCGGACCGCGCCACCGAAAAGGCCGTCATGGAGGGCCTCGAAGCCGAGGACCCCGAACTCGTCGAGGAGATCCGGCGGCTGATGTTCGTCTTCGAGGACATCCTCAAGGTTGACGACAAGGGCATCCAGCAGATCCTCAAGGAAGTCGACAACGAAGAGCTCGGACTCGCCCTCAAGACCGCCTCGCCCGACCTCCAGAACAAGATCTTCAAGAACATGTCCGAGCGCGCCGCCACGCTCATCAAGGAGGACATGCAGTACATGGGCCCCGTCCGCGTCACCGATGTCGAACAGGCCCAGCAGCGCATCGTCGACATTGTCCGCCGCCTCGAGGATGCCGGCGAGATCATCATCTCCGGCCGCGGCGGAGAAAGCGACCTCATCGTCTAGCCGTTCCCAAGGCGTTGCCCTGCCCCCCCCGCGCATCTTGACGCCTTACCGCCTTAACGACGTGAAGCCCTCCCGCACATGGCCCTCATCAAGCACGCCAACTCTCACGATATCACCCGCGATGCCATCGTCCTCGATCTGGGTGATCTCTCTCGTCAGGGACAGATCCTGGTCGAGAGCGCGCGCGCCCGCGCCGATCAACTCCTTGCCGAGGCGAAGGCCGAGCGGGGTCGAATCGTCGCAGGCGCGGCGGAGAAGGGCCACGCACAGGGCATGGCCAAGGGCATCGCGGAAGGACGACTGAAAGGTCAGGAAGACGGCCGCGCCGCCGCAACAACCGAGCGGCGAACGCAGATCGAGCAACTCGAAGCTGCCTGGAATGCCGCGCTGACGCAGTTTAGCGCGAGGCGCGAGGCCATGCTCTGCGAAGCGCACGTTGATGTCCTGCGCCTGGCCACCCTCATCGCCCAGAAGATCGTGAAGCGCGTTATCGCCGCCGATCCGCGCATCGTCGAAGACCAGATGCGTGCCGTCCTCGCGACCGTCACCCGTCCCACCGAGCTCGCCATCCGCGTCAGTCCTTCTGACCTCGAGGTGGCTCGCGGCTCCCTACCCGGCCTCCTCGCTGCGTTCGAAGCCGTGCGCAACGCGACAGTCGAAGGCGATCCGGCACTCTCCCCAGGTTCGTGCGTCGCAACGACCCGTGGCACCTCCGTGGATGCACTCGGCGGCGGCGAGATCAACGCGTCGATTGACGATCAGCTCAGCCGGATCGTCGAGGCCCTCTTGCCCGGCGACAGCCAGAGCCCGGCCGCGGCGACAGACGAATGATCACCCTCGAGCCTGCAATCCAGACGCTTCGGCGGCTCGAGCCCCTCCAGTTCGTCGGACGCGTCGACGCTCTCCGCGGCCTCACAGTGCTCGTGCGCGACCTTCCCATCCCCGTTGGTGCGCTCGTACGCGTGGGTGGATACCGCGCCGGCGAAGCCCAGTCACTTGGCGAGGTTGTCGGGTTCGATGGTGCACGCACCATCGTCATGATGCTTGGCTCCCCCTCCGGTCTCCGCGCAGGCGACCGGGTTGTCGGTCTCCACGCCCAGCAGACCGTCGGTGTCGGCGCAGCGCTCCTCGGACGCGTGATTGATGGCCTCGCCCGCCCGATCGATGGCCTCGGGCCCATCCGCGGCCTCGGCCCACGATTGCTCGATCCCGAACCCCTCTCCCCGCTCACCCGCGCCGGCGTCACCGAGCCGCTCCCCACCGGCGTCCGCGCGATCGATCTCTTTACCACCCTGGGCCGCGGCCAGCGCATGGGCGTTTTCGCGGGGCCCGGCGTCGGGAAGTCAACACTTCTCGGCTGCGTTGCGCGCAACTGCGCATCGGACATCTCCGTCGTCGCGCTCATCGGCGAACGAGGCCGCGAAGTCCGCGACTTTGTCGAGCACAACCTCGGCCCCTCGGGCCTGGCCCGCAGCGTTGTCGTCTGTGCGACCAGCGATGAATCCCCCATGCTGCGAGTGCGTGCCGCGATGGTCGCCTGCACAGTTGCCGAACACTTCCGCGATCAGGGTGCGAGCGTCATGCTCATCATGGACTCGCTCACCCGCTTCGCGCACGCCAAGCGGCAGATCGGGCTTTCTGTCGGCGAGCCTCCCGCAACACGCGGCTATACCCCCAGCGTCTTTGCATCCATGGCCCGTCTCTTGGAGCGCGCCGGCGTGCTGGATTGCGCCCACGGAGCCTCTGCGGGCGGCTCTGTCACTGGGCTCTACTCAATCCTCGTCGAAGGCGACGACATGACCGAACCCGTCGCCGATGCGGCTCGCGGCATCCTCGACGGCCACATCATGCTCAGCCGAACCATCGCCCAGCGCGCTCACTATCCCGCCATCGATGTCCTCGATTCAGTGTCCCGAGTCGCCGACGATGTGTGCGAACCCGCGCACATCGCTGCGCGTCGGCAGATTGTCCGTCTCCTGGCCGAGTATCGAAAGGTTGAAGACTTGGTGCAGATCGGCGCTTATGCAAAGGGTTCCAGCGCGGTCGCCGATATTGCTATCCGCTACCACGAGGCTTTTCGAACGCTGCTCGTACAGGACCCGCGTGAGGTTGATCCGTTTGATCAATCCCGTTCCCGGCTCATCAAGCTCGCGATCGAGGCCGGTGCAGAGCTGCAGAAGGCCGCGACGCGGAAGGGATGAGGCAAGCGATGGCCAGGCGATTCAAGTTCAGCCTTGAGACAGTCCTCGAGCACCGGCGGCGCATCGAGGAAGGGCACCTGCGCATCGTCGCTGCCATCGAGCAGGAGCGAGTCGCGATCGAGGAACGACTTCGAGCGCTCAACGCCCGCCTCGTGCAATCAAGGGCGGACCTGCGCGAGCGATTCGCCCCCGGGGCGGTACAGGGCGGCATCGGCTCCATCCGCATGGATTCGTCCGCGGCTCTCAGGCTGACCGTCGAGGCCCAGCAAACCGCCATCGGGCTCGCGGGCGTGCTCCGGAGGCTCGAGCGGGCCCGCGAGGGGCTGCTGGAAGCAATGACCGCGCGCAAGGGCGTGGAGCGCCTGCGAGAGCGCAGGCTTGAAGAGTGGAACGCCGATCAGCGACGCCGCGAGAATGCCGAGCTCGATGAGATGGCCACGATTGGCGCATCACGTGCCCGGTCAGGAGGTTGGTAATCCATGAGAAGCCTCTGGTTGATTCTGAGCATGATTGCCCTTGCCAACATCCTGGCCCTGGCCGGATTCGTGGGCTGGTTGAGCGCAACCGACCGGCTGAATCGTGACCGCGTGGAGAAGGTCCGCTCCATGTTCGCCAAGCCGGTGAGCATCGAAACGGCGGAACTGCAGGCCGCTGCCATCGTCGAAGCGGACGCCAATCTCCAGTCGGCCGCCGCGGAGAAGCTCGTCCAGCCACCTATTCCCGCCGGCGACCGTCTCGCCCAGGATCGCGCCGAGACCGAACTGGCAACCCAGCGGATGTTGCGCCGCCAGCGTGAGATCGACGACCTCGGCTCGCAGCTTCTGCGCAGGCAGGATGAGCTCGACCGTCGCGAGAAGGACCTCGATGAGCGCATCCTGGCATTCGATGCCCAGAAGAAGAAGTACCTCGAGATCGAAGGCACCTCCCAGTTCCAAACGGCTCTGGCCACCCTCGAAGGCCTCAAGGCCCGCGAGGCCAAGGCGATGCTCGAGTCAATGATGGGCCAGGGGCTGGAAAACGAGGTGATCGCTTACCTCGCCAAGATGGATGAGAAAAAGCGATCAATGATCGTCTCCGAGTTCGCCAAAGAGCAGCCATCCGTGGCAGCCGACTTGCTAGAACGTCTCAGGACACGTGGCGTCGTCACGGCGGATACCGCCGCCGATTCGCTGCGTGCAAGGGACGCCACCGCCGATGCCGCTTCGAGCCCCTCTTCTCCTTGAGCCGGTTGTACCCACTTTGCGCAGCCGCGCAGGTGATGCACCGCCAGGCGCGGAAATCGGCGGAAGGGCCTTCTGGGAGCTCCTGGCCGAACACGGACCGTCCCGCGCAAGTGTCGCGGAATCACCGCCAACGCTCCGCGGTCACGATTCATCCAGGCCCGAGCCCGAAGCTGAACGGCAAACCCAGGCTGAACCCCGGCGCACAAGCGAGGGTGTCCCCGAGACAACCGCATCCGATCAGGTGCGCGACGCACAGTCCATCGCGGCCTCCCTTCTGGCAGACCTTCAGCCCCTCACCATTCACACCCTCAATCACCGGCTTCTCCGGGCCGATGTCCGGCTTGGCTCTTCCGCCGACGCGCGCGTCGCGCCATCCGTTGATCAGCGGTCAGCCTCAACGGCGGAGTCTCTCACACGCTCGCAAGCATTGCCGAGCACCAGCCGCGACGGCCCCGCGACCAGCATCCCCGATTCCGCCGCTCGACCTCAACCTTCCGCCGACAGCCCGGTGGTCGGGCCGCGAAGCAACTCTGGTCTCGACACCGCGCCTGAACCATACGCGAGCCAGCCCGAGCCCGCTGAATCGAGCTCCCGCGCTCCAGAAGCCGCATCAAGCGTCGCGGCAGCGTCCGCGAACGCCCGTAGCGCGAATGCTCCCGTGACAGTCGCAGCCGGCGCCACGCTCTCTGCGGCCGCCAAACCCTCGGATGCGCCCGGCACGCGGCAGCCCGTGCCCGCTCCCACCACTGCGCCCATCGCTGCGGCATCCGAGCGCAAGTCCGGCTCCGATGCGCACATGCCGCGCTTCGGTGCGCAGAAGGCCGGCCCCTCCGTCCCTCATACGGCCGCCTCCGAGCGCACCGCCGCGATGGTTGCCAGTCAGGCCGCGCGCGGCCTCGCCGTAGCGCTCAGCCGAGCCGACGGCGCAGTTACGCTCCGCCTGAACCCCGAGACTCTCGGGTTCATCCGCATCAAGCTCGAGATGGGCAAAGGATCGGTCCTTGCCCGCATCGAGGCATCGACCGATGCGGCACGACATTTGCTTGAGCAGTCATCTGAGACGCTCCGCGCTTCTCTGGAAGCAAAGGGCTGGGAATCTTCGCACGTACGAGTGGAACTCATGCGTGAGGCGGACCCCGCGGCCGAGATGCTCAGAAAGCTGGAGCAGCAGGCTGAATCCACCCTTGAGCGGCAGGCGGCGCAGGATGCGACCGCCCGACAGGAACATCAGGCCGATGCTGACGGCGGAGACCGCAAGCACCAGCAGCCCTCGCCCGATCAGCCAGCACCGAAGCGCGGCGATGATTCCGGTGAGGCAGAAGTCGAGCTGCCCGGCCCGCACGCCCAGCCTCTCGACATGCTCGGCCTCGTCTCTCGCCTCGACACCACCGTCTGATGCCCCGCGGAGATCAACATGTCCAGCATCGGCAGCATTTCTGACCTCACGAACCCCATCGCCCGGAAGAACGCATTCAGCGATCTCACCAGCGAGGAGTTCGTCAAGATCATGTTCACCGAGCTGGCCAACCAGGACCCGCTCAAGCCTAACGACTCCGCCGCTCTCCTCGATCAGATGTCCAGCCTCCGCAGCATTCAATCCGACATCGAGCTCTCCAGCAAGCTCGAGTCGATGGTGTCGCAGAACCAGCTCGCCGCGGCGGGCGGTTTAATCGGCAAGTACATCTCCGGCCTCAGCACGGGCAACCTCCGTGTCGAGGGCGAAGTCATCAGCGTCTCGCGGACGAACTCCGGTCCCGTGCTCAACCTCACCAACGGCTATCGCGTCCCCTTCGACAATGTCGACGAGATGATCGATCCCTCTTTCTTTGACGATCCCGAGGATCCCGCACATCCTCAGGACCCGGATCCTCCCGCCGAGTTTCCAGATGATGGGAACCCAGACGCCTGATCCGCTCGCCTCAGCAGAACGCTCATCAACCCACTGATCAAAACTCGCCGCGGCGGAGCCGGGCCATCGTTTGAGAACTCAGATCGAAAGCGCGGCGGAGCCCGTCCTTCCGTTCTTCCCACGCCCGAGGCTGCGCGATGAGTAACGACCCAGCGATAATGCTCAGGCAACTCGGCCAGGCAGGCCGCCCGAACGCGGCTCAGTTCGCGCCCATTGCTCCCGTTGCTCCTGCCGGTGGCGTGCAAGCCGGCGAGTTCGCCGACTTGCTCCGCCGCGCCCGCGATGGCACCCTCTCAAGCAATCGACCTGTGACCATTGCGGATGATGCGGGCCTGCAGCTCACCGAGGACCAGCTCGCGCGGCTCGCGCTCGCCGCGGACCGCGCTGAAGCAGCCGGGCTCCGCAAGGTTCTCGTCACCATCGATGATCGGCGCGTCATTCTGGATGTCACCCAGCGAGCCGTGCTCAGCGCCGCCAGTGCGCAGGGCGGCGTCATCGAGGGCATCGACGGCGTCATGGATCTCGCGGGGCTCCTCGCGCCATCGCCTGACAAGGCCGCCCCGCTGGGGCCGCCCACCGCGATGGAAAGTCCCGCCGTCGCCAGACTCCTCTCACAAATCCACCAACGCGACCGCGCGGCCTGATGCCCCGACATCCAGCCCGCCTCTCTCTCGCGCAGCACACACGGAAGGGATCCGCATGGCTTCGACAACCGCGATGTTCACAGGCCTCTCCGGCCTCAACGCCAATGCCCGTAACCTCGACGTCATCGGCAACAACATCGCCAACGTCAACACCACCGCGTACAAGAGCAGCCGCATGCTCTTCGCAACGCAGTTCTCTCGCACCTACTCCATGGGCACAGAGCCCTCAGCCACCTTCGGCGGCACCAATCCCACGCAGACAGGCCTTGGTGTCACCATCGCCGGAACCCAGCGGGATTTCTCCGGCGGATCCATCTCCGCAACCGGCGATGCGCGAGATCTCGCGCTCGAAGGCGACGGCTTCTTCATGGTCCGCCGCGGCGATGCCAGCTTCTACACCCGCGCGGGCGCGTTCCGGCAGAACGAGCTGAATCAGCTCGTGTCCGTAACCGGCGAACGCCTTCAGGGCTACGGCATCGACGAAAACTTCAGCATCAACGAAGCAGTCGTTGGCGACCTGAGCATCCCCGTCGGCACCCTCACCCTCGCGCAGGCCACTCGCAATGTCCGCTTCGCCGGCAACCTGAACTCCAGCGGAAATGCCGCGACACAGGGCGCTCGCTTTGACCTCGCCGCCTTCGGCCTCCTCGGCAGCGCAACTCCCCCCGGGCCGGGCAACGTCATCGAGCCGACCTCTCTCCTCACCGGAATCGAGGACGCCTCAAGCCCTGGAAATCCCCTCTTCGCCGTTGGTCAGACGATCGAACTCCAGGATGCCCATCGCGGTTCCAGCCTCATCCCCCAGGCCGAGTTGGCCATCGGCCCAACCACAACGGTGCAGGACCTCGTCGATTTTCTCAACGAGGCAATGGGAATCAACAACGACGCGGGTGCGAACCCTGATGGTTTCACCCCCGGCGTCTCGCTCGACCCCGCGACCGGCGTCATCACCGTCGTGGGGAACACCGGTCAGGTCAATGACATCGAGCTCGGCACCTCGGACCTGCGCATCCTTGATGCCGGCGGAACCGTCGTCTCCTCGCCCTTCGCTCCGACCCGTCAGGCCTCCGCCGACGGCGAGTCCGTCCGCACCAGCTTTGTTGTCTTTGATTCTCTCGGCACGCCGCTCACCGTCTCGCTCTCGCTCGTGCTGGAGAGTAAGACCAACTCCGGTACCACCTGGCGATACATCGGCGACTCCAACGACGACACCGATCTCTCAAGCGCGCTCGCCAGCGGAACCGTCATGTTCGACACATCCGGCCGCCTCACCGGCGCTCCGAACTTCGAGCTCTCGATCGACCGCCAGAACACCGGCGCCCAAACGCCCATGGTCGTCAACGTCTCCCTCTCCACAAGCTCCGACAACGTCACAGCCCTCGCCGATGTCTCTTCTCAGATCGCCGCGACCTATCAGGACGGCACGCCCCGCGGCACGCTTGCCGCCTATTCCGTCGGCGCAGACGGTGTCATCACCGGGGCATTCACCAATGGCCTCACCCGTCCTCTCGGCCAGGTGGTGCTCGCGACTTTCAGCAACAACAATGGGCTCGTGGAAGTCGGCTCGAACCTCTTCACCACCGGCCCCAACAGCGGCACTCCCCAGACCAAAGTTCCCACCACGCTCGGCGCTGGCCGCATCGTCGGCGGTGCGCTCGAACTCTCCAACGTCGATCTGTCCCAAGAGTTCATCAACCTCATCCTGGCCTCCACCGGCTATTCCGCTTCATCCCGCGTCATCACCACCACCGACCAGTTGATGCAGCAACTCTTGGTCCTGGGCCGCTAACCGAAGATCAAGCCGCCACGCCAACGCTCCGATAAACGCTCAGGGACCGGTGGGGACACTCTGAGCAGGAGGCGGCCTCGTGCATTACCTCGCTTCGAACGGCCTTCCCGCTTCCCTCCTTTGGCTGGCCCAGGCCCCGGATGTGCTCATCATCCTGCTGTGCTGTGCCGGCGCTTGCCTCGCGGCCTTACCTGTCGCCCGCGCAACAGGGCTCGTTCGCTTCCTCGCCTCGAGGGAGCGCAAACTGACCGCCCAGCTTGATGCACTCGCGCACGCGTGCTCAGCTCTCGCGACGACCCATGCCGCTGTACCGGAAACCACACCAAACCCCGGCTTTCCCGCAAGGTTTCGGCCTGTTTTCGGTCTCCTGTCCGAGCTTGTTTCACGCCAGCTCCTCCCGCACGAAACCTTCGCCGCCGCCTCGGTCGAACTGGACCGCTGGCTCACCGCCCGTACCGCTTCGCGTCACACAGCGCTGATCATCTGCCGTGCCGGTCCCGCAATTGCGCTGGGCACCGCGCTCGGCACGATCCTTCTCATGGCGGAAGTCTGGGCCAACCCTGCCGCAATGGGCTCGGGCGCAGCGCTGGGCATCGGACTCATGGTCCTGACCTGCATTCTCGCCCTCTCCGTCCTTTCCTCAGCCGCCAACTGGCTGGAAGAGGCCGAACGGGCAGATTATCTCGCCGTCGGCGTGGTCCTCGAATCCGCCCGCATGATCACCAGCGGCGGAACCGCGTCCGACGTCGCCCGCCGGACCGATCTCATCCTGCGACCGAGAACCGTGCCCGCCGAGATTCCCGCCATCCGCAAGGCCGCATAAGCGGACGCTTTGGACCGACCCACACGGTCTTCTGCTTGCCCACCCTCAAAGTGGTGCCTCATCCTGACGATGCTTCACCGGCGTGAAGTTGATGTCCGCATGGAAGCGCAGTTTTTGCCGAGGCAACCACGATGGCAGACAAGCCCAAGGCCCCACCCGAGACGCCATCCGACGCGGCACCTCCGCCCGCCAAGAAGCTCCCGATCAAGACCCTCGCGATCGTCGCCGTGCTCATGGCGGTTGAAGCCGGCGCGGTGGTCTTTGCCATGGGGCTCATGGGCCCACGCGCTTCGCACGCCGAAACCGACCCCCTCACCCTCGTCGAGGATGACTCCGAGGATACGGTCGAGATCGAAGTCGCCAGCGAGAAGTACCAAAACCTCTCAACCGGGCGGGTTTGGGTTTGGGACCTCTCTGTCTTCATCCAGGTTCGAAACAAGAACGCCGAAACCGTCAAGGCGGTTCTCGAGCAGCGAAAGGCCGAGATCGGCGAGGGACTCGGCCAGATCGTCAGCCGCGCTCAGCACGCCCAGCTCAAGGAGCCAGAGCGGCAAACCCTGATTCGTCAGATCAACGCCTTCCTAGAGAAAATCCGCGGCATGACCGATGCCGATGGCAAGCCACTCGTCGAGCGGATCATGATCCCCAAATGCCGCGGCTTCCCGTCGGACTTCTGATCCCCCGGTCAGTCCTGGATCGGCCGAACTTGCGCGACCTCGTGATGATACGGTGTCGTTCTTGCGCGAAAATGTGTCGTGTCCTCTGGTTCTCCGCCGATGCTCGACCTTCGCGCGATTACCGGTCGATAGCACCTTTCGCATGTCGCCCGGCGGAGCCGCGCGAACGGTCAGGAGGACCAATGGACGAAGCCCAGCCTCAAGCCACTACCCCGGATCCAGCGAGCGTTGCAACCCCGCCCGCCGAGCCGATCGCCGCTGCCGAGGCAGCAATAGTTGCCGCGCGTTCAAAGAACGTGGCCCCCCCGAGCGCACTCAATCTCCCCGACTTCGCGCCCAAGGCCGCGGCCGCGAATCCCGAAGGCATCGATCTGCTCGCCGATGTGAACCTGCACGTCAAGATCGAACTCGGCCGCACGCGAATGCTCGTCGAAGATGTCCTCCGTCTTGGAGAGGGCTCCGTCGTCGAACTCGACAAACTCGCCGGCGACCCCGTTGATGTCTTCGTCAACGACCGCCGTGTCGCCCGCGGCGAGGTGCTTGTCCTCAACGACAACTTCTGTGTCCGAATCAACGAGATCGTTGCGGCCGTCGGGCGCGATGGGGCTCCGTAACTTCAAGCCCCGATCTTGCGCACCGGTGGCGGAGTCCACCGATCAGCACGCCAGGAAGGCACACAGTGCAGCGCCATACACCCCGCAACCAGGTCACCATCCGCCGCGCACTTGCGCGCCCCACTGTGCTCGCGCTGGCCGCGATCCTCTGCACACTGCCGGCCGCGGCGTTTGCTCAGAGCACACTGGTCGACCCGCCCAACTCCGCCATCACCAGCAGCGAACTCGCGCCAGCGCCCGCCGCGCCTCGCGCGCAGTCAAGCGACCTCCGCCCGCGCCCGCTCGGCGCCGTTCGCGGCGGCACCTCCGTACTCCGCCCCGACTCTGCCCCCTCGGCCGCCTCCCCTTCAACATCATCTTCCTCCACGACCCTGATCCAGACGCTCGCCTCGCTGGGCATGGTCCTCGGACTGATCCTCGCGCTCGGAGCCGGCATCAAGCGCCTCATGCGATCCCGCGGCGGCTTCGGCACCGCGCTCAGCGCCATGGGCGCAGCTCCCAGCCCCGCCGGCATCCTTGAGGTCATCGGCAGGTACCCGCTCTCGCGCGGCACTTCGCTCGTCCTTCTGAAGGTCGATCGCCGCGTCCTGCTTCTGGCCCAGGGCACACCTGGCCTCCGCGTTCGCGGCGGAGCGCCTCTGCCCATCACCCTCTGTGAGATCTCCGATCCCGATGATGTCGCTTCCATCATGATCAAAGCCAACGAGGCCGAGGGCCGTTCCATCGGAACGACCTTCCGTCAGGCGCTCGCAGGCTTTGAGCGGCAGCACGACGGCGTCATCGAGGAACCGCGTCCCAGCCTGTTCGGACGGATCATCCGCCGCGGTACCGGCGGCGACCGCACCGAACTGCTCGACGAGTCTTCTCTCGACAGCGAACAGGACCCTCTGCATCTCCGCGACTTCGAACGCCACACCGCCGATCCGGTCGGTTCGCTGCGTTCCCGTCTCACCGCGCTCCGCGGCGGAGGCGTTCAATGAGATCTTTTCTCGCGTCCATTTTCATCCTGCTGATGCTGATGTTCGCTCCGGTCGCCAAAGGGCAGGAGGTCTACGGGCCCGGCGGTTCCCAACCCGCCGTTTCGACCGAGCCGCTCGACTTGGAGTCCATCAATCCCCTCAGCGTCCTCGCGGGCGCGAGCGAGTTTGTCGGCGGCGTGGGAAGCCGCGCTTCACGGTCCGGCACGGGTGAACAGGGCGGCCTGTCCGCTTCGATCAACATCATCCTCCTGCTCACCGTCCTCACCCTCGCCCCGTCCATCCTGCTCATGACGACGTGCTTCATCCGCATCATCGTCGTGCTCGGGCTGCTCAAACAGGCAATCGGCACCCAGTCGCTTCCGCCCCCGCAGGTCATCGTCGGCCTCGCGATGTTCATGACCCTGCTCGTGATGTCGCCCACCTTTGAGCGTGTCCACGCAGAAGCCGTCGTGCCGTACTCCAGCGGCCAGGTCCAAGACTATGACGAACTATGGTCCCTCGCCCGCCAGCCCATGCGTGACTTCATGTTCGCGCAGATCGACGCGACCGGCAACTGGTCCAGTGTCTACATGGTCCTCAACTACCGCGGAGTCGATACCTCTCGCCCCGAAGAGCTGACCACCAACGACGTCGATATGGTCTCCCTTGTCCCGGCGTTCATGCTCAGCGAACTCAAAGCCGCCTTCATGATCGGCTTCAAGGTCTACCTTCCCTTCTTGGTCATCGACATGGTGATCGCCGCGCTGCTCATCTCCATGGGCATGATGATGCTCCCCCCCGTGCTCATCAGTCTCCCCTTCAAGCTGCTCCTCTTCGTGCTCGTCGACGGGTGGCAACTGGTGGTCGGTTCACTCCTCACTTCGTTCCGCCAGCCCGATGCAGTCGCGCTCACCGCGCATTCACTGATCGCGGCTGTCACCTAGTCCTACTGCCTCATCCTCGTATCACCGCCACGCCCCTCCCGTTCGGTCTCAGGCTCCTTCTCATGAACATCGACGCAGAGCTTGTCGATCTGGTCCGCGATGCCCTCATCGTCACGATGAAGATCGCGCTGCCCATCCTCGCCGCGGGCGTCGCCGTGGGCCTGTTCATCAGCATCATCCAGTCCATCACCAGCATCCAGGAGCAGACGCTCACCTTCGTTCCCAAGATCCTCGCGATGCTCGCCGTCGCCGTCCTGCTCATCCCCTGGATCGTGCAGCGACTGATGGAGTTCACCGCCCAAATGTTCACGCACTGGTAGCCCGCAGTCACTTCTCGCTTCGCATGTCCCCGCACATCGCTCCCATCCTCGATCACGCCGGTCCGTTCCTGATGTGCCTCTTCCGGCTCTCGGGCGTGTTCGTCTTTGCCCCGGTGATCGGCAGCCCCGCGATCCCCCTCCGCATCCGTACCTTGCTCTGCCTCGTCTTCGCCGTGGCGATCTACCCGACCATCCCGGTGGAGAATCAGACACCCATCGAGCTTGACCTCGTCACCCTCGGCTGGGCGGTCATCTCCGAAACACTCATCGGCATCACCATCGGACTCATCGCCGCCCTGCCCATGTACGCAATCCAGCTCGGCGGGCTGATCGTCGGCCACCAGATCGGTGTCGGTCTCGCGAGCGTCTACAACCCCGCGCTCGACGTTGAAGGCGATGTCATCGGCCAGTTCCTTCTCTTTCTCGCGCTCGCCATCTTCATCTCGGTCGGCGGTCTGGAGATCATGTTCGGCGCGCTCGTCGTCACCTTCACCAACGTCCCCCTCGGCGGGCTCCGCATGGTGGATGCGCCGCTCGACCTGCTCGTCGGACTGGTCTCTTCCGGCATGGCTGTCGGTCTTCGCGTCGCCGCACCGGTCCTCTGCATCGTCCTCGCCGAGACCATCGCCTCCGGGTTCATCATGAAGACCATGCCCCAGCTCAACATCATGACCATCGGCTTCGCCATCAAGATCATCGTCGCCATGATCGCGCTCATCGGTTCGGTCCACGCCATCGAGATGCTTGCGCGGGACGACATCTTCGCCACCCTCAACACACTGATGGACTGGTCACGCAATGTCCGGGGAGGGAACTGAGCCATGGCCGAGGAGATGGGCGAACGGACAGAACAGCCAACGTCCAAGCGCAGGTCCGAGACCCGCAACCGCGGCCAGGTCGCCAAGAGCCAGGACTTCGGCTCCGCGATCGATATGACCGGCGGATTTCTGCTGCTTCTCTTCCTCGGCGCACCCCTCGCCGGGACCATGGCCGGTATCACCCGTCACCTCCTTGATGCACGCACATCCGGCCACGGCCTCTTCGCGGCCGAACTCGGCGACTATACCGCCTGGGCCGCGACGCAGGCCGCCCTCGCCATCGCGCCCTTCCTCCTGATCATCATGCTCGTCTCCGCGATTGCCCAGTTCGTCCAGGTCGGCTGGCTCCTCACCCTCTACCCGCTGAAGCCCCAGCTCAGCAAGCTTAATCCCATAAGCGGCGTCAAGCGGATCATCAGCAAGCGCAGCCTGCTCAAAACTGTCGTCAACACCATCAAGCTCGCCATCTCTACTGTTGTCGCTTTCATCCTCCTCCGCAGCCATTTCGATGCAGCCGTCGCGCTTCCCCTTCTCGAAGTCCTTCCGGCGACGATGCTCATCATCAAGATCCTCGTCACCCTCGCCGCATGGCTCCTCGCGCTCATGTTCATCCTCGGCATCATCGACCTGGTCTACCAGCGCTGGCAGCAGACCCAGGACATGAAGATGACCAAGCAGGAGGTCAAGGATGAGCACCGTTCCATGGAGGGCGACATGGAGACCAAGGGTCGTCGCCTCCGCATGGCTCGCTCAATGCTTATGCAGCGAATGCATCAATCGGTCCCCACCGCTGATGTGATCGTTACCAACCCCACGCACTACTCCGTAGCACTCAAGTACGACGGCAAGTCCATGACCGCCCCGCGGGTCGTCGCCAAGGGCGCCGACGAACTGGCCTTCCGCATCCGGCAGATCGCCTCCGCCCACGGCATACCCATCATCGAGAAGCCCCCGCTTGCCCGCGCCCTCTACCACGGCGCTGATGTCGGCCGCGAGGTCTCACCGCAGTTCTACGAAGCCGTCGCCGAAGTCCTCGCCTTCGTCTACCGCCTCGCCGGCAAAGCCGCCTGATCCCCTGACCAAACACGCCCAGCAGACCCATGGCCAAGGCAACCCTCAACCCCTCTTCAAGCCCGATGCGATCGCTCGCCGATCGCATCGCGAAGCACCGTGGGCTGATCGTGCCGCTCGGCTTCATCTCGCTGATGATTGTCATCCTCGTGCCCATGCCGGCGTGGTTGATGGACATCCTCATCTGCCTGAATATCTCGATCTCGGTGATCGTCCTCCTCACCACCATCTATATGGAGGAGCCGCTGGAGTTCAGCGTGTTCCCCTCACTTCTCCTGGGCCTCACCCTCTTCCGCCTCGTGCTCAATATTGCCACCACCCGCCTCATCCTCACAGCCGATGCAGCGTCTCCAGATCAGGCCATCGGTGTCGCCGGCCATGTCATCTCCGCCTTCGCCAACTTCGTCGCCGGAGACTCCCTCTTCGTCGGCATCGTTATCTTTCTTATCCTGCTCATTGTTCAGTTTGTCGTGATCACCAAGGGCGCGACCCGAATCTCCGAAGTCGCCGCCCGATTCACCCTCGATGCCATGCCCGGCAAGCAGATGGCCATCGACGCTGATCTCTCCTCCGGCAGCATCAACGAGCAGGAAGCCCGCACTCGCCGAGAGCGCATCTCTCAGGAAGCCGACTTCTTTGGCGCCATGGACGGTGCCAGCAAGTTCGTTCGCGGCGACGCCATCGCCGGAATCATCATCACCGTCATCAACGTCCTGGGCGGCTTCGCCATCGGAATGATCGAACGCGGCTGGCCCGTCGGACAAACCGCCCGCGTCTTCACCCTCCTCACCATCGGCGATGGTCTCACCAGCCAGATCCCCTCTTTCGTCGTCGCTATCGCTTCAGCCCTCATCGTCACACGCTCCGGCTCCAAGCAGCAGCTCGGCGAGCAGCTCGCCAGCCAGCTCATCTCCAAGCCCATCGGACTCTGGCTCACTGCCGGTTTTCTCTGTGTTCTCGCCGTTACGCCCCTGCCCAAGGCGCCACTCCTGGGCATGGCTCTCGTCCTCGCCACCACCGCCTGGTGGATGGGCCGCACCGTCAAGCGGCTCGCCGCCACCACCGCGGCCGCACAGGCCGCGACGGTCAAAGCCACCCCCGATGGCCCGCCGCCTGAATCTCTCCTCAAGGTCGATGCCCTTGAGCTTGAAGTTGGGTACGGCCTCGTCGGCCTCGTCGATGCCGGCCAGGGCGGAGACCTGCTTGAGCGCATCACCGCCGTCCGCCGCCAACTCGCCGTCGAACTCGGCTTCATCCTCCCGCCCGTACGAATCCGCGACAACATGCAGCTCGCCGTGCACGAGTACCGCATCAAGATCAAGGGTGCGGTGGTCGCCAAGGGTCAGACCATTCCCGGCAGGCTCATGGCCATGGACTCCGGCATCGCCTCCGGCCCCATCCAGGGCGAGCAGACGCGCGAGCCCGCCTTCGGTCTCGACGCATGGTGGATCGAGCCCGCCCTCAGGGTCCGGGCAGAGACCATGAACTACACCGTTGTTGATCCCACCAGCGTCCTGGCAACCCATCTCACCGAAGTCGTCAAGCAGCACGCCGCCGAGCTCCTTAGCCGCGAAGAGGTCAACAACCTCATCACGGGCCTCAAGGAAAAGGCCCCGAAGCTCGTCGAGGAGGTCATCCCCAGCATTGTCAAGCCGGGCGAGTTGCAGCGCGTTCTCCAGAACCTGCTGAAGGAACGCGTCCCCATCCGCGATGTGGAATCGGTCGTCGAGACCCTCGCCGAGTGGGGGCCCAAAACCAAAGATCTCGATGTCCTCACCGAGTACGCCCGCAACGCTCTCCGCCGAACCATCTGCCAGCTGTACGCTGTTCCCTCCGATCTCGGCGAGGCTTTCAGCCCCGGCAGTTCCGCCTCCGCGCCGGGAGAGGGGGCAGTGGGGGGGGCAAGCGGTGCCGGTGGTGCGGGGGGGGCTGTGGGGATGGGCGGACGCATCGTCTGCATCACCCTCGACCCCGATCTTCAGGAGCTCATCAACGCCTACGTCGATCGTTCCACGGGCTCAACGTCCTTCAACATGCCCGCAAGAGTTTCCAATCAGGTTTCCGAAGCGATGCTCAAGGCCATTGGTCAACTCGTGGGCCAGGGGCATCAGCCCGTGCTCCTCGCCTCTCCGCAGATCCGAGCCGTTGTCCGGCAGTTGATTGAGCCTCACCTCCCGAACGCCGCGGTCCTCGGATACAACGAAATCGTCAACGGCGTCGAGATCGAGTCCGTCGCGATGGTCGGCGTTCCTTCCGGAGTCGCTGCATCGCTCGGCCAGCAGGTGGCAAACGCCGCGTAGTTTCACTTTCATCCCCCACTTGTCCACGAAACATTCACTTCTTGACGATTGAGGGTATAGCCTCGAGAATCACGTCTGACTTCTCCGGTGCGCAGGATGCGCACCAGTTCCGCAGCCATGGATGGCGACAATGGACGTCCGGACATTCCGCGCACCCAGCATGGCCGAAGCCTTGGCGCTCGTAAAGCGTCACTTGGGCAGTGATGCCGTTATTCTCCACACGCGCTCCACACGGGTGGGTGGCATCTTCGGCTGGCGTGCACGCTCAGTCATCGAGATCACCGCGTCTGATCAAGCCAGCGTCCGGCCGCGCCGTACACCCCAGACCGCGGCCGCTCCTCGAAAGCAGACCCCTTCGACATTTGTCTCTCCGCCCGCCGCGGCCGCCGCATATCAGCGCATGTCGCGCCCTGCGCTCGCGTTTGCTCCTTCCGTGGCCTACCCGCCCGCGGAGCCAGCATCCGCAGCACAGCCACTGCCACTTCCAGTTGCCCAGCCCGCGCCGCGTCCGCCGGAGCCGCCCGCCGCGCCCGCGACCACCATGCAGGTCCGGGCCCGCCGCGCTGGCAGCTCGCTCGCCACGGCTGCGGCTCTCGCTCCGCAGACCCCTCAGGCCCAGAGCGATCTCTACCGCGAACTCGCGGACATCAAGCTCCTTGTGAATCAGGTCCTCCAGGCCGCCCCGGTCGGCGCTCTCGCCCCCGCCGCGACCAACATGCCCGAGACCCTCTTCCGCCACTATCTCCGCCTCCTCGAATCGCAGGTTTCCCGTGAGATCGCCGACGTCATCTTCACCGCCGTCCGCGATGAGCTCTCGATCGGCGAACTCGGCGATGAACAGATCGTTCGCTCCGCCGTGCTTCGCCACCTCAGCGCAATGATCCCAGTCGCCGAGGGCATCACCTCTCCGCGGCAGGCCGCCGATGGTCGCCCGCACACCATCGCCCTGATCGGCCCAACCGGTGTCGGCAAAACCACCACGGTCGCCAAGCTCGCCGCAACCTACAAGCTCCGCCAGAACCGCTCTGTCGGCCTCATCACCTCCGACACCTACCGCATCGCCGCTGTCGAGCAGCTCCGCACCTACGCGAGCATCATCGGGCTCCCGCTCAAGGTTGTTCTCACCCCCGCAGAGATGGCCGCGGCGGTCGAGTCCTTCCGGTCGTTCGATATTGTGCTGATCGACACCGCCGGCCGCAGCCAGAACGCCTCTGAACGGCTCGTCGAGCTCCAGCACTTTCTCGATGCTGCCCGCCCGCACGAAACCCACCTCGTGCTTTCCACCGCCTCCGGTGAAGAGGTGCTCGTGCAGACCGCCGAGGCTTTCGCCCGCGTCAAGCCCAACCGCATTCTCCTGACCAAGCTCGATGAGGCGGTGAACTTCGGTGTCGTCGCCAACGTGCTCCGCCGCCTCGCCCAGGCCGGGCTTATGTCTCCCGGTCAGGGCCTGCCGCTCTCGTTCTTCACCACCGGCCAGGAAGTCCCAGACCACATCGAGCCGGGCCGAGCCGACCGTCTCGCGCGCATGATCCTCGACAACTGCCTCGCCGATGGCGATGCGATCCCGGCCCGCGAAAGCAACGTCACGGCAGGTGCCGCTTGAACAGCACCAGCGACTTCGATCTCGGCGTACTCGATACCGATGTGCAGCACGCACTCGATCATGCTGCCGCGGCCGCCGCCAAAGTCGATGATCAGGCCACGCGTTTGCGCCGGATGGTCGAGCTTTCCACCGGCGAGCCCGCCGTCGCTTCGCCTCGTCCTGCACCCGCGGAGGATGCGCAAGCCCCCGCTCGGACAGGACTTGCAAAGGTCATCGCCATCGCCTCCGGCAAAGGAGGCGTGGGCAAGACCAACTTCGCAGTCAATCTCTCGATCGCCCTCGCCCAGCGGGGCCTCCGCGTCGTGCTCATCGATGCCGATCTTGGCACCGCCAATGTCGATGTGCTTTGCGGGCTCAATCCCGCGGCGCGGCTCAATCACGTCATCACCGCCATCCCAGTGCACGACGGGGCCCGCCGATCCGCGTCGGACATCCTTATCGATGCGCCCGGCGGCTTCCGTCTCCTCCCCGGCGCGGCCGGTGTCTCGCGCATGGCTGATCTCACCTCGACCCAGCAGCACCGCCTGCTGGAGATCGTCGGCGAGCTCGAACGTGATGCCGATGTGCTCGTCGTCGACACCGCCGCAGGCGTCGGACGAAGCGTCACCTGCCTCGTTGAGTCGGCGGACATGGGCATCGTAGTGACCACCCCCGAGCCCACCTCTATCGCCGACGCCTACGCCCTGGTGAAGTGCCTCATTCTGGCAGAGAGCGGTCAGTGGCAAACTGAGCAGGCTGCTCGTTTGCGCCTCGTGGTGAATCAGGCCGGCCAAGCCGGCGAAGCCGCCGCCGTCCACGCGCGTCTTCGCGCTGTCTGTGAACGTTTCTTGGGCGTGTCGATCCACATGCTCGGAGAGATTGCGCAGGATCTGCGGGTTGCGCAATCTGTGCGGGTTCGCAGGCCGTTCCTGCTCCATGCGCCCGACTGCCCGGCGGCACGTCATGTGGTGGCTCTTGCCGAGAACATCATCCACCAGTTGGGCCTGAAGCGGCAATTCGCACCCGCGCAAGACCGGCCCGGTTTTCGGACTGCTTTGGCGCGCATCCTGCGTGGTCGATCTTCATGAATCGTGCGGATGTGAACTGAAGTTCATTCATTCCCCTGCCGATTGACTGGGTGCAGCTTCAAGTCCGTGCGCTGTCACACCGACTTCGCGGCCCGAGTCTCGGTCCGAATCGCTGTTGGGAGCTTTCCTGTGTCTGCCGGAGTACTCACCAAAGTCGTCGGGGCTTGCTGCGGGCTTGGCGCATTCGCCATCGCCGTCGTTGCGGGCATCGCCGCCGACAACCCGGGCGAAGTCGTGATCTTTCGCGCCCTGGTCAGCATGTTCGTCTGCCAGCTCCTCGGTGTTGGTATCGGTGCGGTCGTCGAGCGGGTCATCTCCGACTCCATCGCCGCTCATAAGCAATCTTCCCCGGACCCCTCCGATCCGGGCGGCTCCTTCGAGTCCAAGGCCGCAAGTGCGGCGACTTCTTGAGTTTTTTCCACAGTTGTTTCCACATGCCATGGATGGCTTGCGTCTCTGTGCGTTTCTGTCATAATCCGTATCGCTTGGGCCATGGATGGGCCGGGCAAAACGGATGATCGCATCGCCTCAACGGTTGCAGCGATGCTCATTTGCGCGGTGGTCAAGGAGCTGACCATGTCCAGGATGAGAGCCTCGGGTAGTCACACGCGTTCTTCGTCCCGCTATGCGGTGGAGCACGCAGAACCCTCAAAGAAACCAACGCCCTACGACACTTGGCCCGCCAAGGCTGTCTGGGAGGAATATCACCGGACCAGGTCCGTTGAGATTCGTAACTACCTCATGGAGAAGTATCTCCATCTGGTCCGCTACAACGCCGAGCGCATCTACGCCCGCCTTCCCGATGAGGTCGACATTCAGGACCTCATGTCCGTCGGCCTGTTTGGCTTGAAGGACGCGATCGATGCCTTCGACCTTGATCGAGGCGTCAAGTTCGAAACCTATTGCGCACCGCGTATCCGCGGCGCGATCCTTGACGAGCTCCGCTCCATGGACTGGGTCCCCCGCCTCGTGCGCCACCGCACATCCAAGGTCGAACAGGCTCGCCAGCAGTTCGCCAAGGCCAATGGGCGCGACCCCACCGACGATGAACTCGCCAAGCGGCTGAACATCGACGGCGAGGAGTTCGACAAGCTCAAGCGCGATTCCAGCGCAGTGGGCACCTTCTCCCTCACCCGCAAGTGCTTCCAGTCTGACGGCAACAAGGACGTCCGCGAGATCGACGTCATCAAGGACGAATCCCAGCGCAACCCGTTCTCCGAGATCCAGCGCAAGGACGTCAAGGACCTCATCACCAAGGGCCTTTCTCGCGCAGAGCGGCTCATCGTCGTCCTCTACTACTACGAGGAAATGACCATGAAGGAGATCGGATCTACCCTCGATCTCTCCGAGTCGCGCGTCTCGCAGATGCACTCCTCCATTCTCGCCCGCCTCAAGGCGCAGATGCAGCACCGTGCCCGCGAGCTCGAACCCGTCGAATGACAACCCTCCGATCCTGAACCTTCCCCAGACGGGCCGCGACCTTCCGCGGCCCGTTTTCATTGGGCGCACGTACCCTTCATCTACCTTGCCAGAGTTCCGCACAGCCGCAGTTGCGATCGGGTCCAACCTGGGTGACCGGGCCGGGCACATCGTGGCCGCCCTCGCCGAACTCGCCTCGCTCCCCAGAACCCGTCTCACCGCTCGTTCCTCCGTGCGGGAAACTGCTGCGATCGGCATGCTCGGTCACGACGCTGGCGGGCCATACCTTAACGCCGTCGCGATCCTGTCTACCAAGCTCAAGCCGCGGGATCTCCTCTCCCACCTTCACCGCATCGAGCAATCCCGAGGGCGCGACCGTAGCACCGAGCCCGCTCGCTGGATGCCCCGCACCCTCGACCTTGATCTCCTCCTCTTTGAGTCCGAGGTGATCGACGAACCCGGACTCACCATTCCGCATCCGCGGCTCCACGAACGTTTCTTCGTGCTCGAGCCGCTCGCGGAGATCGCGCCAAACTGGATCGTGCCCGGTCACAGCCGCACGGTCGAAAGCTTGCTCCTCGCTCTGACATCCCCATGAACCTCACTCGCGTACCGTTTCTTGTGCGCATCCCTTTCCAAGCCCGCCTCTGTGCGATCGCCTTGATCGGGCTCTTGTCTCAGCAATCGGTCCTGGGCCAGAACGACGCTTCACCCGCGGATGCTGCCGTCGCCGCGGCGAGCAGTCAAGCCGTTCTCGACAAGGTTCGCGCTGCTTACCTGGCCGCACCCACAACCGAGCGCCTTCGCGTGAGTGTTCGGCAGGGAGAACTTCCCCCGCGCCGAAGCCTGCTGCTCCTGCGGCTCGAGCCCGCCGCCGATTCCCAGTCGATCGCGCGTGCGGTCATCCGCGCAGGCCGACTGCTCATCGAAGCTCGGCCCGGAACTGTGCGAGCAGTGCTCGATCGTCCGGACAGCCCGCTGTTCATCGCCAATGCTCATCGTGAAGGTCTCGCCGAGACACTCGCGCAGTGTCTCCCGCCACTGCCGCTTGTTTCGCTGGACTTTGCCGGCGCTCAAGCGCCACCTTTGAGCCTTACGCCCTACGGGCCATCCGCGGTTTTCACGGCGCCGGAACTCCGCCAGCGCGCGGGCAACGTGATCTTCGCCGGTCAGATCACGGCGGCAGGGGGGGGAGGGGGCACGTTCAAGCTCACCGTCGATGCCGCGACCGGCCGCATCCGCCGGCTCGAACTCATCCTCGGCGATTCCGCGCAGCCGGCCCGCCTCCGCACGATCACCATCGAGCACGCCCCGAGTAGCGCGGACCTCTCCACGCTCAGCTTCGCCCCTCGCGGATCGGGTACGGTCGCATCGCTCTCGCAGCTCGCCGCGAACGAACCCGAATCCGTCGTTGGAACACTATTCACACCCACTCCGGGCTCCGCCGCCGAAGCCGCCGTCCGGAGCGCGACCCGCCGTGGTGCTGCCTCGGCGCAGTTCGCTATCGTGCTTATCGGCGGCCTCTCGCTTCCTGCAACACCACCGCCGGATCTCTCGATCGCAAGCGAGACGCTCCTCGCGCTCGCGAAAGAACTCGCCGCATTCAATGACGGTGTTCCGGATCGCGCCGCTGTCCCGCTCGGCGCCGGGCTCGCGATCTTGTGGCACGCAGCCAGCCCCGCGGACGATGCCATCCTCGATCACGCCGCCTCGAACGCCCCAGAACGTATTCACATTGCCGGACTTGCCGGAGCCGAATCCGAGCTCGCACGCATCGCGCCGGAATCCGCCGCGGCCTTCCTCATCCTCGCGCCGGACCTCACCATCCGTGCCATCCACCGGGTTGAAGCCCTCCCCCGCGACCCCGAACAACGTCTTGCCGAACTGCTTATGTCTTTGCTCGAAGCCTCCGCCCGCTTCGAATCGGACCCCAAGGAAGGACCCTGACCATGCCCGATGATGCACAGAACGCCGGCGGGTCCTCGCCCGAACTCCCCATCGATCCTCTTCCCTCCGGTGTTCCCGCCAAAGCCCGACCCGCGGCCGCGATTCCCCCCGCGCCCCTCCCGCTGGATCTCGCGGACGAAGACTGTCCGCGCTGCCACAAGTCGCTCGCGCACGAAGCCGTGATCTGCATCCACTGTGGCTACGACCTCAAGGCCAACGTCATCCGAGAGCCAGAGATCGGACAGGTCGTCGCGCCGCTCCCCGCTACCTCTGGCGAGAAGGAGTTTGTCACCCCCGGCCGCGGCAGCGCGCAGGTCGTCGCTACCTGCGGCGTGTTCATCACGCTCGCCGCCCTCATTATTTCCGGAGTTAACGCACGAGAGTGGGGGGCCTGGGTTGTCCTGGGTACCGTCGCCATGACGCTCTACAACATCGCCATTCACTCCTGCACCGGCGTGGTCGCGGTCATCGTCGCCTCCAAGCTGTCGGAAGAAAAGTTCACCCGGCTCGAGCTTGCCGCCGCGAGAATGTTTCTCGCCATCGCCATTTTCTACGCAGTCTCTTCTCTCCGCCTCCCCATTCCCATCGCCTTCCTCGCCATGCTGCTGGTCTGGGGTTCCGCGATCGCCACCTACTTCCTGATCGTTTGGTTCCTCTTCAAGAAGGACCGCTTCGGCGCAGCGCTCATCGCCCTTGCCCACTTCCTCATGTGGATGACGCTCGAGTTGGGAGCCCACCTCGCCGCGTGGGTCGCTTCTGGAAAGTCCGCCGGGATCCCCCCCACGGCCTAATCCCTCCCGGTTTGCGATCCTTCCCATGCCTTCTATCCGCGGCGGGCATTCAAT
Source organism: Phycisphaerales bacterium (assembly GCA_038247555.1). Classification (GTDB taxonomy): domain Bacteria; phylum Planctomycetota; class Phycisphaerae; order Phycisphaerales; family UBA1924; genus JAHBXL01. Next base: position 17,282 of record JBBRUT010000001.1, on the reverse strand, counting down.
AGGCCATGATCGCAGAATTTGCCCCATCGTCAGAGATCGTCCCCGCCGGCCTCAATGCCGCATCATGGCCCGAGCTCGAGCCGCTCTACGCCGAGCTCCTCGCCCGCGACCTGCACTGCGCCAACTGCCTCCGCCGTCTCATCCTCGATCGCAGCGAGCTCGACGCAGCCGCCGGCGAAGCCGCGACCGATCTGTACATCAACATGACCTGCCACACCGACGACGCCGGCGCACAGCAGGCCTATTTGCGGCACGTCGAGAACGTCCAGCCCAAGCTCAAGCAGGCCGCCTTCGATCTCGACCGCCGCATCGTCACATCCCCCTTTGTCGAAGGTCTCGATCAGGCACGCTTCGCTGTTTACCTCCGCGATCTCCGCGCTGCCGTCGAGCTCTTCCGGCCCGAGAACATCGCCCTCGAAACCCAGCTCTCCAAGCTCGATCAGCAGTACTCCGAAACCTGCGGCGCAATGACCGTGCAGTTCCGCGGCAAGGAACGCACCCTTTCCCAGATGGCCGTCTTCAACGAAGACCCCGATCGCGCCACCCGCGAAGAGGCCTGGCGCCTTGTCGCCCAGCGACGCTTCGCCGACAAGGACCGCATCGATGCCATCTTCGAGGAGATGATGCAGCTCCGCCGGAAGGTCGCGGCCAACGCGGGTCTCAAGGACTTCCGCCAGTACGCATTCATCGCCAGAAGGCGATTTGACTACACCCCCGAAGACTGCCACGCTTACGCCAGCGGCGTCGAAGAGCACGTCGTCCCGCTTGTTCTCAAGGTACGCGCCGCCCGCAGCCGGGCCATGGGCATCACCCCGCTCCGGCCGTGGGACTCGCAGGTCGACCCCACGGGCCGACCAGCGCTCAAGCCGTTCGAAGATTCCCGCCAGATGGTCGAGCGCACGCAGAAGTTGTTTGAAAAGATGGACCCATCGCTGGCTTCGCTCTTCGCCCACCTGAGTAGTCCCGCCAACGCCAAGCCCTGCCTCGACCTCGAGTCTCGGAAGGGCAAAGCGCCCGGCGGCTATCAGGCCAGCCGCGAGCGTGCACGCGTCCCGTTCATCTTCATGAACGCCGTGGGGGTGCAGCGCGATGTCGAAACCCTCGTGCACGAGGCCGGGCACGCCTTCCACTCGCTTCTGTGCCGCGCAGATCCTCTACTCCACTACCGCAACGAACTCCCGCTGGAGTTTGCCGAAGTCGCCTCCATGAGCATGGAACTGCTTGCGCATCCGTTCCTGGGCGAGTACTACTCCCCGGCCGATGCCGCGCGGGCCCGCCGCGTGCATGTCGAGCAGTTGTTCTTCAGCCTTGCGACCGTCGCGCTTGTTGATCAGTTCCAGCATTGGATGTACACCACGGAGCACACCATCGCCGACCGCCACGCCAAGTGGGCAGAGCTGCATCTCCGCTACGCCCCAGGTCTTGACTGGACCGGTTTCGAAGATGTTCTTGGCGCCTCCTGGCACCGCATCCTCCACCTCTTCGGCGTTCCGTTCTACTACATCGAGTACGGCATCGCTCAGCTCGGCGCCATCCAGGTCTGGATGAACTACCGCGACGAACCCGCCGCCGCGATCGGTGCGTACAAGAAGGCGCTCTCGTTGGGTGCTTCCAAGCCACTCCCAGAGCTCTTCAAGGCCGCCAACCTTTCTCTGGATTTCTCACCTGACAACATCGGCCGGCTTGCCAACGAGGTCGCCGCGGAACTCGATCGCCTTTCTGTCTGAGGTGACTCTCTCTAGTACGTACCCCGAGACCGCCCCCATGATCACCCCGCGCTGCGCAATCAAGTTCCTCCTGCTGGCGATCCTTTTGCTCGCCCCGTTCGCGGCCGGCGGATGCGCCGCCTCAAGCACCGCGACCACCTTCGCCAATCGCCAGCTCGACGCCGAAGTTCCATTCGATCCCGCCAACGCGGTCGTCATCGAAGGCGATAGCGGCGATGTCAAGGTCCGCCGCGTCGATGGCCCCGCCCGCGTCCGCGCCGACATCCGCGGCAAGGGCTCCAATCGGCTCGCGGCGGTGCAGGTTGTCATGCAAACAGACCGTGTCGGTGCGCTCAGCATCCGTGTCGACTGGCCCATCGGGTGGCGACAGCCAGGCGAGGCCGCCATCCTCGAAGTCGATCTCCCCGGATGCTCCGCGCTCACCGTTCATACCGGCAACGGCGGGATCGATGTCGCCGGCTTGGGGGGCGCGGCGGAGCTCAGTTCTGGGAACGGCGAGATCATTCTCGCCGACCACGCCGGAGATGTGCAGATCAGCACCAGCAACGGCTTTGTTCAGGCTGATCGAATCGACGGTGCTTGCCGCGTCCGCACCAGCAACGGCGAAGTCACGATCAACGATGTCACCGCGCGCGTCGCCATCGCCACGACCAACGGCAGCGTCGATGTCCGCCTCTCCGAGCTCAACGCCGGCCCCGTCGACATCCGCACCGCCAACGGCGGCGTCGAGCTCGAGATCGGCGACGGCTTCACCGGCGACCTCCGACTCGAAACCTTCAACGGCCGCGTCCGGGTTGTCGGCGTTTCCGGCGAAGTCGAGATCGACGATGAACGAGAATGGGCCCTCGTCCGCCGCGGCGGAAGCGAGAACCGCTCCCTCATCCGCACCACCAATGGACGCGTCGAAGTTCGCCGTCGTTCCTCTGTAGCTGCCAACTGACCGCCCCTTGAGCGGTACCATCTGCTCCCGTTCGAGTAGTATCACCCTTCTGCCCCACCGATTCGACGGGTCAGTGCTTGATAGCCAACTGGTTGGGTCGCGATTATGCGACCCTTCCCTCGCCACGAGTCCCGGAGTGCAATCCATGATGCGCAGGCCCCGATCCAGCACCACTTGTTCGCTTCTGGCCGGCGCAGTCGGTCTGCTCGTCGCCATGCTCGCCCTCAGCCCAGTCGCGGCTCAATCCACAGGCGAAAAGTTCGCTCGCCTGCCTATCCGGTCCGATGGCCCCAAGAGCCTCGATCCTGCCAAGGGCTCCACGTCCTACGACAATCAGGTCGTCTGTCAGATTTATGAGACCTTGCTGCAGTACAAGTACCTCGTGCGCCCGGATTCAGTCACGAGCTACGAGGATGTCAGCGAGCCGCTGCTGCTCGCTGAGATGCCGAAGGTGAGCGATGAAGCCGACGGCAAGCAGGTCTGGAAGTTCAAGCTGCGCGACGATGTCTTCTTCCACGATGACGCGTGCTTCCCCGGTGGCAAGGGGCGCAAGCTCGCCACCGATGACGTGTTCTACTCCTGGAAGCGGCTGGCTGACCCCAAGTATGAGTACGAGAACTACTGGCTTCTTCAGGACACCATCCTCGGACTCGATGAGTTCAAAGAGAAGTTCGCGACGCGCCAGCCGAGCAAGAGTGAGCCCAATCCGCCGCCGCCGCCGCCGTTTGACTACGCCGCGCCCGTCGAAGGTTTTCGCAAGCTCAGCGACACCGAGTTTGAGGTCATCCTCAAAAAGTCCGTCGTCCGCTTCGGCTGGGTCATCTCGATGTTCCAGACCAGCATCGTCGCGCGCGAAGCCGTCGAGAAATACGGCGACACGCTCGGCAAGCACCCCGTCGGCACCGGCCCGTTCATCCTCAAGAACGAGAGCGACTGGAAGCCCGGGCAGAACATGATCCTCCACCGCAACCCCAACTACCGCACCGAACTCTACCCCTCCGAGGCAACACCCAAAGAGAAGGAGCAGGGCCTCCTCGCTTCGGCGGGACAGAAGCTCCCTCTGCTCGACCGCATCGAACTCACGTTCTACACACCCGACCCCGTGATGTGGCAGGATTTTCAGGACCGCAAAATCGCGTTGGTCCAGGTCCCCGCGGAGTACTTCGAGAAGGCGTTTGTCAAGCGCACAAAGCGTCTGACGAAGGAGTACAGCGACAATGGAATCCAAGCCGAGGCCGTGCCCCTGCTGGACTTCATCTTCCGCGGCTTCAACATGGAGGATCCGATTCTCGGCGGCTATGACGAGAAGCGCACCAAGATCCGCCAGGCCATCTCCCTGGCTGTCGATCTCGATGAGCACAACGACACGTTCTACAACGGCATCAATGTGGTGTATGACGGCCCCATCCCGCCCCCGCTTGACGGCTTCCCGAAGAATGGGAAAGCACCCAACTCCTTCCGTGGGCCGAACCTTCGCAAAGCACGCGAGCTGCTCGCCGAGGCGGGCTATCCGGAAGGCCGCGGCCTCCCGGAGATCGAGTATTACACCTCCAAGGGAAGCAACCAGGCCGAGCAGACACAGGCGGAGATCCGCCAGCTCGCGCGGATCGGGATCCGGCTGAACCCCAAGATGGTGGATTTCTCAGAGCTGATCGAAGCCATCAATCAAAAGAAGGCCCAGATGTTCGGCTTCGCCTGGGGCTCAGACTACCCGGACCCCGAGAACAACCTCGCGCTGTTCTACTCAAGGAACAAGGCCCCCGGCGCCAACCACTACAACTACGACCGGCCCGAGTTCGACAAGCTCTACGAGCAGATCATCGTCATGAAGCCGGGCCCGGAGCGGACCAGTATCATCGAACAGATGCGCGATATGGTCATCGCCGATGTCCCATTTGTCGGGTCCATGGCCCGTACACGCTTCTACCTCGCCCACCCGTTCCTCAAGAACTTCAAGCCCAGCGAGGACTTCTACAACTGGTTCAAGTATCTCGATGTCGACGCCTCCGCCCCACGCTGACCACGGAGCCCCCGCGATGTGGTCATACGTAGCAAGGCGACTGCTCTATTCCATCCCCGTCTACCTCGGCATTATCCTCATCATGATGGGTGCGCTCCGCCTGCGAGACCCTGTCTCGGCCTACCTTGGCAAGAACGCGACCGCCGAGACTGCGCTCCTCAAGAAGGCCTCGATGGGCCTTGATCGCCCCTTCCTCCCGATCGGCATCGAGGATCCCGCCGAACCCTTCGGCATCGAACCGATCGTTGAAGTGGGCCGCGTCGGGTTCTACCCGCCCCTTCGAACGCAGTACGTCGAGTTCCTCTGGCGCATCCTCCGCTTCGACTTCGGCACCGCCGAGCGTCCCTACCGCTCCTGGCAGTTTGAGTCTGACAACGTCGGCGCCAAGCTCGCCGATGCCGTCTGGCCAACGCTCAAGATCACCATTCCCGCCCTCGTGCTCACCGCCACGATCGCCATCCTTGTGGGCCTGCTCTCCGCCGCATATCGCGGCAGCGTTCTCGACAAAACCCTCATGGTCCTCGTCGTCCTCGGAATGAGCATCAGTGTCGTCGTCTTCATCGTTTTGGGACAGGTCTTCGGCTCATCCTGGCTCAATGGCAAGCTCGGCTTCGAGCTCTTCGCTAGCAACGGCTACGAGCCCGGCATCCAGAACTGGGTGAAGTACTGCGCGCTCCCGGTCATCATCGGCGTCGTCGTGGGCATGGGCTACGACGCCCGCTTCTACCGCGCGGTTATGGTTGAGGAAACCAGCCGCGACTACATCACCACCGCTGTCGCCAAGGGTGCGCCCCGCCACAAGATCATCTTTGTCCATATGCTCAAGAACGCGATGATCCCCGTGATCACCCGCATCATGATCACGATCCCTTTTCTCATCACCGGCTCAATCGTGATGGAGTACCAGTTCCGTATCCCCGGCATGGGCAAGCTCCTCATCGACGCCATCGTCAACAAAGACTTCCCGATCATCCAGACCTTCACCGCCGTTCTCGCTGGCCTCTTCATCCTCACCAACATCCTCACCGATGTGCTCTATGCGCTGGTGGATCCGCGGGTGAGGCTCGCATGATCGCTGCGTTCAAACGCCTGAAAGCCAGCCGCGGCGTCGGAAAGTTCTGTCGCAACCGCCTTGCCGTCGCCGCGCTCGGCATCATCGTGCTCTATGCACTTGTCGGTGGCTGGGTCGCCCTTGGCGATCTTCTCCCCGGCCGCGCCGGCATCACCTACGCACAGGTCGAGCAGCCTGTCTGGCCAACCCCCATCAACGGCTTTGGCATCCCGGCGACCAACGAGCGACGCGTCGAAGCCGCTCGCATCATCACCCGCGAAGTGAAGCGCGCCGTGAACAACGGCGAAGGCTTCACCGATATCCGATACGGCCTCCTGCACATCCTCCCCGGCACGGCGGATAGCGACTCCGAACTCGACCGTCTCTCTACGCTCATTGAAGAGTCCGAAGACCTCTACGACCAGCTCTCGGAGTTCGATGATCTCAACAGCCCCGAGCCGCCGACGCTCGACGACGGCGCCCCCGACCCCGACTCGATCGATGTCCCTTCGACCATTGCCAGGCTCGAAGGCGCCGTGCGTCAGATGTTCGCGCCGCTCTCGGGTTGGCAGTCCCTCAAGCAGTCCCTCCTCCACTCCCTTGGCACCGACCGTCAGGGCCGCAGCAACTTCCTCCGCGTCATCTTCTCCATCAAGGTCGCGCTCCAGGTCGGCATCGTCGTCGCCATCATCTCCGTGCTCGTAGGCACCTTCCTCGGCGCGGCCGCGGCGTACTTCGGCGGCTGGGTCGATCACGCCGTCGTCTGGCTCTACTCCACGCTCTCCAGCATGCCCGAGCTCATCCTGCTCGCCGTGCTCGTCTACGCCTTCTCCGGCAGCGTCTTCGACAAAGTCTCCAACCCCTGGCTCGCGCTCGTGCCCGTCTACGCCGCCATGTGCATGGAGTTCTGGATCGGTCCCTGCCGCGTTATCCGCGGCGAGACGCTCAAGCTCAAGGAGCTTGAGTACGTGCAGGCCGCGACCGCCATCGGCTTCGGCCGCTTCTACATCCTTCTCAAGCACGTCATCCCCAACACCGTCCACCTGATGTTCATCAACTTCTCGCTGCTCTTCATTGCCGCGATCAAGTTCGAGGTCGTGCTCTCGTTCCTCGGCCTCGGCGTCAAGGTCGGCCCTTCCTGGGGACGCATGATCCAGGAATCCACGCAGGAGGTCATCAACGGCATCTTCTGGCAGATCGGTGCCGCGACCGTGTTCATGTTCGTTCTCGTCCTGGCGTTCAACATCGTGTCCGATGCGCTTCAGGACGCGTTTGATCCCAAACACGTCGGCTGATCCCTCACCTTGCGATGACTACACCCTCCCCCATCCTTTCCGTTCGCCACCTGACGACGCGATTCCGCACCGATCGCGGCATCGTCACCGCCATCGACGATGTTTCCTTCGATCTCTACCCCGGCGAGACGCTCGGCATCGTCGGCGAATCCGGCTGCGGCAAGACCGTCACCAGCAAATCCATCATGCGCCTCCTCCCGGAGCGCACCACCATCATCGACCCTTCCTCGCAGATCATGTTCGAGGGCACAAACCTCGCCACCGCCGATGACCGCACCATGCGGCGCATCCGCGGCGACCGCATCGCCATGATTTTCCAGGAGCCGATGACCTCCCTCAACCCCGTCTTCACGATCGGCTGGCAGCTTGATGAGGCCCTGAAGTACCACACCGATCTCGGCCGCGCCGCCCGGCGCAGCCGCGCCATCGAGATGCTCAAGCTCGTCGAGATCCCCAACGCCGAGCGCCGCGTCGATGAATATCCCCACCAACTCTCCGGCGGCATGCGACAGCGCGTAATGATCGGCATGGCCCTGTGCTGCGAGCCCGACGTCCTCATCGCCGATGAGCCCACCACCGCGCTCGACGTCACCATCCAGGCTCAGATCCTCGCGCTGATGGAGAACCTCCGCAAGCGCCTCAACACCGCGATCATCCTGATCACGCACAATCTCGGCGTCGTCGCGCAGGTCTGCGACCGTGTCGCGGTCATGTATGCCGGTCGCGTCATCGAAGTGGGGGGCGTCCGCCGGATCTTCCACGATCCGCAGCACCCGTATACGCGTGCCCTGCTCGATTCGATACCCAAGGCGGGCCGGAAGGAACACGGCAAGCGACTGCCGACAATCGAGGGCATCGTTCCCAGCCTCTTCGATCTCCCCAAGGGTTGCCGCTTCGCCGACCGCTGCGCACGCTGCCAGCCACTCTGCCGCGACACCGAACCCGAGCTGCTCCCTGCGGAGGGCGTGGGCGAGTCGCACCTGAAACGCTGCCACTTCCCACTCAGCCAGGCTGCGCCGGTCACCTCGGCATCGCACGCTGCGATGACCTCCAGCCCGGGAGCGCGCCCATGATCACACGCGCTCCGTCCTTCGCAGCAGCCCCCTTGCCCGAGCCAGCTCCGCCACCTGGTGAAAGCTTCGCCGCGCCGCTCCTCTCGGTCCGCAACCTCGTCAAGCACTTCCCCGTCCGCGGCGGGGTCCTCAACCGAATCGTCGGCAATGTCCACGCCGTGAACGGCGTCTCCTTCGATGTCAATCGCGGCGAGATCGTCGGTGTCGTCGGAGAATCCGGCTGCGGCAAATCAACGCTCGGCAAGGCCATCATCCGCCTCAGCGAGCCGACCAGCGGCAGCGTCACCTTCGAGGGCACCGACATCACCCGGCTCTCCCACGCCGAGCTCATGCCCTTCCGCCGGCGCATGCAGATCATCTTCCAGGATCCCTACTCCTCGCTGAATCCGCGGCTCACCGTCCGCAAGCTGCTGCAGGAAGCGATCGACTTCCACAAGGTTGTCCCGGGTGGGCGAGCGCAAACGGAAAACTACATCGACGAGATCATCGCCAAGGTCGGCATGCGCAAGGACTCCAAGGACAAGTTCCCGCACGAGTTCTCCGGCGGCCAGCGCCAGCGACTGGGCATCGCCCGCGCCCTTGCGCTCAAACCCGAGTTCCTCATCGCCGATGAGCCCGTCTCCGCGCTCGATGTCTCGATCCAGGCCCAGGTCCTCAACCTCATGATGGACCTCAAGCGCGAGTTCGGCCTCACCATCCTCTTCATCAGCCACGACCTCAAAGTCATCGAGCACTTCTGCGACCGTGTGCTGGTCATGTACCTCGGCCACATCGTCGAGTCTCTCCCGTGCGATGACCTCCACGCGCAGGCTAAGCACCCCTACACCCGCGCCCTGCTCGGCGCCAACCCCATCGACGACCCCGACCAGCGCGAGTCCCGCCCGCTCACGATCCTGCAGGGCGATGTCCCCAGCCCGTTCGATCCGCCCAAGGGCTGCGCCTTCGCCGGCCGGTGCCCCCTGGTCATGGACCGCTGCCGCGTCGAACGCCCGATCCTCCGCCCTCGCGGCGACCGGCAGGATGTGGCTTGCTGGGCGGTTGAGAACTGAGCAGCCCGGCCTTCAGGCACCGCTCTCGCGGCACCGTCGCGACGCGGAGTGCTGGGAACTTCTGAAGGGGGTCTGCGAACCTTTGTTTGCGTGATCTCTTCGCACGGACTCACTCCGCAACGCCGCCACCTTCCTCGGCCTTACCTGTTCCATCAGTACTCACCGACGGTGCCGCTTCCCGCTCGACACACCGGAGCCTCCCGATGGACCCCTGGCACAACGCCGCCCAGACCAAGAAGCCCTGGCTCACGCCGATCAAGATTGTGCTGATCGCGAGCTTCCTGCTGCTTCTTCTCGTCGCGGGCTTCCTTATCACCCTCATCACCGCCAACCCCACGATCGGCATCAACTACGGCGCAAAGGCGAACGAGCTCGCCCGCACGCGCCAGAACATGCCCGCCGATGCACCCGACAACTGGGGCCTCATCAGCGAGATCGCCGCGAAGCTTGAGGCCGCGCGGACCGTCGTCGCCGCCCGACACCCCGATCTCCCGATTGATACCTTCGACTTCACATTCCTCTACTCCCCGGATGCCAAGCCCCGGCGCGATACCTTCACCGCCGACCAGGCCCGGGCAGTCTGCCTCGAATGGCTCGAAGAGTTCCGTGCCGCTGGCGGCTTCGATGAGCTTGCAAAGCTTCCGCCCATCCCCTACGCCGCCAGGCTCTACCCCTCCAGCGGCCCGCTCGTGCTCACCCTCCTCCCCGAACTCGGCCACGCCCGCCAGCTTGCCCGCATGAACGCCGCCCGCATGTTCCTCGCCGCACAGGCGGGCGACGAAGCCAAGCGCCTCGCCGCGTTCCAGGAAATGCTCGCCAGTGCCCGCCTTATCGGCTCTCAGACCACGCTCATCGACAACCTTGTCGCCGTCGCGATCAACGCGTTGGCTTGCAGCGAACTCCGCAAGGAAATCACCGAGAAACCACTGTCCGAGCAGATCGCCCTGGACCTCCTTGCCGCGATGGACAGCCACAAGCTCCCCTCGGCCGCGGGCTCGTTCGACGGCGAGCGATTCTCAACGCTCGACATGATCCAGCGGACCTACAGCGACAACGGCAGCGGCGATGGCCGCTTTCTTCCCTCCGCCGCGGCGAGCCTCGGTGAAGAACTCGGCTCCCCCATCGGCGGGCCCGGCGTCACCTCCGGCGGCAGCCGCGCCTTCAACGTCCTCGGTTTGATCCAGCCCAGCCGCCGCGAGACCGAGGACAAGACCAACGAGATCTACGACTACTTCGTCAAGCTCTCATCCATGACGCGGACCGAGCGCTCTGCGCTCACCGGACCGGAGCCGACCTCCGGCCTCGATCGCTTCAAGATTCTGGAACTCATGGTCCCGGCGGTCGGCAAGGCGCTCGAATCCAACGACCAGATCGCTTCTGAGCTCGCCGCCACGCGCATCATGCTCGCGCTGGAGATTTACCGCGCCCGCACCGGCTCCTATCCCGACTCTCTCGCCGCGCTCGCCCCGAGCCTTCTCCCCGCTCTTCCGCTCGATTCTGTGAACGACAAGCCCTTCGGTTATCGCCTGCTCGATGCCGCCGCCGACCCGCATCGCCGCAGCTACCTGCTGTACTCCTGCGGTCCAGACGGCGTGGACAACCAGGGCTACACCGGCGCTCCCGGCGATCGGCATCCGGTCACACCCTTCCGGGCCACCGGCCCGCTCGACTTCGTCTACAACCTGCCGCGGCCGCTCCCCGAAGCCCCGGACCCGGATGCGCCGTCGGTGCCCCCGACTGCGGCCGAAGATGCCGCGAACCAGAACGTCGAACTCTCGCCCGCTCCGGCCCCCGAAGAGAACTGAGCCCTCTGACTCAGTTACCGCCTCCCGGAACCGCAGTACACTCCTCGCCCATGAACCTCCTCCGCACCTCCCTCGGCGTCGGCGTCCGCACCAACGCCGCCACCATCCCCTTCCACACCTTCCTGGGTATCGGCCGAAACTACGCCGAGCACGCCAAGGAGCAGGGCCTCGCCCCGCCCGAGAGCATTCTGGTTTTCACCAAGAACCCCGCCGCGGCGGTGCTTTGCGGGGACGACATCGTCGTTCCCAAGGCGTGTCAGGATCCGGCGAAGGGTGGGGACCAGGTGGACTTTGAGGGCGAGCTCGCGGTGATCATCGGGACGGCGGCACGCGATGTGCCGCGAGAGAAAGCTCTTTCCCACGTGCTGGGGTACTGCTGCGCGAACGACGTGTCGGCGCGGTGGTGGCAGAAGCAGGGTTCCGGTGGCCAGTTCTGGCGGGGGAAGAGCTTTGACACGTTCTGCCCCCTCGGCCCCAACTTCGTGCCCGCCGCCGCCGTCCCCGATCCCCAGGCCCTCCGCCTCACCACCCGCGTCAACGGCAAGGTCATGCAGGAAGCCCCGACCAGCGACATGCTCTTTCCGGTGGCCACGCTCATCAGCGAGCTCTCCCAGGGCCTCACGCTGCTTCCGGGGACGGTGATCCTGACGGGGACACCGGGTGGGGTCGGGATGGCCCGGACGCCCCCACAGTGGCTCCAGCACGGGGACGTGGTGGAGGTGGAGATCAGCGGGGTAAGGAGTGGGGGAGGGTTTGGTGTGCTGCGGAACCGCGTGCGGTTTGAGTAGTGGCCGGTGGATGAGAAGACAAAGTTGCGCGCAGACCCGCTTGTTTTGGTGGGTTTGTGGTTGCTTGAGGAAAGTGGTGCCCTCCGCAAAAAACAACAGGAGCTTCGGGGGACACCCGAAGCTCCTGCGAGATTCAAACTGTTAGCGAAGCCGAAGGCTGATTAGGCGCGACGACGACGAGCAGCGAGGAGGCCACCGAGGCCGAGCAGAGCGGCCGCGCCGGGGGCGGGGACGATCGACACGGTGTAAGCCGGAACGGGCAGGCTCTGAACGCCAGTAACTGTGTTGGGAATGTTGTTGGCATCGAACATGCTGAAAGCGACGAAGGAGATGTCAGAAGTGAACATGACCGAGCGAACAGCCAAGTTTGTGAAGTCGATCTGGAACGTGTAGACGGGGATGAAGTTGTTACGGCCGAACTGAGCCTCGGTCGCATCGCCATCGACAAGGGCGCCGATCGCCGAGCCACCGGTGGCGAACGCGATCTGGCCGATGTTGGCGTTCACGGGGCTCACCGTTGCATCATCAGGGACACCGGTCGCGACTTCGCCGAGGTTGGCGACGAGGCGGAAAGGCTCGAAAATACCGCGCTGCGTGGGGAGGGCCGTGGGGAACACGAAGCCGGGGGAGGAAGTCGCACCAGCCTGGCTGTTGATACGGCCAGAACCGGTGAGCTTCCAAGCATTGTTGCCCTGGGGATCATTTGTGGAGACAGAACCCGCACCGCCGGCCAGGCCGCGGATGCTCGGATCGGTCGTGTTCAGACGGGCCTCGAGCACGAGCCAGATGGTCGCGTCGGTATTGCTGTTCGTGTTCGCCGCAGCAGCGGGGGCTGCACCGGGGGCGATCGAGGCCTGGCCGGAACGCTCGACCCAGCGGAACTCGATGGTGTTCTGGGCGTTGGCCGCACCAGCGAAAGCAACGACAGCGAGAACAGACAGAGCAATCTTCTTCACAGGAATCTCCTTCGAATCTTGGATTGAGGGCAGTACTTAAAAGCCACAACAACGACGAGGGAGAAGATACATCAAGCTCGGGGGAGTGTCAACCGTCTATTTGAAATCGAAGCGGAGTTTGCGCGGTCCTAACACTGGTTTCGCCCGCACAACCCCTAAAGTGGCTATAAATCCTTGTTGGGACAGCGATTAAGTACTGCATGAACCCTATCAAAAACCGATTTAGTCCACTTTCCCTGCCTCGAACCCGCCCACCAACACCCCCTCCAGCCGATTCCCCACCCCCCCCGTCTCCATAAAGAATGCGCAGTACGGCCATTCCGCATCCCCAGTTCGCCGGATGACCCCCATTCGGGGCCAGACCAGGGCCGGTCTATATGTAGTCTCCCTGCCCCCCCCCGCGGCACGCCTCCCCGGCACATCCAGATAAAACGTGTCCGCCAGCGTGCATGCAACAACCCCTTCTCGGCCGCCGAAGCTTGAAAGTGTCGCCGAGAATGTCCCCGGCACCAACGGGCGAATCTTGACCGATTCTCCTTTCTCATCCACTCTCGCTATGGCCGCGGCGTCATGCAACGCGGAGAACACCACCACGCTGGCATCCGTCGACGCAGCCGATCCTGCGCCGCCTGTCTGGAGTGCCGCCACGCTCTGATAGGCATCAAACATCGTCGATGCCGGTGCAAGCGCAGTGCTCCCAAGCGACATCAGTCTTCCAGGCTCCTCGCCGCTCTGCGCCGCAAACGCGATGAGCTTCAGCGGCTCGCTGCGCGAACCCTCCCCAGCGACGACAAGCGCGTAGATCACCAGTCCCCGCGGCGTGTCCACAATCTGCGGGAACACCAGCGACTGCCCCGGCATCGCCGCGATGTGCTCTGCGCCATCCGCGTCCCGTAGCACTACGGACCACGCGCTCCCGCCCACTTCGCGCCGGCAATATGCAACTTCCCCCCGCGGCCCAAGCGTCCCAAACGCGCAATCCGCCTCTTCCCCCGTCAACCGTTCCACCCGCCCCGTCTCCCACTCCACGACCCCGATACCCCGCCGCGATGCACCCGTGGCCGGCACTTCCACCACAAAGCCATTCCGTGAGACCGAACGCCCGAGCAGCACGCCCCGCGGCAGTTCATACTCCAGCCGCAGCGGCGCGGCTTCCCCAGGCAAAGCTCGCAGCACGCGAATCTTCCCTGCCGACGCCACCGCCCCCGGCTCCGCCAGCACGGTTTCCCACGACGGTGTCGGCCCCACCTGCGTGGCAATGAACCGCGCATCGGGCGAGATCAGCGGCAACGCCAGCCCGTCGTACTCAACATCTCCAAGAGAAACCAGCCGCCGCGAACGCAGCCATGCCGCCCCCGCCTCCGAATGCGCATCCGGCGGCAACACCGGCCGCGCCCGGCTCACCCCCGAGCGTGCATACACCTCCCCCGGTTCGGGCACCAGCGGGCGCGAGGCGCACGATGCCCCTGTCGCCGCGATCGCGGCAAGTGTCAGGGCGCTTGCGATGGTTCGCACCATGGAGGACCGTCAAACTGCCCCATCAGCTCAGGGCTCATACCCGTAGCGAGGCTCCACTGTCTTCTTCTTCGCCGGCCTAGCCGGTGCCTTTGCCGGCACAGCTTCGTCCTTCACGCCCGGCGTCGTAGCGTCGGGCGGCGTCGGCACAACCTGGGAATCCGGATTCGGACCTTCCGGAACCTCCTTGCCCAGCTCCTTGCGAAGCTCCCGCAGGCGGTCCCGATCCGGCTTCGTCGCCGAGTCCGTCTCTTCCGGGTTCTCGATCACGATCGGCGTGATGAACGCCACAATCTCCGTCGTCGACTTGGTCCGCTCCGTCGACTGGAACAACGCCCCGATGAGCGGAATATCACCCAGCAGCGGCACCTTCCGCAGGATGTCGGAATCTTCGGATCGCACGATTCCTGAAACCACGACCGTCTGGCCGTCCTTGACAATCAGGTGGGTCGTCGTCTCGCGGCGATCCACGATGAACCCGCCGAACAGCGTCTGATTGGGCTGAAGGCTCGACAGCTCGAGGTTGATCCGAAGGTCCACATCCCGCTTGGGTGTGATTCGCGGCCGCACCCGCAGCGCAAGCCCCACCGCCCGATAGTCAAAGCTCTGGGTCAGGGCCCCGTTATCCGTCGTTTGCGAGTCCGTGATGAACGGCACATCCTGACCGGCAAAGAACTCCGCCTCCTGGTTGTCGCTGGTGAAGATCCGCGGCTCTGACAGGATGTTCACCCCGGTCTTCTGCGCCAGGGCCTGCAGCAGCAGGTTCAGGTTCACACCCACGTTCAGGACCGATGTATCAAACAGCCCCGGCAGCAGGTTGTTCTGCGTACCCGTAAAGATCCCGCCCGCATCCTGGCCAGCCGTGTTCGCCCCAAGCGAAACCGAGTTATCCGCCAGCGTCGGCGTGATCGGCGAGTTCGACCATCGCAGCCCCAGAGCCGTTGCATCTTCAAGGCTGATCTCCGCGATCACCGCCTTCAGTAGCACCTGTCGCCCCGGCTTGTCGAGCTGCGCGATCAGATCGACGATCGACTGCGAATACTCCGGCGGCGACAGAATCATCAGCGCGTTCTGCCTCCACACCGGCACAATGCGGATTTTCGACACCAGGTTCGATGACCCCGCCGTCGTTGTCGGCGGCCGTGCCCGCTGCCACCAGAACTGCATCGTCCCCGCCGCTGCCTGCTGGTTGTTGGTCGTCGTCGCCTGATCCGACGCAAACGGAGATGCCCCCGCGCTGCCCTCTGTCAGCCCCGTTTCCTGACGGGGGATCTGCGCCAGCGTCCCTTCCTGCGAAAGCAGCGTGTTCAGTTGCTCGGCCAGCTCCTCCGCCGTCGCGTGCTTCAACTCGACGATCTGCGGCAGGCCCGCTGTCTGAGGTTGATCCAGATCCGCCACGAACTTGTCGATGGTGTCGAGGTTATCAGGCGACTTGCTGATGACGATCAGCCGAGACTGCTCCGGCAGAGCCTCAAATGAGAACTGCCCCGCAAGCCTGCCAACCCCCGATGACGCCGAGCCCCCGCCCGTCCCCGGCTGGCCAAACAGTTCTCGCAAAGCATCCCGCATCTTGATGGGATCCGAGTTCTTCAGGTCATAGATCCGCGGCGCAACCGTGTCCTCACGGACCGGCCGGTCCCACGAATCCGCGATCTGCGCCCGGATCTGTTCGAGAATCTGCTTCTCCGCCAGCACCGTCACCGCGTTCTGCTGCGAGTTCGCCGTCACCCGCAGGTTCGCGCTCGTACCGGCGCCGCCCTCCTGGGCCGCCTGCGCACCGCCGCGCGTGTTCTGTGCCCCGCCGCGCCCCTGCTGCTGCGGCTGCCCGCCGCGCTGCTGCTGCTGGAACATCTGCTGGAATGGGTTCTGATTTCCCTGCTGGCCGCGGTTCGCGGCGGTCTGGGCAAACAGATCGCGGATGTTCGTCGCGATCTGCTCCGCATCGGCATACCGCAGATGGAACGTCTCAGTCAGCAGCGACGCCGCCGATGGCTGATCGAGAAACTCAACCTTCCGTTCGATCTGCTGCAACAGACCGACATGCGCCATCACCGCGATCTGGTTCGACAGTGGATCGACCGTGATCTTCGCAAAGCTCGGCAGGTTCGCCTTCACCACCTCACCCAGCGTTTCCGCCGAGGAATAGCTGAGCGCAAACACCTTTTCCACGATCGTCCCGTAATCCGTCCGCTTCTCCAAGCGCGTATCCGGACCGATCACCGGCACATCCTGACGATCCAGTTCCCCGATATCCCTCAGTAGGATCAGATCCGGAGTCTCCACCACAGCAATACCGTTCTGCTGCAGCGCCATGAACACCAGGTCCAGCGCACGCTCGCGGGGGATGGGGCGGTCGTTGAGCACGGTGATGGGACGGCTCAGCACATCCGGCTGCGGCAGAACCACCTTCCCCGTCGTCTCCACAATGAACGGGATCACGTTCTCCACCCGCGCGCTCTTGAATGCCAGCGCCATCGGCTCGCCGTACACAACACGCCGTCCACGCTCGTCAAACGACTCAACCGGCTTTGCTTCCACGGCCGCGGGTGTCTCCGCCGCCGGCGCGGCCGGAGCCGCCGCCGCCGGCGCTGGTGCTGAACCGTTCTGCGCTTTCGCCGCGCTCACCGCAATCCCCACACACAGCAGAATTGTTCCGACACTCAGTCGGACACGCGTTGGGCAAAGTTCCAGCGTCATCTTATGGACTCCAAGGCCGAGTTCGCGGCCCATATCTTCAGCAAGGCAGGGGGACATTTGAATCATCAAGGCATGAATCACGCGCTAACCCGGAAGCCAAGAGTCTCCGGCGCGGGTGGCGCCGGCGGCGTCGCCGGTTCAGGTTCTGGCTGCGGCTCTGGCTCTGGCTCGGGCTCTGGCTCGGGTTCGGGCTCGGGTTCCGGTTCTGGTTCAGGCCCCGCACCGCTGCCCGCACCGCTGCCCGCACCACCCCCCGCATTGCCACCGGCATCAGGACGCGCACCTGTCGCTCCCTCCGTCGGCTCAACTGGTTTGGCTTCGGGCGACTTCGCCGGGGTGAGTTGCGTCGCGCCTTCGCTCACCGCG